>CAIWNB010000420.1 GCA_903913965.1 uncultured beta proteobacterium
CCTTGGCCAACATGTCCATTGTGATCACCTCGACTCCCTGCTTAAAAAGTAAGCAGGTCGATTGAACCACCCTGGTCAATTTTCGTTCGGCACAACCTTCATAAACTGGTCAATTTTCATTCGGCCGCAACACACCGCAACAAAAAGCCCCGCAGCGAGACCATCACCCGCACCTTTGCCAGTGACAGCGACTACGACGGCGTGCAGTTCGTCTATGCCGACCCGGACAGCGAGACCAGCGAGACGATCACGCTGCCGCTGGATGACAGCGCCACCAAGCTCAAAAAGTTTGAGATTGCGGGCATCCGTAACTTCGAGCAGGCCTGGTACCGGGCCAACCGTGAATACGCGAAGCTGCGTGGCCAGCGCATCACACTTGAGACCACCACGACGCTGGACGCGCGCAGCCAGCTGCCCAACGCCCGCATCGATGTGGTGGATAACACCCGCTTCAAGGCCTTTGACGGTGAAGTGGTGGGCCAAAGCGGCTTGGAGTTAACGCTTAGCCAGGACGTGGAGCTCACCCCCAGCGCGGCCCACAGCATCGTGCTCATGAAACGCGACGGCTCACTGCAAAGCATCGCCTGCACTGCGGGCAGCGCGCCCAACAAAGTGGTGCTGGCCAGCCTACCCGCAGAGGCCATAGTTACCAGCTATGGCGCAGACGGTATCCGCACCATCTTCAGCTTTGCAGTCGACAGCGCCCGTGGGGCCATGGCCTACCTGGTGCAAGAGTTGGATATCACCGATGGCCAGTACGTCACCTTGCGCGCCATCAATTACAGCGCCGATTACTACACCGCCGATACCGCCGCCGTGCCTGCCAAAGCCTCCGTCATCAATTAACTCGATCAAGGAATCCCATGACCGCCATTAGCATCACCGACCTGAACAACGCCAAGACGGACGTTGACCACATTGCAGATATCGCAACATCGCTTGCGGACACATCTACCGACCGCCTGGGTAATGTGAAAAGAACCCTGACCAGTGCTATTTATGCCGTTGCTGGCATCACCAATCGGGGTGCATGGGTAACGGCTACCGCATATGTTGTCAAAGACATAGTCAGTGTCGCTGGCATTTGGTACGTTTGCGTGGTACCGCACACCAGCACCGCCGCATTTGCCACAGACACCGCAAGCAAATGGCGTGTGTACCAGGGCATTACCAGTGGCGACCTGGCCGGTGTTGCCGGTTCTGCCCTGGTGGGGCACCTATCGCAATCTTTGTACACCTACCTCGACTCAGGGCTGATTGCGGAGTGCGCAGATGCTACGGAAGAAGCATTGGCGTGGGCTGCTGGTGCAAAAGTGGTTTTGCGGACTGATTTGATGGCCATTGAATCCCGCGCGCTCCACCTGGATATGGAGGGTGCCAACGCAGGTATCGTATTCACCGACATTTCAAATGAGCACCACGCTGTGAATGTCGTTGGTGCTGCTACTACAAGCACTACCGCTCCAAAATTTGGAACTGCTTGCCTGGACTACTCGGGCGCTGGAAATTACCTAAGTATTGATGATGATGCCGACTCGCTGCGGTTGGCGGAAACCTGGACAATTGAATGCTGGCACAAGTTCAAAACTTCCCATCTGGCCACAAAGTGGTCGTTCATTTGTTCAAAGGGAGTTCCTGGCAGCCTGACCGCAGCATGGTATTTGGCAATTTCCACAACCAATACCATTGTTTTTAGCTCGGGAAATAACGTCGCTGCAATCAATGTTGCATACCCGTACCCAAATGACACTACCAACTGGCACCATATTTCTGCAAACTGTGCTAATAACGTATTAACGATTTATGTAGATGGTGTTTCAGTAGGAAGCGCCACCCTGGGCGCAGGCGCAATCGTTACCATGCTCACCTCCCAGTCACTCGCTCCATTGCTTGTGGGCGGTTGGAACTATGGCACTGCGAACACAGAGGGTGACTACATTGATGATTTTGTAATCCTGAAAGGTGTGGCATTGCGCACTGGCAATTTCACACCCCCAGTTGCGCCCATTGCTATTGCTCCTACCCCCTTAAAGCCGTTTGGGGATTTTTCGAGTTTGCGCCTCAGCAACGGGCAAATCAATTTCCCCGCAACACAGGTCCCTTCAGCCAATCCAAATACCTTGGATGACTATGAAGAAGGCACTTTTACACCTGTCTTCACTTGTGCTACACCGGGCAATTTGGCAGTGTCCTATTCATCGCAAGTCGGGCGTTATACAAAAATTGGCAGGCAGGTAACTGTTGTCATTTATATTGTTGGGGTCGTTACACACACCACAGCTTCCGGCATCATAAAAATCACGGGGCTACCAGCATCAATCATTGGTCTCGGTTCGCAATTTGGTGCACTTGGTGCATATCAAGGATTTACCTCAGCAGGCTTCACATCGCTCGGTGCTCAAATGGCCGCCACAGCTGAGCTGTACATCGTCAAATGTGGCAGCGGTCAAAGCTATGTGAATAGCCCAATCACTGATTGGCCAACAGCTTCCACCGTTCATATTGCGCTGAGCTTTTCCTATTTTGTATAGGAGGTTTAGTCATGCTGACAACTACCCAAATCAGGGCGGCCATTGCCGCATCAAGCCCCGTCACCATTGCTGTTTTAGGGGACTCCACTACCGCAGGAATTTGCTGCAATTCATACCCAAATGTATGGACTAATGGATATTCTTACGGTTGTGTGAACCTACCAGATTTCAGTCCTAACCTTGTAGCGTCAAGTTCGTACTTCATCAATCTGACGACATACCCATCGCAGCCGCAGCAGGACAATGTACTGATTCCGTCCGCGGTGCGGTTGCTGCGCACTTACATCGAATCATTAAATGCCAGCGCTCGGGTTTACAACTTCGGCATTTCTGGGGCAGATGCAGCTATCCACATTACTGCTGGCACTGTGGCAATCATTGCGGCCAAAACACCCAAGCCTGATGTTGTACTAATCAACCTGGGCATCAACAGCGCCAAAAATAACGTTGATCAAACGACTGATTTGCAAACGCTGATTACGCAGGTGTTGGCGGCTAACATGCAGGCAGTGCTGGTTATACCCAACAATGTTGGCGTGGCGTACACAGCAGGTGGCATCTGGGTGGCTGAGTCAACTCCTGACCAGTGGGTTCCAATGGATAACTGGCCAGCCACTCGCAATGGCATCAAGGCGCTGGCAGGATCAAACTCACTGGAATACATTGACCTTGGTTCGGATGACGGGGTGCTTGACATAACTGGGCTCTACGATGCATTTCACCCAAATAGTATTGGGTATCAACGCATCGCGAATATTTACAAAGCTTGGACGAAAGCCGCGCCAGTACATACACCCGATGTCATCAAAGTAACGGGATCAGGATCGCTGAAGTTTAGAGACTTTCCTGCAAATCTCTTTGTAGCAGATCAAGGCGCTCTAAGAGTACTTCAGGCGCATAGCACGGCCCATTCTTTGTCCGCAAAGTCTGCCGGTGCATTGCGGTTTATTACGAGCCACGGCATTGGGGTGGTTACGTGATGCCCAAACCTACCGCAATGTTTCCCATTCGATCACTTACCGCCACAAAATCTCAACTGGGATAGTAAATGCCAGAACCAACCTCGACCACGCTGGCCGCTGCAACCTACGCTGCGGCCGGTATGACCGTGCCGGTGATCACCGCCTTTGGCATCCCGCTGGGCTTGCGGGCGGATGTGCTGATCGCGGGCTTTTTCGGCAGCCTCGTGGCCATCATCTTGCTCAACAGCGTGCCGAGCGAGGGTGACACCTGGCAGCACCTGGTACGCACCACGTTCAAGCGCATCGGCGTGGCAGTGGCGAGCAGTTTGACAGCTGGCTACCTCACGCCCATGGCGCTACTGGTGGCCAATCTACCAGACCCAATGTTCTTGTGTGCCTCGTTTTGCGTGGGTGGCGGTGCCCAGCGGGTGCTGCTGGTCATGATTGCAAAGTTTGGCACACCACCAGTCCCACCGGCCGCGCCAGGAGGTATCGCCTGATGACCAATTTCCTGCAAACCCTTCACTGGGCGGCAGGGCTGATCGTCCTGGCAGAAGCCTTGAATAAACTAGAGCGCACCACACCATTTGCTCAAGGAATGACAAACCATGATCGGCTTGTCGACGGCTTGAAAGCTATCGCCTGGACGCTGCTGGCTCTTGGCTCAGCGGTCGCAGTGTTTTCGCCGGCATTGGGCGTGAACGCGCGTGCATCGCAAATGGTGCTGCACCAATCTCCATCCATGGCTGAGGTCGCCGTTCTGGTGGGATTCGCTGTCTTGATCATTCGCACCCGCGTCAAAGAGGGGTGACACCGTGACACCTGAAGAACTGGCGCGGGCAACCGGCGCTCGGCTTGGTCGTGCCCAACTGTTTTTGCCCTACCTCATGGGGGCCATGGACGCCTACTACATCAGCCTGACGCCTGACCGCATGGCCTTCTTTCTGGCCAACGTAGGACATGAATCGGGCGGGCTGCGATACACCACCGAGATCTGGGGGCCTACACCCACCCAGTCGCGCTACGAGGGTCGGGAAGACCTGGGCAACACACAGCCCGGCGACGGTAGCCTGTTTCGTGGCCACGGTCTATTTCAGACGACCGGCCGCGCCAACCATGCGGCCGTACGCGACCGGTTACGGGCTAACTTCCGCGAGTTGGATGTGCCCGACTTTGAATCGGAACCGCACCGGCTTGCTGAGCCTTTCTGGGCTGCCTATTCGGCTGCGGACTTTGCCGACATGGAAAACCTGAATGCAATGGCCGACAGTGGTGATTTTGACGGCTACTGCGACCGCATCAACCGTGGCCACAAAACACAGGCTGAGGGCGACTCCAACGGCTATGCCGAGCGCTTTGCCCTGCTGGGCCGGGCACGGGAGGAGTTCGCATGATGGGCACCCTCCTGATCCGCGTAGCTGCTATCGCGGCGCTACTGGTGATTCTGTACACGGGTGAGCAGTACATCGAGCAGCGCGGTGCTGATCGCCAGCTGGCGGTGGACATGGCCGCAATCAACCAGCAAAAAGCGGAAGCCGCCGCCCTACTGGCCAGTTGGACTGCCAAGGTCCACCAGGTGGAGCAAGGTTTTCAAGAACTGACCAATGCCCAAAACATCAAGGACTTCGACCATGAAAAAACTGTCGCTGATTTGTCTGATCGCCTGCGCCGCATTGCTGGCCCTGCTGGGCGGCTGCGCGACCCACACGACCCCGGATGTGGGGCAGGTGGTAGTCGTGCACCCAGTGAAGCTGCCAGCGCTTCCGGTGATCGTGCAGCAGACCCAGTCGAAGCCGGTGGGCTACTTTCAGAACAGCTTACAGGACTTCTTCAACAGCTCACCCTCGAGGCCGACACCATCAATGCAGCCTATGCCAGTTGCAGAGCAGACGCCTACGGAGTGAGGGCGCAACCCTGACATCGACTTTCGAAAAAAAGGAAATCACCCACCGAAAGTTTCGCATTTCATCAATACACTTTGTGTAAAGATAGGGCGACCGGCCAAAGTGCGCCAAACACCCTGACCAGCCGCAAATCCATGATGAAGCCGTGAGCAGGATCACGTGCGCGAACTCTAGCGTATTAGACTGCAAGGTGACTTCGAAGCAGCGCAACCTCCAGAAATCCTCTCCGGCCTCATGTCGCTGAGCTGCTCAATCGAGAGGCTTCTTGCAAGCGCAAAACAACTTAGCAAATCGACCGAGTGAGTTTGGAGAATAAGTCGAGGCTGTAAAGTCCAGTTGGCGCGTTGACCTGTGGTGTGGATCCACTGGCCCCAGGCATTGCGTCGAATAAAATTTGGAACAAAGAACTGGCTGAGGTGAAGATGTTTTCTGACGCGAGAAGGATCATATCTGCGACAATGAAACTCAGCTGAGCATGCACTTAGAAAAGTAATGAAATACGTCATTTTTTTAATGAAAATAATTCATTATATTTTATTGGGCAATGTGTGTTTTCATATTGGTTTGTTTGGGCAGTTCAGTTTTTCGATAGTTTCGAGGCTGATTGGTTATTTCTGTAATTTTCGGAAATCGTATTTTAAATGGCATTTGGTAGAGGCGAATAATAGATGCAATACAGGAGAGAGATAGACGGTCTTCGGACATTAGCTGTAATCCCAGTTATCCTTTTTCATGCGGGCTTCCAAGCGTTTGGCGGAGGTTTTGTTGGCGTTGATGTGTTCTTTGTAATTAGTGGTTATCTCATCACATCAATAATTGTTGCAGAGCTAAAAGATCATAATTTTTCGTTACTAAGATTTTATGAACGGAGAGCTCGAAGGATATTGCCTGCATTGTTTGTCGTTATGTTGGCTTGCATTCCGTTCGCGTGGCTTTGGTTTATGCCGAGTGATGCTGTCGATTTCTCAAATAGCCTGATTGCAGTTTCCTTATTCTCTTCTAATATATTATTTTGGAGGGAGTCTGGCTATTTTGCGACAGCTAATGAACTCAAGCCTCTATTGCACACATGGTCTCTTGCTGTTGAGGAACAGTACTATGTATTGTTCCCAATTTTCCTGATGTTGACGTGGAAGCTAGGCAAGAAATGGATTGCTTCGATACTTTTATTCGTATTGTTTGCCAGCTTGTTTGCGGCCCAATGGGGTGCGTTGAATAAACCAACGCCGACATTTTATCTATTGCCAACACGCAGCTGGGAATTGTTGATTGGGGCAATGACGGCGTTTTATTTGGCTGATAGAAATGTTAGAGAATTTCATGCAAAAATAGATCAATCAATAAGCATGGTCGGATTGTTATTGATCGTGTATTCAGTAATTGCCTTTGATAGGCAGACACCATTTCCTGGATTTTACGCGCTCCTGCCTACCGTTGGCGCTGCACTTATCATCTTATTTGCCACGCATAGAACGTATGTTGGGCAACTGCTTGGTAGCAAAATTTTCGTCGGAATTGGACTTATTAGTTATAGTGCATATTTATGGCATCAGCCGCTATTTGCGTTTGCAAAATACAGGAGCTTAAAGGAGCCTGATTCATTGCTCATGTTGGGCCTGTCATTTGCGTCTATATTTTTGGCCTATTTAACATGGAAATACATCGAAACACCCTGTAGAAATAGAGAGTCATTTAATAGGCGCCAGGTTTTCGTGATGAGTTTATGTGGAACATTATTATTTTCGCTTGGTGGACTGCTAGGAAACCAGAGTGATGGTTTTAAGAATAGATTGTCTCAAGCTCAGAGGAATGTCATTGATATTGCTGAAAGTCACGCAAAAATGTGGGAGACCGGAGGGTGTGATGTTAAAGGTGGGGAATCTGAGATTAAAGGGTGTATTCGTGGTGATAAGTCAAAGCAACCGCAATATGCAATTTGGGGAGATAGCTACGCGTCTGCGCTAGTTTGGGAACTTGAGAAATCATTCGCTAGTGGGGGGAAGAGTTTTTTTCAATATACAAAATATAGATGCCCAGCTTCGGTTGATGTCAAGATACTTCCTCCTGAGGGATGTGAGCAATATGCCCAGAAGGTATTAGCTGACATATACCTAAAAAATATATCCACTGTGATCGTTTCATCTTTCTGGCAGTTTTATGTTGAAGGGGATGACTTCGATAATGGTGAGGGTGGTAGAGGTGCCCGTCAAATTCAAGCAGCAGCCCTTAAGGATAGCTTCTCCTTGCCACAAGATGTTAGAAAAGATAATATCCTTCGCGCATACCAGAAAACAGTTTCAGATCTATTAAGTAAGGGCAAGACAGTGGTTCTTATATATCCGATCCCTGAGGTTGGATTTGATGTGCCTATTTTTTATGCAAAGAGCCTTGGATTTGGAGATGCAAATTTTAGTAAAGATATTTCCACAAAATTCGAACGTGTCATTGATAGAAATAGGAATGTTAACGTTGCATTCGATGAATTGGGCGAACACCAAAACTTGATTAGAATTCGACCTGAAAAGGTGTTGTGTGACACGACTATTAAGGGTCGATGTGCAGTGCAACTAGATGGCAAGCAACTCTATTTTGATGGAAACCACCTGTCAAATGATGGGGCACGTCTGGTTATTGATGAAGTAATGAAAGCCATTGAGCGCAGTCAAGTTCATTAATAAGAGTTATTGACTATGGATTCTTTGAGTTGAGAATTTATTCTTGATCACAAGGTTGAATCTATCGGTTTTTGCCGGTTATCTTTGACCGCGAGAATCGCCGGCATAGAAATGGGTCGTATGAAATGCAGATGCGGGTGTCATACGATTTTCAAAAAAGTATCACTTTGTGTGGGTGATGAAGTGCCGGGACAAAGTGGTTGGAACAACATTTTTAGCCGAGGTCGAACGATGATTTCACAATTGAAGCTGAGTAAGACGCGTCATTTAGGCGACGCTTATTCCGACTTTCAGTCCACAATTCAAACCCAACGCCAGTAGCCAGTGGTTGTTACCGATTCAAGAATTGAGAAGTAAGAATGGCAAAGCCCGTCGTGATTGGTATCCGGAGTTTCCGGACCCAAAGCAGCGCACTTGAGCATTTCAAGGCACTGCTCCACCGGTATCAGGATGGCCAGTGCGTCACAAATCAGGACGATTATTCAGACCTTGTAGCGCTCATCGACCGGTATGACCCAGTGCTCGACGCAGTAGGGGAGCCAACGAAAGGGGCAGGCCAGATCGCCCGATTCGAGCGCCGGCTGAATACGGGGACCGGCTGGAGCAGCTCGGGGTTCTGGGTTGTTCGCCAGGACGGAAGTGCTACCGACTTCTCATATATCGACGCCGTAAAGGGCAAACCGAAGGGCCGTTCGCAGGACTTTTACAACGCCTGCCGGCAAGCCGTCGCGCTCGACCTTATTCAAGCCAAGAAACAGGCCTTCGTCCACTACGGAGACGATCAGGGCCGGGTCGAGTGCGAGTTGACCGGCAAGATGGTCACCATCGAAGACGCGCATCTGGATCACGCTTGGCCTTACTTTTCTCATCTGGTAAGTGGATTTCGAGCCGCCAGGAGCTGGTCAAGAGAAATCCCGGACGGAGTCGTTTCCGACCCGACTGATGGGCAGACCACGGCGACCTTCCTCGACAACGCAGTAGCTGATGCTTTCCGCGCCTTCCATAACGATCAAGCCATGCTCCGAATCCTCTCTCGGGAAGCAAATCTTCAAACTGCAAGCTCGGCGCGTCGGCCGAAGGTGGCGCGGCCGATCTCACTTGTGTAATCGCTTGCTGCTTGGCTTAGTCGGACTGATGCCGTGATTCGGCGTTATCCCCGCACCTTGTGGATCAGTCGTCCATCTTGACGTCGATCCCCTGAACTGATCGTTTTTGCGCTAGATGGTCTGCAGTTCGATTGATTTTCGCGGAATCGAACTCTTTGCCTCGCTTTGAGCCACTCCGGCTTTGAAGCCCCGCGCAACCACGCGGACATGCGCTATAATTCGATCCTTGATGAAGGGGTGGTTGTAATTACAGCCCTTCTCCACCACCAATCCTTTCAAACATTTAGCGCAAAATGGAGTGCGATAAAAACCATTGCACATCGGTAGCGCGCCTTTATTTCTGACACTACACTAAAGCTGCGTTTTTGCTACGGGTTTTCGCGCAGCGCGCAGCTTATGGCGGAACTGATACATCTTCTTGAAGGGCTAGTTGTAGTGTATGGGCGTAACCTCGCCATTTTCCGTACGATCCAAACCGCGCTAGATTGGGTGCAAATGGGTGTAGTATTGGTTCATGCTGAGAGCCGACACCATCCAGATCACAACGGAGATCCTGAGCCTCATCGCCAGAATCGACGAGTTCAAAGGCGCTTGGCGCGCTTTGGGCACGCTCGCGCCCGACCGACTGTCGGCCCTGCGGCGCGTCGCCACCATCGAGAGTATTGGTTCATCCACCCGCATCGAGGGCAGCAAGCTGTCCGACCGGGAGGTGGAGTTGTTGCTGTCGAGCTTGGCGATCAAGTCCTTCGCCACCCGCGACGAGCAGGAGGTTGCCGGCTATGCCGAGTTGATGGACCTGGTGTTTTCTTCCTGGCAGGACATCCCGTTCACCGAGAACCACATCAAGCAGTTGCACCAGATACTGCTGCGCTACAGCGAAAAGGACACCCGGCATCGCGGCAACTACAAGACCAACTCTAACAGCGTCGCCGCGTTCGACGAGACGGGCGCGCAGATCGGTATCGTGTTTCAGACCGCTTCGCCCTTCGATACGCCTCGCCTGATGACGGAACTGGTGGCTTGGGTGAACCAGGAGCGCGAGGCAGCCCGTCTGCATCCGTTACTGATCATCGCCCTCTGTGTCGTTGTCTTCCTGGAGATTCATCCGTTTCAGGACGGCAACGGGCGTCTCTCCCGTGTGCTGACCACGCTCATGCTCCTGCAGGCTGGCTACGCCTACGTGCCGTACAGCTCGCTGGAAAGTGTGATCGAGCAGAGCAAGGAAGCTTATTACCTGGCACTGCGACAGACGCAGGGCACGATCCCCACGGAGTCACCGAACTGGCAGCCATGGCTCATATTCTTCCTACGCTCCCTGGCTGAGCAGGTCCGGCGATTGGAGAAGAAGGTCGAGCGCGAGAAGATCGTGCTGGCAGCCATGCCTGAACTGCAGCTACAGATCGTCGAGTTCGCCCGCGAGCATGGCCGCGTCACCATTGGCGAGGCCATCAAGCTGACCGGCGCCAGCCGCAACACGCTCAAGCAGCATTTCCGGGTGCTGGTCGAACGCGGCACGCTGAACCAACACGGCAGTGGCCGAGGGGTCTGGTACGACTTGCGCTGAGGGGACTGCAGACGCGGGTTCGATTCCGGAAAGCGAGATCGAATTGATTACGTTTCGATCGGCCCCCCCGGGTCAGCAACAATTTCAGGCGAGGAATGGTGGGGCGCTTGAGGGCCGGGACAGATTTCCTCGACAACACGCCCTATAACGTCTCAAAGCGTCAGCCCGCGAGTGAGCAAAAATGGCTGTTTGCGGATAATATCTGACTCCACCACCATCTCCTTGCACGCGTTATCCAGCTAACCGTATTGGCGCCGGGATGATGATGTCTGAAGGCCGTCAGCGCGGCTGTTTCAATAACCGCCCGCATCGATACCCGCAGTCTGTCGATGGATGTCGATTGTGCGGCTGCCCGTTTTTGCGGCACCATTGCGCGCTGTAAACCGCATTTTGGAACCGTTCTTCATGACCATGCCGATCTTGAATCTCGCTGCCTACCGTTTTTCGCCGGTCGCTGATCCGCAATCAACACGCCGTACGCTTGAGGCGGCGGGTAGCGCGTTAGGCGTTAAAGGCACCATCCTGGTGACGCCAGAAGGGCTCAACGCATTTTTTGCAGGCGAGGCGGCACCATGCCGCGAGATGCTTGATTGTTTGCGCAAAGTGCCGGGGTTTGAAACCTTGCATGCCAAGGAAAGCTGGTCGGCGCGCGTGCCGTTCAAGCGCTTCAAGGTCAAGGTCAAAAAGGAAATCATCCGCATGGATCATCCGACGATCCGACCGGCCGCACAGCGCGCACCGGTGATCGATGCGCAAACATTGGCGCAGTGGCTCGATCGTGGTCACGATGACGCCGGCCAGCCGGTGGTCATGCTCGACACGCGCAATGATTTCGAAGTGGATGTCGGCAAATTTGCGAATGCCATCGACTGGCGGATCAGCAAGTTCACGGAATTTCCGCAGGCGGTGCGGGCGCACCGCGCGGCCCTTGAGGGCAAGACGGTGGTCAGCTATTGCACCGGTGGTATCCGCTGCGAAAAAGCCGCGCTGTATATGCACGAGCTCGGGTTGACCAATGTGTTGCAGTTGGACGGCGGCATTCTGAAATATTTTGCAGAGACCGACGGCCGGCACTGGCAGGGGGAATGCTTTGTGTTCGATGAGCGTGCCGCGCTGGCGACCGATCTCAGCGCAAGTGCGCCGGACGTGTAAGCGACGTTACGTTGCATAGCGCACGACCGTGTGTCCTCAGGCGATGCAGCACGCTCGCATAGTTATTTATATTTCCACCGATTGCCGCCACAATGGTTGCCGTGACGCTTGCCGGGGTTTTGAATGTTGTTAAGCCGAATTCTGATTGTGGTCTGTATTGCCTTGTCCGGTGTTGACGTGTTTGCTGCGCCAAAGCTGGCGGCCTTTGTCGAGTCAGGCGGCTGCAAATTGTATGGCACCGAAGTCGTGGTCAAACGCCTGCGCGAGATCGCGCGCGAGGGCCGCGTGGTCTGGGATGGCCGCTGCAAACGTGGTTTGATCGAGGGCCGCGGCGTTTTGCGTGAAGAGGGTACGCAGGCGCGCGATGGTCGGACTGTTAAATACGTTTATTTTTATTCAGGCAACGCACGCCAGGGTCTGCGTGAAGGCCGCTGGCGGCGCGAGAGTTTCGAACGTGCCGCGGACAGCCCGCGCTTTTATACCGCCGCCTCGATGCTGGAGTTTCATGGCGGTGTGGCGAAAGGCAAACCGCGCGTGCTCAAGCTGGGCAGCCTGGCTGAACTCACGCCGGCATTTCGGCAATTCGTGATCAACGCGCAGCAGGAGGCAGCGCCGGCCAATACGGCTTTGCGTTACACGGCACCAGCACTAGCACCGTCAACATCACCAGCAGCGGTTGCCGCACCGTCGCCGCGCGCGGTGGCTGCAAAATCGACGGCAGCACCGCCGTCGATCACCAGCAGTTCGCATAGCGAACGCATGGAGGCTGATAGTCTGCTGAAGCCCGGCAGTGCAGGCTGGCAATCCGCCGGCCCGCCTAATTATCCCGAATGGCTGCTGGTGGATTTTCATGCGAGTCGCGAGGTCAGGTTGATCGCTCTCAAGGCGCAGGACAATCAGCAGGCGCGCGCGCCGCAAATTCTCCGCGTTGAATCGAGTGAAGACGGCAAGCAATGGCTGCCGCAGGCGGCGTCTGAAATCCCGTGCGCGC
>CAIWNB010000421.1 GCA_903913965.1 uncultured beta proteobacterium
GCAAAGTATTACTCTCGCTTGACGTTTTTTAAAACTTCATGCGAGCACTTCTATTTTGAAAGTTGTTCAATTCCCCTAAGAAAATTGAACCGCCTCAGAACCAAGTGCCCACACTTATCGGCTGTATATTTTTAAAGATCAGAGGGTTAAGAACGCGTTTCGCGTTTTCATGCCCTTAAAGACTGAAGATTCTAAAGGATGTTTACGGAACTTGCAACAGCCCATGACAAAACCGTTACATTGGGGCAGCTAGCACTCGGATTGATAGGGATGATTCATCTGCAGGCGCTCGTTCTAGACGTGCTGCGCCGGTCGAAATCTGGCAACAGGCCCTGCAATCGCTTGATAAATATTAAATTTTCAACCGAAATTCGCCCCCCCTGCAAAACGTCGCCTACACCTTTGCGCTCGATATTTCACCGCGACACAAAGCTCCTCACTCTGCGAACGAGTGCCTTTGTTACATATGGGTCAGCCCGGTTTTCGATATTTCCACTTGCGATACATCCACAACCAGTCCTCCGGGTAGGTCGAAATATGCGCTTCAGTAGCCCGAACATACCTTTCGATAATTTCGCTACCGCCCACCTCATAGGGGGGTTCGCTCAAAAGCTGCAGATCAGCTGCGTAGTAACCACGCCGCAATCGATGCATACCCACAAAGAACACGGGGGCGCGTAATATTTTGGCAATTTTGTCGGATCCCACAAAAAATGCGCTGTCCTGGGATAAAAACCGGGTCCAGTGTTTTTCTTCTGTCGCCGCGGGAGTTTGATCAGCAACCAAAGCGATGATACGAGCCCCCTGCCGCCGCTTCCTAATTTCAAAGAGAAAGTTCCGAGTAGGCAGAGGATTACCACCGAAACGCGACCTTGACATAAGCATAAACCGATCGAGAGCCCTCAAGCGGAGCGGTTTATATACCGCATCAACGCTAATACCGAGCTCCAGGCAGCTTTCCAACATTAACCACTCCCAGTTACAGTGGTGTGAAGTCATCAAAACGATGGGACGCCCCAATTCGATCCAAGGACGTAAAAGCGAAAAATTATTAATGTGGACCCTATGGCCCAAATCAATAGGATCAATCGTTGCGCCCTTGAGAACTTCAGCGATTAAATGACAGGCATTCCGATAGGAATTTCTGGCAATTTTTTCTATCTCCTCCGGCTTTTTTGCCGGAAACGAATTATGTATATTTTGCAGCGCCAAACGCCTACGGAATCTCCATATGTGGTAGATAAAAAAGTAAAGCATGTCCGTCAGCAGGTATAAGACGGGCAAGGGCAAACGAGACAGTAATCTGAGAAAATTCACGCGTTTTCTTCTGCAATGGCAGCCCGGGCCGCAAATTGATCGATCAACCTTGAAAATCGCTCCTAGAGTAAGTGAGTTGAAAGCCTCAGGCAATAGCGCGACACAGCGGGCGGCGCTTATGGCGGCAGGCTTCATGCAGGTTCCGGTTGAAAATAATTGCGCCGATGTCTGGCAGTTCAGCCTGGCCGCCGATGATTCAACCGTAACTCGCCACGCCCTTATGCTTTCGTCCGACGAACTTGAGCGCGCCTATAAACATAAATCGACAAATGGATTTCGGCAGTTTGTCGTTGCGCGCAGCATGCTCCGTCAACTGCTCGCTATTTATACCGGGGTTAGCCCGGCGAAATTGGCGTTTGCTTATGGCCCCCACGGCAAACCAGAACTGACTGGAGGACCATCGGTTCAATTTAACCTCGCCCACTCTGGCGATAGGGCCATCTACGCGATCGCGAATAAACAACCAGTCGGTGTGGATATAGAGCGTATCGGCCGAACAGTAAATAGCCAGCGCTTGGCAAAACGCTTTTTCTCCACCGCGGAGTACGAGGCGCTGCAGGGAATATCCCCTACCTCTCGTCAGCAGGCGTTTTTCAGACTTTGGACGGGCAAGGAGGCCATAGTAAAAGTAACAGGCAAAGGATTAGCGCAACTGATCGGCAAATTCGAGATTACCAATCCATTCGGATACCCGGCGCTGATTATTTCCAGAGAGTCCCCTCAGCTTGAAAAAATCCGCCTTTATTATCCTGACCCCGGAGAGGGCTACATAGCAGCAGTAGCATTGCTGCCAGCCCAGAACAGCCGATAATCCCGCATATCCAGATACGTTCTGCCGATCTGGCAAAAGTAACGTTGCAGCCCGCTTCTCAAAATAAAAAACGCCACCTAAACAACTCCGCTCGGTTTACTGCAGCCGCGCATAGTTTTCCCATACAATATGCGCGGCAGAGTTCCTCGGCGCTCTTAAGAAAAGGATTCACAGCAAGTGAACCTTGCGCCATCCCATTGAATATCGTGTTTGTTCCTGTATGGCCCCGTAAACGCATTTACGTAAAAAATTTATTACCGCACTGCTTTGTGCCCAAGTGAAAAATATGACAGAAAATGCACTACGGATACGCGCCAAGATAATCTGGTCCGCGGTGTTGGTTTCGGCAATCCTGCTAGCGGGTGGTACCTATCGCTATTTTCAGACAACAAAATCTGCAAGCGGTCCAAAAAATACAAACGCCACCGTCCCTGTCGTTACGACGCTGGTTGGCGAAGAAGATGTTCCTGTTTATTTATCAGGTATCGGAAACGTCGCTCCGCTTTATGCGGTCACAGTCAAGGTCAGGGTGGACGGACACCTTGATACGGTTGCGTTTACCGAGGGTCAAACTGTCAAGGCAGGCGACTTGCTTGCACAAATTGATCCGCGCCCTTTTCAGGCACAACTCCAGCAGGCTCAGGCGCAGAAAGCCCGTGACGAGGCCTTACTGAAAAATGCCCAAATGGACCTCGAACGCTATACGCTCTTGTGGCAACAAGACTCGGTCTCCAGACAAATATACGACACCCAGCGCACCAACGTCGAACAACTCAAGGCCACCGTGCAGGCCGATCAAGCGCAAGTCGATACGGCAAAATTACAACTTGAATACACTTCGGTGCGTGCCCCCATAAGCGGCCGTACGGGCGCACGCCTTGTGGACCCGGGTAATATCGTACGCGCAGCCGACAGCGGCGGTATTGTGGTCATTAATCAAATCGATCCAATCGCAGTCGTTTTTACGCTGCCAGAAGATAAATTCCAAAGCGTTAATCGAGCTGCACGCGAAAGCAAGAAACCGTTACCGACCATCGCTTACGCACGTGAAGACGCGACGCTCCTGAGCAGCGGGAAATTAACCCTGATTAACAATCAGATAGACACAGCAACAGGCACCGTGCAATTTAAAGCAGTCTTCCCGAACAGGGATCAGAAACTATGGCCGGGCCAGTATGTCAACACGCGCATCGTTCTGGGAACGCGTCAGAAAGCGGTTACGGTAGCGGCGAGTGTGGTGCAGCGAGGTCCGAATGGTTTGTTTGCATACGTGGTCAATGCAGAAGAAACCGTGTCGATGCAAGCGCTGAAGGTCTCTTACATACAAGAGGGCAAAGCGGTTATTGAGGACGGACTCGCCGCAGGCGACCGTGTTGTCGTAGACGGACAATACAAATTAAAACCCGGCTCAAAAATAACCGAATTTCGAGCACCCGAGAAAAAACAAAATTCATCTTCAAAAGAGTCGTCGCGCAACGATTCCACCAGCCACACATCTGAAAAGAAATAGCCGGTGAATATCTCCGCGATCTTTATCAACCGCCCGATAGGCACGTCACTACTCGCGACCGCGCTTCTTCTGGTGGGGCTGGTGACCTGGCCTATGCTACCTGTCGCACCTCTGCCCCAGGTTGATTTCCCCACCATCCAGGTTTCCTCATCGCTGCCAGGCGCCAGCCCAGAAACCATGGCCTCCAATGTCGCAACCCCACTCGAGCGCTTCTTTTCGCTGATGGGTGGTCTCAGCCAGATGACGTCGAATAGTTATCTCGGTTCGACCAGCATCACGCTCCAATTCGACCTCAATCGAAGTATCGATGCAGCAGCCGTTGATGTGCAGGCAGCGATAAACGCTGCAAGTGGCCAGCTTCCGGGAAACCTGCCGAGCCCGCCAACC
This sequence comes from uncultured beta proteobacterium, assembly GCA_903913965.1. Lineage (GTDB taxonomy): Bacteria > Pseudomonadota > Gammaproteobacteria > Burkholderiales > SG8-41 > PALSA-1004. The sequence goes on from CAIWNB010000421.1 coordinate 4,026, forward strand.
TACCGCAAGATTAATCCGGCCGATCGCGCCATACTTATTTTAGGTGTCAGCTCCGACTCGCTGCCATTAACCCAGGTGTCCGACTACGCCGACAGCATCGTCGCGCAGCAAATTTCCCAGATCTCGGGTGTCGGCCAGGTCGGCGTATACGGCCAGCAAAAGCCCGCTCTACGCATACAGCTGGATCCTGCGAAAATGGCCCGCGCCGGATTAGCGATGGAAGATGTCCGCCCGTTGCTGATCAATTCGACCGTCAATGCCCCGAAAGGATCATTTGACGGTAAAAAACAAAACGTCGCGGTGTATGTTAACGACCAAATTTTTTCGCCGATGGCGTGGAACGAAGTCATCGTCGCATACCGCAATGGTGCGCCGATCCGCGTGAAGGATATTGGCTCCGCGGTGGAAGGCCCAGAAAACGCGAGAATGGCAGCCTGGGCATACGGCGGAGCCGGCGGCAACGAAGCCTCAGCGCTGCTCGCAAACGGCCGCACTATCCTGCTCGGCGTCGACAAACAACCGGGCGCCAATGTCATCGAAACAGCAGACCGCATTCGCGCCGCGATGCCGCGCATTCTTGCTGCCATTCCACCATCGGTAAAAATCGGCATCATTTCAGACCGCACGCAAACCATACGCGCCTCGGTCGAGGACGTCGAGTTCACGCTGGTCCTGACAATTTGCCTGGTTGTGATGGTGATCTTCGTATTCCTGCGCAATATACCGGCAACGCTCATACCCAGTTCGACAGTACCGCTGGCCATCATGGGCACCGCGGCAGCGATGTACCTCATTGGCTACAGCCTCAACAATCTCTCCTTGATGGCACTGACCATTGCCGTTGGCTTTGTCGTCGATGATGCAATCGTGATGCTGGAAAATATTTATCGCCATGTCGAAAACGGCATGTCCCCGCGCGAAGCCGCCCTTCAGGGCTCCAGTGAAATTAGCTTTACCATCATATCGATCTCGGTCTCTCTGGTAGCGGTATTCATTCCACTACTCCTGATGGGGGGGATTGTCGGCCGGCTATTCCGCGAGTTTGCAGTGACAGTAACACTGACAATCGCAATTTCAGTCGTCGTATCACTGACGCTGACACCCATGCTTTGCGCCCTGTTTCTGAAATCACAAAACCATGGAACAAAACATCACGGCAGGATGTTCATGTTCTTCGAGCGCGGCTTCGACTCCATGCTAGGCGCCTACCGGCGCGCGCTCATCATCGTTCTGAGACATCAGCCGCTGACGCTGGTCGTATTTTTCATCACGCTCATCGCTACGGTGGCGCTATATATGACGGTACCAAAAGGTTTCTTCCCGCAACAGGATACAGGGAACATTCAAGGCGTCGCTGAAGCCGCCCAAGACATATCCTTTGCCGGCATGAGCGAGCGCGCGATAGCTGTTGCTGACATTGTCAGACAGGATCCGGATGTGTACAGCGTAGGCAACACGCTAGGTTCATCGACACTGAACACCAGTAATTTCTTCATCGCCTTGAAATCGCGCGAAGCAGGCAGACAAGCGTCATCCGACGAAATCATCGCCCGGCTGCGGCGTAAGCTAGCCTCCGTCCATGGAGTGAACCTGTTTATGCAGTCATCCCAGGACATTAGCGTTGGCGGGCGCATTGCGCGCACCCAGTTTCAATACACCCTCACCGGCAGCAACATTGCCGAACTGGGTGAATGGGCACCGCGCATTCTGGAACGACTACGTCAGCTACCTCAATTGATTGATGTTGTGTCCGATCAGCAAACGAATGCAGCTGCGATTAATCTGACCATCGACAGGGACCGAGCATCGAGCTACGGCATTTCGCCAGCGGCAATTGATGCGACCATCTACGATGCGATCGGCCAGCGCCAGATTGCGCAATACTTTACACAACTCAATTCTTACCGCGTCATACTTGAAGTCAACCCGAAAATGCAGGAAGACCCAGACCTGCTCAACAAACTCTACGTAACCTCACCGATGAGCGGCAAACAAATTCCGCTCACTACTTTTGTCAAAATCGACAATACCAAAACAAACTTCCTGTCGATAAGCCATCAGGGACAATTCCCGGCCATTACCATCTCCTTCAATCTGACGCCGGGCTCCGCTCTCGGCGAGGCGGTCGAAGCCATACAAAGCGCCGTTCCCAGTATCGGCACGCCCGCGACCATACGCGGTGGATTCCAGGGAACTGCGCAAGCCTTCCAGAGCTCTCTTGCTAGCCAGCCTTACCTGATTGCTGCAGCACTGATCGTCGTCTATATCGTGCTCGGCTTGCTCTACGAAAGTTATATCCATCCTCTGACCATACTATCGACACTGCCGTCTGCCGGTGTCGGTGCACTGCTCTTTCTGATGATGTTTGGCTATGATCTGAGCGTGATCGCCCTGATCGGCATCATTCTTTTGATCGGTATCGTCAAGAAGAACGGCATCATGATGGTAGATTTTGCGCTCACGGCTGAACGCGAGCGTGGCATCAGCGCCGAAGAATCGATCTTTGAAGCCTGCATCCTGCGCTTCCGTCCGATCATGATGACCACCATGTGCGCCATGCTGGCGGGCATCCCGTTAATGCTGGGAACAGGCACGGGCTCTGAATTGCGGCGGCCGCTCGGCGTTGCGATGGTCGGCGGCCTCGCCTTGTCGCAGCTTCTGACGCTATTTACGACGCCGGTGATTTACCTCTATCTCGACCGCTTGCACCAGCGTTTCACGCGCAAGGCCCCGTTATCCGAAGCCTAGAAGACCGTAGCCCAGGTCAAACCGCGCTCGACGCTATATTCAACCGTGATCAAGCAGCGAGCGGTCGAATAACACCGCGACCTGGCCAGGCGGAGGATGCGCAATCGCCTCTTCCAGAGTATCAGCACCCCGCCACTCATCTTTCGGGCGGACGTAACCGTCCGTGCCAATCTGGTCTATACCCCAATATAGCTCCAGCGTATAACCATCCGGATCGAGAAACTCGACGGCAACCTGCACACCGGCACGACGACGTCCTTCAAAAGTGATTTCTGCGCCGGCATCCCGCAAATGTTGTCGCGCGCGAAAAACCTCATCCAATGTGCCCAACTCAAACGCCATATGATGAAACTCGCTGCGTTGAGTGGGACCAGGCGCCCCGCCAACCAGGGCGATGCCGTGGTGATCCGGGTTGCAGCGCAGGAACACCATCCCCTGCGGCATCAGATCCTTCTCAAAGATATCCGATACCTTGAAGCCAAGAACACCTGTATAGAATTCCACGGAACGCTTCAAATCACTGACCATCAAAACCACATGGCCAATTTTCCGGATTTCAAAAGGCGGCATCCCATTGCGGATCGCCGCACGAACCTCATTAATATCGAAGTCCATTATTTTTTCCTTAGGTATTATTTAACAATCGCTGAGCGCTATCCCCCACTCTCAAAGGCTTTCAAATCCTTTTATTCTGCAACCACATTTGCCGCCCGCACGATCTCGGCATAACGCTTCATCTCGGTTTGCACAAAAATCTTGAATTCCTCTGGAGTATTCGCAACTGCTTCAAACCCGCTGCTTTCCATCAAGGCCCGCATCGCCGGCGCTTGTAGCGCTTTACGTGCTTCCAATTGAAGGCGCCTGACAATTTCCAATGGAGTTTTCGCCGGAGCAAACCAGCCGTGCCAAGTAAAGTCAATTACATAGTCGGCGACACCCGACTCTGCAAGAGTAGGAACCTCGGGCAATATCGGATGCCGTTTGGCACCGGTAAAACCGATCGCACGCAAACGCCCTGACTTCACGTAGGGAATTGCCGCTGGAGGCGGAACCAGCAAAACCTGTACCTCACCGGAAATCAAAGCGGTAAAGGTCTCGGTTCCCCCTTTGTACGGTACGTGCTGCAGCGACATTCCAGTTCTCTGCTTTAGCATTTCAGTCGCTAAATGTAGGGTATTTCCCGCTGGTGGCGATCCATATGAAAGAGGCTTTGCCTTCGCCGCAGCAATAAATTCCTTCAGATTGTCCACACCAAGCGCCGGCGAAACCAGCATCAAGTAACCGCCAGAATTTCCAATGTTTGTGACGGGAATAAAATCACGCATCACGTCATAGGGAAGTTTTTTGTATACCAACGCATTGAGCACAAACGCGGGCGGCGAATGAATCAGCGTATGCCCATCGGGGGCAGACTTGGCAACGATATCCGCGCCGATAATTCCATTTGCTCCTGCGCGATTATCAACCACAATACTTTTCCCCAATTGAGCGTCGAGTTGAATCGCCAACCCGCGCGCAATAACGTCAGGACTACCGCCGACTGCAAATGGCACTACGATACGCAGTGGCTTTGTTGGAAAAGCCTGCGCAAAAACAACGGACGTGAACAACCACGAAATCAATATCAGATTACGCATTTGAATCCCCCGAAACTTGAATTTTTATTTTTTATTCTTGCAATGCTGATGATACCGTAATGCCACAGAACCTGCCTCTGTGACCTAGCGATCTAATTTATTACCACTGCTTCCCACCAAACAAATCTATTGGCGTCATCTATGCCATGGGGAAGCGAAAAAACTACGCTGACAGCATTCATAAAAGAGGTGCCGGATATTGCCTAAAACCACTAGCATGGCTAGCCCCGCAACCATTCTTAAAACAGAGCCCGCCTCCGCCCTACGCGTTCTCGTTGAGCGGTGGTGAAGTGTGAATCCTCTTAATCAAAAACTAATGCAGTTTCAGTAGCTGCTTGTTCTTCCACAGACGGGGTAACGACGTTACTTCTAAAAAAGCTTACCTTGAATTGCTACCAAAGCTCGCGAGAGCCGAATAAAATCAAACCCACGGCGTATCCCACGTTAATCGTCGACATTGACGTCGCGTCGCCCAAATTAACCCGCCCGGATTCCACTTATATATCAGGGGATCCTGTTCAAACAAACGGGGCCACTTCTATCGAACATTGGACGTTTATGCTGACCCGCTGCATCGCCATCATTTGTATCGCAGCATTCGCTGGTCGGGTTGCCGCTCAGGCCGAGAAACCGCCGCTCTCAGCGACAACCAGCTATCCTGCACGGCCGGTCCGGCTCATTTGCCCGTTTCCACCAGGCGGGGCTGCCGATATGGTGGCACGCATGCTCGCGCAGCGCTTCACCGATCAGCTGCGCGAGCAGGTCGTTGTTGACAACCGGTCAGGGGCGGGCGGCGTGATAGGCGTACAGATCGCGGCGAAATCACCCGCCGACGGTCACACCCTGCTCCTTGCATCGTCGAGCAACTTTACCTTCGGCCCCGCCGTCGAGGCGAAGCTACCCTACGACCCCGCACGCGACTTCATGCCCGTCGCACTTACCGTTATCGTACCCAACATTCTGACTGCCCATCCTGGCTTACCAGCACATTCCATCGGGGAACTCATTCGTCTCGCAAAGGAATCTCCTGGCAAGTTTAGCTATGCGTCACCGGGCACTGGCACGACATCACATCTTATAGGTGTCCTGTTCGAGCGCGCAGCGCGTATCCAGTTGCTGCATATTCCGTACAAAGGCGGCGGTCCGGCGCTCGTGGACCTGATGGGGGGACACGTACAACTCCTCTTTGGGGGAATCTCGACGTCTTTACCGCTTATTAAGTCGGGCAAGCTACTCGGCCTCGGCGTCACGACGATGAAGCGATCGCAAGCCGCCCCCGGAATTCCCACCATCGCCGAGTCCGGCCTGCCGGGCTTTGAAGTCATCCAGTGGTTCGGACTTGCTGCACCGGTTGCAACCCCACGGGATATTGTCGCGCGTCTGAACCGGCTGACGATAGAGACGCTGAATAATGCGGAATTCAAGACGCAACTCTATCGCACGGGGCTCGACACCGCCGACGATAATACGCCCGCAGAATTTAATGTCTACATGAAAAAAGAGCTTGGCAAGCTGACCCGCGTCTTCAAGGAGGCGGGCGTGCATATTGAGCAGGTGCGGTAACGGTCGATTAACCAAGGAGCTGGACCATATGGGCAGGATGGAGGGGAAGGTTGCGTTTCTCACAGGTGCAGGCGCTGGCATTGCCAAGGCGACTGCAAAAGCCTTCGCGAGGGAAGGTGCGAAAGTGGCTCTTTTCGAACTTGACCGTGATACCGGCGCGGCTGCCGAGCGCGAGATCCGCGACTCTGGCGGAGATGCGATCTTCGTCCATACAGATGTCACCGACGATGAAAGCGTGAAGCGTGCGGTCGAAAAGACCATCGAGCGATTCGGCAAACTTAACGTAATCATGAATTGCGCCGGGGGCTCGCTGCTGGAAGATAAGCCAGTGCATGAGATGGATCTGGCGATTTGGCACAAGACCATCGCGCTCAATCTGCTGCATCCCTTCCTCTGCTGCCGTTACGCTATTCCGCACATGATTACGGATGGCGGCGGCTCGATCATCAACTTCGCCTCGCACATGGGCCTCAAAGGTTCCCAGCGTCCCGCCTATTCTGCATCGAAGGGTGGCATACAGTCGTTCACCATGACGCTTGCCGCACAGTATGCGGACTACGGCATACGCGCAAATGCGATAGCGCCTGGAACAGTGAGAACCGAGCGCAATAAGAGTCGCTACGAAACGAAGGAGTTTCTCCCTGAGAACAGTGCGACGCCGGCGGCACGCGCACGCGCGGCGCTGCTCAAACTCTATCCCTTCTCCGTTGGCGAGCCTGAAGACATTGCCGCCATTGCGGTGTTCTTGGGTTCAGACGAATCGCGCATGCTAACCGGAACCACCATCGCGGCCGATGGTGGGCGCTCAACCTACATCAAAGTGCTCGCGGAATGACAGACCTGCTGTCGTTGCAACGGACATCAAGGCAATAAGATCGCGAACATCCGTTTGGCGCTCCAACGACCACACCATATCGGAGATTCTTTTCGCGCACTCCTCACCGACAACAGGCATTGAGTTTGCCTTGAATTTTTCCTCGATTGCCGAGTCGGTCATTGGATTAAAAACCGTTCCACTTGCATGTTCGATGTGCAGCTCATACCCTACGCCACCCGTAGTCAGTGTGGCGAGCGTTTCGTCTTTCCGCAGTAACTCATTTACGCCAATCTTTATTTTACGGCGTACGGCAACGATTCCGGGGTCGACCACTTTCGCATCGGTATATTGGGCCATTCCCGCAGCTCCATCGACAAAGGCCACAGCCGCCGAATGCAAGGCGCTAAATTTTGCCTGCAGCCCTGTCACGGGTTCTGTGATCCCCGAAACCGTCAGCGCCTGGGGGTGAACCTGCAGAACCAACTCTTCCAGCTTCGAAATATCTGCCGAGGCGTGTTGACGCAATGCGATGACAGCATCAATCAATGGGTGCAACAAGATGCCACAGGCGTACGGTTTATGACCGTTGCCCTCGATCATCCATGTCTGCCCCAACCCGGCAACGAGCTGCTCTGGTTCCGCAGTGTCGCTATAGATATGGCAAAAGCCCTTCTTGCCCTCGACGATTTCCTGTGAACTGTCAAATCCGCTCTGCGCCAAGAGTGCTGCGAGAACACCATTCGATGCCGCTTTTCCAGCATGAAACGACTTGCAACTGGTACCCCGATTTAGTTGCATCCCCGCAGCCTGGGTGGCGGCGATACCCATCGCGTAGACAAGTTTTTGCTCATCCAGATTCAGGAGCTTGCCGGCTGCAACGCCCGCCGCAATACTGCCTAGCGTGCCAGTCGGATGCCAGCCGCCCGTATGGTGCCCGGGGGAAGCCTTCCCACCACGAATTCCCGCTTCGAATCCAACGATATAGGCGACCATTAGATCCGCCCCACTAACCGGCGCACGCTCGGCAAGCGCAAACAGGGTCGCGAGGATTGGTGAACTTGCATGCAACACGACACCGCCCATATGGGTGTCGTCGAGATCAAGAACATGGCCCATCTGACCATTTGCAAGGGCTGCGTCAAGCAGTCCAAGCTTAAGATCGTGTCCAATCACAGTAGCCTGTTGCTTTCCGCTGATTTCTTTTAATACACCCAACAGTTTTCCGATCGTTGGATGCGTGCTTCCAGACAAAGCGCAACCAATCCAATCCAATATCCCGCGGCGCGCCTCACGCACTGCCGCCTGAGTCAGATCACCGTACTGTGCCGACGCGAGATGTGCGCATAGCATTTTAGTAGGTGCAGAGGGGGCGCTATTTTTAGTCTGGCTCATTGCTATTGGCCTGAATACATACAAGAACGATCGAGAACATATAAAACAATGAAAACCCAAAACTCGGCTTGAAAGTATACTTCACACAACCGCCAGATTCCTTGATTGGCATCTCATCAATACTAGCTAATTGGCGCCAACGCCCCACACGTTAACTCAATAATGCGGCGTGATAGAACTTGAAGGAGCAACAAACAATGAATACAGTTAAATTTTTTCATACCCTGTCTTATGCAGTCCTCTCGGGGCTGGCATTTTTCTTAACTACCATTTGCCATGCACAAGGATATCCAAGCAAAACGATCCGCATGGTAGTGCCCATCGCCGCGGGCGGTGCAACCGATACGGCAGCGCGCCTAATTTCGCAAAAACTATCCGAACAATTGGGTGTGTCGATCGTGGTTGATAACCGGGCGGGGGCAGGAACCGTGCTGGGAACCGAACTGTTTTCGAAGGCTCCGCCTGACGGTTATACCCTCATGGCGGTTGCCCCTGAGTTTTCTATCAATCCGAGTTTGCGCAAACTTCCATACGATCCGATCAAGGATTTTATTTTTATTACTCAAATCGCCTCTGGCCAATATTTTCTTTCGACCCACCCATCACTGCCTGTCAAAACCACCAAAGAGTTCATTGCATTGGCGAAGGCGCGCCCCGGGCAGGTCACGTTCGGATCATCTGGCAACGGCAGCGCCAATCATCTTGCAGGCGTCATGTTCCAACACATGGCTGGGACCAAACTTATTCACGTACCCTACAAGGGCGCTGGACCGGCTGTAACCGCCCTATTGAGCGGCGAAACAGATTTCATGTTCAGTAACGTCGCGTCGGCTATCACTCACGTTAAATCTGGCAAACTCAGAGCAATTGCTTCCACTGGAGCACGGCGTTCTCCAGTTGCGCCAGAAGTACCGACGATCAATGAGTCAGCTGTTCCGGGTTTTATCGTCACCGGATTTGTCATTTTAATGGCGCCGGCGGGAACGCCGCCGAATATCATTGCCACACTTAATGCAGAGGCGGTAAAGGGAATTCAATCTGCAGCGCTTAAAGACCGACTGGCTGCCCTAGGCCTCGAACCAGTCGGCAGTTCGCCACAGGAATGTACTGCATTTATCGCCGCGGAAATCGCCAAGTGGGCACCTATCGTAAAAGCTGGTGGCATGAAGGTCGATTGATAACGCCGGAAGGCTTGATTTTTGATATGTAGTGGCCTAATTGCATCGAATACCCCGATGTATAGAGCCATCCGCTGTGTTTTGCACAAACAGCGTACGCTGATTATCCTTAGGCCGCGGTTAATCGTTGCTGTTAGAGGAGATCCGGTTTCAAGAGCGCAGCTAGGCTGTCTGAAATTCCATCTGAGGATTGGATCACGCTGAGGGTTACGGCAGGCGGACTTTGCTTCGGTGGTGGCATGCGAACGATGCCGATGATGTGACCTGGCGCAAGGCAATGATGCGTAGCCCTAAAAAGGCAGCTGTTTACGTGAAACGTTGACGGGAAAAGCCTACACGGCGCATACATACAAATGGACGCCACAAACAAAAACGGCTTACCCGAAGGTAAGCCGTTGATTTGTTTGGTTGCGGGGACAGGATTTGAACCTGTGACCTTCGGGTTATGAGCCCGACGAGCTGCCAGACTGCTCCACCCCGCGTCTGTGCCCGAATTGTATCACCGCACGCTAACGGGGCCAAGCATTTCAATCAAATACAACCGTATATCGCTAGCTCACGCAACAGCAAAGCTCATCAACTCTCAGCGTGCGCAACTTTCTTCCCTCTCAAAGTCTCTATGTAACGAGCCAGGCGATCCATACAAACAAAGAACACCGGTGTGACATAAAGCGTCAGGAATTGCGAGAAGACCAATCCTCCAACCACGGCGATACCCAACGGCCGCCGCGTCTCTGCCCCGGCGCCATAGCCCATGGCGATTGGAAGAGTTGCGAAAATGGCCGCACCGGTAGTCATCATAATCGGCCGAAACCGCACAGAACACGCCTCGATGATGGCGTCCATCGCATTCATGCCCTTATCGCGCTGCATCTGCATCGCAAAGTCGATCATCATGATGCCGTTCTTCTTGACCAGACCGATAAGCAGAATGATCCCCACGAAGCTAAAAATATTAAGCTCTTCTTTGAACAATAACAGGGTTGCAAGCGCACCGAAGCCTGCGAAAGGCAACGCAGTCAAAATGGTGAATGGATGGCCATAATGTTCGTAGAGAATCGCCAAAATCATATAGATCAAAACAATTGTGATGATCAACAGTATCGGCAGGCTCTTGAACGCCTCCTGGAAAGCCTTTGCACTCCCCGTAAACGATGATGAGATGCCAGCGGGAACAATCTCCGAGGCCGCTTCATTGATCGATCCGATAGCATCTCCGACGGATACGCCCGGCGCGAGGTTAAAGGAGAGGATAACCGACGGCAGCTGACCAAAATGTGCCACCGAAATCGGACCAACACCGCTCTTCACTTCGGCTAGGGTGCTTAAAGGCACCATCGCACCCGCAGGACTCTGGATGAACAAGGAACCCAGCGCATTGATGTCGGCCTGATACTTTCTATCCAGCTCCATCATGATGCTGTATTGGTCGGACGGCCCATACAAAGTACTCACCTGACGTCCGCCAAACGCATTAAATAATGCCAGCTCAACCTGCTGCGAACTGATGCCCAAAGCGGACGCGCGCTCTCGGAGCACACGGATCTGGATTTCGGGATTCCTCAATTCGAGATTGCTCGATACGTCCTGCAACATCGGCAGCGTACGCAGTTTGGCCTCCAACGCTTCTCCGGGAGCATACAAACTCGGCAATTCGGTCGCACTCAAGGAATAGACGTAATCGCTGGTTGAGATGGTTCCACCAATACGGATAGCTGGTGGGTTTGAGAGGAACAGACGAACCCCTTGCAGCTTGGACGCATCGCGCCTGATCTGCTGAATCACTTCGTCCGCGCCATCTTTTCTTTCTTCACGCGACTTTAGGCGAATGATGTAACGACCAACGTTGTCACCCAAGGTTCCACCGACGCCCTGACCAGCTGTCGACATGACTGACTCGACATTAGGATTTTTTTGAATTATCTCTGCCACCGCTTGCTGGTGACGGATCATCTCATCAAAGGTTATGCCCTCGCGTGCGCGCGTGTTGGCATTAATGACCCCGGTATCCTGGCGTGGAATAAAACCCTTAGACACCTCCCCGTAGAGCCAGCCGGTTGCCAACAGAACACCAAGCGAAACCAAGAGCACCGCCCCCTGATAGTTCAAAACCCATCGCAAAGTACGAACGTAGGCGTCTTTTGTAGACTCAAAAATATTTTCCGTAAGATTGAACAACCGGCCATGACTATGCTCGTTACGCAACATCAAACTACACATCATGGGCGTTATCGACAGTGACACGAGGCCCGAGATCAAAACCGAAATACCGACCGTTACCGCAAACTCC
>CAIWNB010000422.1 GCA_903913965.1 uncultured beta proteobacterium
ATAAGAAGTGACGTAAGTGCGGTAAGTTTTAAATACCGGAGAGATGGCCGGGTGGTTACGGCAAAGCCGTCGTAAACATAGCGCGTGCGCCTGCGACCACTCTGTGCAGGTGTTGATTAGTAGTGATGTAAGTGATGTGAGTTTTAAATACCGGAGAGATGGCCGAGTGGTCGAAGGCGCGCCCCTGCTAAGGGCGTATAGGACAAAATCCTATCGAGGGTTCGAATCCCTCTCTCTCCGCCAAAAATGTTTTTAAGCTATTGAATAGTATAAAAATTTACTATTCACAAAAATCCTACCCATACTTCTGCCCATGCCACGAAACTGGGCAGACTGTCCTATCGCAGGCGCGCTGGTTTGGCAAGGATGGTGTAGAGACAGCTATGCCATGCTCGCCACGAGCCTCCTATCAAGCCCCCAGACCCACTGGGGGGGGTAGGGCCTTGGACCTGTCGCAATGGCTCGGGCAACACCCGTGCAGAATTTTTATTTTTACTCGGTGCGGTCTTCGCCGCATTCTTCCTCTGCCACTGCACATTGCTTGCGTTATCAGCACCACCGCGCTTCAATGCCAGCAGGTGGTCACGGGAGGCGCGTAGCTATGTATAAAGTCAGAGTGGAATTCTATATTCGGTCGAATGAAGAAGAAGAATTGACTATCCCATTTGCGGTCGCATACAGGGACACCGAATTGCCGTTTGCGCCTTTTATCGGGCTACGCTTCCATTTTGGAATAGGGGCGGCGGAGCAACTCCCCACCATAAAAATTGCCTGGAATGACAAAGAACAGTCTTTCCGGTGTCGATTGGAGGACGACTTACCCGGCGACGGTATAGAAACATCCGACTATAACGGTCTGAAACAGCTCTACGCCGAGGATGGCTGGACTATCTTAGAGACGCCTACTGAGCCTTGAGTTTCAGTCGCACTTCAGAAATTACCTCTTCAACACATTTCGAAAATAAGGACCGCATGACGTCAGATCGTCGACGGTCGAAGCCAGTATTTGTGGCCGTGGTTTCCGCAACACCGAGGTCCAGAGGAGCTAGAACATCTATACCCCCCTTTGCGCGATTGAAACCAATTGTTATGATTTTGCCATTGGTGATATCAGCAAGCACTTCCATCGACTTATCGTCGAATGGGTATGCGAATAACCTATAACCAGGGTCTGTTTCAGACTGAATGACTTTTGATTTTGCCGTGGTCCCGTGCGGTGTTTGCATGTACGCGAAAAACGGGGGGGTAGCTTTTGTGGTGGCACCTTGAACCAGAAAGTTATCCGCCAGACCAACTTTTAAACCTAAAATAATATTCGAGCCGAAGCTTTGAAAAGAAATGTTTCCTGCCAAAGCAACAAGTTCCCCTTTGCGATAAGCATGATCACGCACAATAGTTTTAAAAACTAATGTGCACCCAGTTTGCAAACCTGAAATCTGTATTGGTTGAAACTCAACCCCCAGCGTGCCCACAAGACGATCCAAGTCGACGGGTTGCGAGTTTGCGTATGGCGTAAATAGTAGTGCCGCAATAAACCAGAGATTCTTCACTAGCATCCTTAAAAGCCCCCTACGGCTCGCTTTAACGCTTGTCTTTTCGCTATTCCCAAGGCGGCACTGGCTTATCATCGTGCCACAATCCTCTGCGCTCTGCCTTGGTATCAATACTGGTGGCAGTAGCTTGGGTGCTTCCATCACTGCCGATATCGTCCTTTTTCACACCAAAACCTCTGCTCGCCGGCATCTTTCACCCCGATCATTGTGCGTTTCCAGTCTTCGGTGAGAAGCCTACCAATGGTTTGGCATCTTTCCCAGTTTTCATCTGCAAAAATTTTTATCATAGCCTTGTCCGTTGCGTCCGTAGGGGCGTTATCAAAGGTCGCGATGTGATCACGAAAGGTCGTCTTCATGTAAAGGTTGCCGTAAAGGGTGAAGACGTGGGTTTCTTCCGGTGACGAGCACCCACTAGCCAAAGCAAGAATCACGGTTAGTAGAATTAATTTTTTTCGCATGGTGTGCTCAGTGAATGCCCTTCGCAAGAATTTGGCCTTGAGCAAGTAGCTGACACTTCGCCAGATGAAGCGACAACTCGACTTTTGCTCGGTTACCCGCAGCAGTTAATTTTGCGATTCGCCTTGAGCCTTCAAAGATATTCATGCAGCGCTTTCACCGAAATTGGGCGTTGGGTCCTCAGTGCCGCAGTTTTTTGCTGAACAAAGCTGGATTGATCGCGCTTGGCAACGCGCTCTAAACTGCGGTGATATTAAATCATTCAATCTCGCAATTTTGATGGGTCTCTGATTATCTCGCCAATGTTGAATAACGACATATAGACAAGAAAAAACGAGCCACAACACCATAACAAATGTCTAAGCGTAATATTAGGGAGAGGTAAATCTAGAATTCCCGTGGGCCAGCACCAATAAGCTCCAGCGAGTAGAGCGCAGTGAACTAGCAGGTGGATTAGACCCCCAGCAATGAGTTCCATCCTGTTCTTAATCACTCCCATATTTACCCGACCCGTTCATTACCTGCGTTTGACTATTGGCTTTGCAACCGTTGTTCTCGGTTTGTTTACTGTCCAGATACGCGCAGGAGCCTCACCGCAGCTGGGGAGTATGTTCCTCAATGACTTCGCCATCAATGTCCCGCCCCTCGATCACACGGCGGTTAGCAGCTTGTAACGCCTCCAGGATGCTGATGCCCGGCGTCTGCACCGCCACTTCGAGCCGATCGCCATAGGCCCTAGGACGCAGCTTGCTCGCGGCCCATTTCCTCACATCGATTCGTACACGGAGCTTCTGCACCCACGCAGACATGCCCGGCCCATCCAAGCCATCGGGCATCGTCTCATCTGCCAACTCGATCAATTCCTCCGCCAGCCGGTCGGCGCGGTCTTCGATCGCCTGATCGTATTGCCGCCGCAACTCGGCATTACCCCGGAGCTGGCCCTTAGCCCATGCGTACGAAGGGAAATCATGCTGACGCAGAATTGAGGAAAGGCTTTGACCATTGGCGAGGTCCTCGAGAATCACCGGCCATACGGCTTCGGGGCTGTATTTAATGGGTCGTGCCATAGCTCATCTCTCCTAATTTATTTCAAAACGTTGGGGCACCCTACCCTCAAAACCACCAAAACCACTCAGCTGGAGGTTTTGTAGGTTTTGTCGGTGGAGGGGTAGTGCTGTTGAAAATAATCAGCCTATCCCTCTGGGGTTAATGTTGAACGTAACAGAAGGCCGCCCTCCCGCTGGGTTGCGTGTTTCAATCGGCAATAGATAATCAAGATCGGCCAGTAAATCCGTCGCCTTAGTCACCCCCAGCTTGTCGAGTAGACGCCATCCTTTTTTATATACGTCGCGGGGAGTGAAGCCATCGGTAACCGAGCCATCCTTGATCTTTGCCAGAAGTGCGCGAGCGTGTTGTGTATCGGCGTGTGTGGTGCAGGCGTAGACCCGCTCTGCGTGAGGGCGTAGGTATTTCGCCCACCCGATAGCCTGCTCAAGAGACCGCAGCGGGATGGCGCCCCGTACATCGTCTGCGACAGCAAAAATCAGAGCGAGGCTAGGCACCAACGAGCGGTACTTGGATAGATGTGAGGCCATCACTGGGGGCAGGGTGTGTCCGCGTATCTCGCGCTCCAGCTCCTCAAGCCAAGCGAAGAACACGAGTTGGGCATCAGTATCGAAGCGGCGTATGTCTATGGTGTCTTCATCGCCCCCCAGAGTTTTTATCGCCCCCGTCAGTGCATGGAAGGGGCTTACTACGCGCTCAAAGACGCGTTCCGCAGCGTCTCTAGCTGCTTTGTCGGGCATCCGATCGACTAGCTTCCAATCCCCGCGCATGTCAGGCCAGACCATCAATTGGAATCTCTGAATTAATCCCGAATCACCCCCGCCGCCGTGAGTCGCGCCCCTGACATGCTCCACCAACCGCCCGGGTTGTATTCCGCCTAGAACAGCCACGCAAACATGTTGAATTCGCCTGATCCCGCGAACAATGCGGTCTAACGTGAATGCGCCGTCACCGTTCCATGCGCTCAATAGGAAGTCGTTCAAACCTTCATTCCCCGGTTTTTGCGACATCATCAGAAGACCATGAATTTCGTCACTGAAAGCCAAAACACCGTTAGGGTTTGCCTTCAATACTTCCCCCAAGGCCTCAAGGGAAAAATTGTTGACCGTGAAGCGTGTCGCCAGTGGCTCGTCCGGCTCATCTAGTGACGCAGTGATCTCGGCCTTGGGGTCTTTCCTGAGCTTGGCAATTGATGCTGACGTCGCTGCCTTATTAGCGATGGCAGTGCGTTCTTTCGCCGCCTCCCAAGCCGTGTGGGCGGCTTCATAGGCATGATGCGCTTCAGATTCCAGCCTATGAAGAGGCTTCATCACTTCGGTGAGCGCAGGGGATTTCATGAAACCCGGCGGGGCAACTACGCACCCCCACAAGTTTGGCACGACCATCCAGTCATCATTTGCCTTAGGCATGATCTGCACCCGCCGCCCGATGGCAGCAGATAGTGCCGTTACCGCGCCCACGGCGGGGATGTCGGGGCTAATTTGCATCCGTTCTGCTATATCAGTGATCCAAGGCCGAAACGCGTCCGGCAGTAGCTCAAGGTTGAACGGCGGTACGGGTGGCAGATCGTCGGGGATGGGTTGAGGTGCTGGCCACCCCTCACCGTCTGGGCTTTGATATTTGGCCAGGATCGCCCGCCCAGCCTCCGCCAATGAGCTGTATCCAATCTTGGCCCAATACCTGTTTTGGTCGTTGCCGTGTGTGTGTAGGCAATGGATCCAACCCTCAGCATATCCCTCCGTGTAAGGCTGGTAGTAGACCGTGTCGGCGTCGCCGCCACTGCGCCCGAAGTCGCTATGCTGATCCTCAAATGGGCAGCAGATCGAATGCTTGCCGCCGCCCATGTCGCGTTCGTACAGCCCCGCCTTGATGATCGCCTGTAGACGGGGGTCGTTCTGGGCTGATTCTTTGAGCCGTTCCGTCGAGCTGATCTTGCTTTGCTTTTCAGGTGAGCGAGCAAGAGCCTCTAGCTGGCTGCGCTTCTCGGCAGTGAGCGTTGCTATCGGCCCATCGGTGAACCAGTCGCCGGTGATCGTGACAAATTGGCTGGAGTGGTAAAGCTCAAAGCCGGTGGCGTTGTTTTTCCCGTTCTTGGCCTCGCCGCGCCAGAACGCTCTGATGCCAGTTCCGCTGGGGCTGATTTCCGAGTATGTCTCATCAATGAGCGATGCAACATCATCACGCACTTTGTCGTTGGCAACGCAACGATCCACGTCGAGAGCGACAATGTTCCAGCACGGCAATATGCCAATGCCAACACCAGCAAACGACCGGTCAGAGTTGAAGGTTGTTATCGCCTCATGGTACGTCCCGAGATTCGCCAAATCCGCTGCGTCACCTTGCCTGCCGTGGCGGTTTTTGCGAGAACAGGGATAGAACGGAATCTTGTTGAATTTGCCATTGGTCGCGTTGATCTCGGTTACCTTATAGAGAAGCCAACACTTGTGGTCCTTCAACTCCGGGGGGATATCCACCGCGTTAGCCATCAGTTCAGAACGCAAGGTATGTGTGAGTGCGTTCACGTCACCGGCGGCGACGATTTCGTGTTTCGTCATTGGCGCGTTCATGCTGCACCGCCCGAGCATTTCGTATTTTGCATAACAGCGGGTTCTTGCTTTGACTCAAGCACTAATGCATAAATGCTGCGAATCCTGGGGGCAGTCTCTATATGTTGATGGCAGCGAGCGACAAAGCGGGTGTGCAATAAATCAATGTCAGCCAGCGTGAGAGTCGGCCCAGTTGCGCCGCAGATGGTGCACCGAAGTCCGTTGGGCTGTTTATGCGCCCACGCTGCGGCCAGTGATTTGTTTTTGTCATAGATATGTTTCGATTGCATGATGGTTTCCTTTTTTGGAAACCGAACAGATGTTTGTGGTGCGGCACAACGCGGGTAGAATCGCCATAGCGGCGGCAGATTCACCAGAGCCGGGCAGCGTGCAAACACATGCTGTCCGGCTTTTATTTTGATTGATCGATTAGTGCGAAGACGTCAGTCGCCCGCCACACGGTTACGCGTGGGGACAACTTTATGCCCTTTGGGTAGCGGCCGATCTTGATACCCGCCCACCACGTTGTTGCGCAGATAGGGATGATCGGAGGGATAGGTGGGATCGCGTCTGGATCGCCAATGATCTGAGGCAGTCGCAGAAAGCCGTTTGGCTGTTGAGGCCAAGCAGCTGCAGCGGTGGGGGGTACTAAATGACAATACATCGGGGTAGTCCTCTGAAGGGATAGCGGCACTTCGGTAGGTGCCTACTAGCCAATTCAATGGCCTACTCACTCTGCCCACGGTGTTCGTGTTCCCCTCGCAGGCGGCAGAGGGGGTGCACTCACAGTCGCTCTCTCAACCCACAACGAGATTGAAAAAATTAGGCCTGTATTTTATTGGACTCTTTCCGCATCCCTTGGCGCGTTGCAGCCTTGGGGTCTATACGGTGTAGCGATTAATGTAATCGCATTCAATGCCGTGCGCAACAATATGTAGCATCCACCAAGAAAGAAAACCTACAGGCAGTGGTTTTTAAGGTGAGTTATTTTCAAACGCAACGGGGGGGCACCTCCCAAACCGTCAAAACCTCCCCCCACGGTAGTTTTGGAGGTTTTGGGGGTGGGGTACCCCCTTTGAAATAATTTATGGGGAGTTCTCAGAAAACATCGCGGGATTGCCCGTTGGCCCAGCCGGCGATATAGTCGCGGACAGTCAAAAGAAGCGTTTAAATTTCCTATTCGCCGTTGGTCTTGCGGCCCGGATGCCAAGATCAAATGGATGTAGCCACATACTCGCCAGACAACGAAAACACAGCCATGAGATTCACATTCATCGCCCTACTGGTCCTTTGCATAGCCACAGCGCAGGCTCAGTCGAAAGCAGAGGTCGTTTGTACCTATGCACCGAGCCAGAGCAAAGCAGTTGCAGCTATTTCCGGGGCTGCTGGCGGTGCGGGCGCAACCGTCAGTGCGGTCACAGCGGCGACCGGATTGACCGCTGTTGCGCACAGCAGCAGCGCGATGATCCTCACTGGATCATCTGGCTATATTGCCGGCACGATTGGCGGCGCGGCGGTCGCGCCATTCATCGTCGGCGTTGGCATACTGGTTGGTGGAACCGCCGTCACGCTTGAATTGCTGTGCGCTCCGAAGAACCATCCCGAACAGGTCAAGCAAATCGAGAGTGCGGCTACCGAGTTTTCGCGTCGCTTCTCCGACGCGATGAACAAGACGATTGTCGCAACCGGCGAATTGAAGAGGAACATCACCCCTGTTGCAGACAAGGCGGCCGTTCAAGTCAAGCGCATTAGGGACGATGTCATCAAGTACGCCTACAAGGCAAGCGGCGATGCCAAGGACTTGTTGTCCAAGAAGTAGCGAGCCTGTCATCGCTCAATAAGAATATTCGAGCTTGGCCCCTTTGGTCCTCAAATGATGGAATGTTCCTGTAGTGGAGGTACCAGTTATTTGTAGGGGCTACGGCCTTGGCGTGACAATTTTTCAGCTAATTGAGGTTAGCCATGCTCAAATTAAGCAATTCGAGTTCCAAAAAAATGGTAGCCCGTGCGGCCCGGTATTGCAAGCGGCTACCTCTGGCGGCAACCGTCTTAGCACTCTGGCCCAGTTTGCTGTGGGCACAGAATACGACAATTATAAGCAAGTCTCCTTCTCCGACGGACATCAAGCAGCAAGCTGATAATTGCTCGTCAATGAAGGATGCAAGAAAACGTGCGGACTGCTTCGAGGCTATTGTTCAATTACAAGTAAAGCTTGCCGAAAAGCCAGTTGAAGTTCCTCCTCCGATTGCGAAAAGGCCATTGGCCATAACTTACGCACCAGAATTAAAGAAAACTCTCATTGAGATTGAATCAGTTTCTGCAACCAAAGACCAATACGAGAGTCAATCTGACTATTGGAGACGAATTGAAGAACTTTACAAGAAGTATTCTGGACAGCAGTACGAGCTGCGTCTTCCATGTAGCCAGAAGTTAAAAGAGGGTAAGCCCCTTGTTTCATACGACGCAGAAAAGGGGGATGTTGTCGTAGCGTTTTCAGACGAGAGCACCGGTGGCTTTTTGAAACGAAACGGGAAACTCATCATGCCCAGCCTTTTCTATTCATTTATTCCCGCCGACCAGGGGCAGACAGAGAGCGAGCGATATCGCGCCAGCAACAGCTTTGGTGCGCAGATTGATGTTGAAAAGGTTGTTGAGAAAGTTATGGGGGCTGCCATTTTGGCAAAGGGCAATAATCCAATGGACATTTCGGCGAGTCTTAAAGGGGTCACTGCTGCTGGATACGAGCGAGCATCTGCACTCTTTCCAAAACCAGCAACATTCCGATTTGCGTCCTCATCCGATATGGCAAGAGCGCTCATTCGAAGTTGTACGGTAGCGATGCAGGTTAAGTCGGTCTTATCCGATATTTTTGAGTTGAAGACAACGGGTATGACACAGGTGCGTGGAATTTTGATCGAAAGTAAAGATGAAAAGAATCCGTCAATGTCCGATCCCCTTCACTTTGTCCAACTTCGAATAGCGTTGCCAGTGCGGATGCTTTCGCTGGAGGTGCGTTCGGAATCAGGACAGGTTGTCTTCAGTTCATCTGGTGAGTAACAGCCCTGTCATTGAGCACAGACAGTGGCCATCCGCGATGTCAATTTCTCCGCGCCGCGAATGACCGCAATGGGCAGTACACGGACCTTTCGCAAGTCGCCCATTCAAGCCTCTTGGCGCCCTACGGCGCCCCCTGAAACCTCCTCCCCTGCCCATCCTCATACACCGGCCTCCCCCCCCGCCGTCCCCACCTGCTTCATCCCCGCCGGCACGCCCTGCGCCGCCTTGCTCAGGCGTTGCCGCATGAGGTTTTCATGGCGCTGTTTCTCGATGCGCAAAACCGCGTGATTACGATCGAGGAATTATTTCGCGGCACGCTGACGCAAACCAGCGTCTATCCGCGCGAGGTGGTCAAGCGCGCGCTACACCACAACGCGGGGTCAGTGATCCTCGGGCACAACTACCCGTCGGGTGTGGCCGAACCGAGCCACGCCGATGAAACGCTGACGCAGGCCCTGAGGCAGGCGCTGGCCGAGATCAGCCGCGCGAAGAACCCATGACCGTTACGCGGGATTGATGCAACCCGACGGGCGCAATAACTAACTGGCATTGGGTCTCATGAACGCCGTAAGGTGCAATGCGCTTCGCTTGTTGCGCCCTACGGCCGTACTGGGATCGTGAAATATATTATGCCAACGTCTTGCCACGTATTTGCGTTACCTTGGCGACAGGCTGGATGGTCGCGCAGTAGTCGGACCATGCTTGCATCAACAAGGCGCGTTTTTCAATCAAATCCCCCCGCCGATAGGCAGCCTCGATTTTGTCCGGCAGACTATGGGCTAGGGCATGCTCACAGACCTCGCGGGGGAACGAGTTGGCAACAGATTCCGAGCACCAGTCACGAAAGCTGCTGCGAAAACCGTGCACAGTAATTTCGTTACGCGCCATGCGTCGCAGCACTGCAGTTAGGCTCATATCCGACAGCGGCTTGTCTTTCTTTGTGCCGGGGAAAACGAGATCGCCCAATCGAGGCATCTTCCCTAGCAGCTCAACGGCTGCGGTGGGGAGCGGAATGCGATGCTCGCGCCCCATCTTCATTCGTGCAGCGGGGATCACCCACAGCCCAGCGTCGAACTCGGCCCACGTTGCATTACGCACTTCGCCTGACCGGGTAGCGGTGAGAATTGCTAACTCTACCGCTCTGGCGGCAACGCCCTCGCGCTCCCGCAGATCGGCCATAAACTCGCCAAGCTCTTGCCAAGGTAGTGCCGGGTGGTGTCTTACTTTCGCTATTTTATTGGGGCTTGAGAGGAGATTTTCTAAGTGACCACGCCATCTTGCCGGATTGTCACCTTGTCGGAATTTGCTTGTTGTTGCCCAGTCGAGCACTGATTCAATCCGCCCCCGCAGCCGGGTCGCTGTTTCGGTCTTGGTCTGCCAGATAGGGTTAAGAATCTTAACCACCAAGTCGGTATCAACCGATGTTACGGGCAGCTTGCCAATCACGGGGCTGGCATATGCCTGAATCGTGTTCTCCCACTGACTGATGTGCTTTACATTCTTCCAGCTGCTGCGATGCGCCTCGATGTAAGCGGCGGCACATTGGTCGAACGTCATCATCTTGGCGCGGCGTAATGCTTCGGCCAGCGTGGTTGTCTTGCGGACTTCGATGGGGTCTTTGCCATCGAGCAGCGTCAGGCGGCATTCCTTCGCCTTTTGACGAGCCTCGGCCAAGCTCACCGTGTGCGTCGGCCCTAGCCCCATTTCATGGCGTTTGCCGTGCAGTGTGTAGCGAAAGACCCAACTCTTAGATTCGAATTTGGATATCTGTAGCCACAACCCCCCGCCATCTCCGTAGTGGCCTGGAGTCTGTTTTTTGCGAACCCCCAATGGGGTGAGCTTCTCGATCAGCCGCGCCATGATCCAGTTTCCTACCCATGTTGTATGAGCGGATTCTAACGCATGGGATTGACTTCGGTTGAACTATTAATTGACGTTTCTCCTATGAGAATAAGTTATTCAGGAAATATCATCGCCTATGGTGATACGGACTCTCTCTCCGCCAATGGTCATTAAAAAAAGTTGATTATTTAGGGAAATAATCAACTTTTATAAAACCTCCCCAGATAAAACCCCGCATCTATTTTCCGCTGGATCAGGAAATTGGCATGAGGCCGGGTTTGGGGGCTTCGCAACTCCCGATCGCACCGATGAATGAAATGGCGAGGGCGAAGCACCCGGCTGTAATTTCTTGAATTCAAATAAACGCCTTAAATGTCTCTGCTGATTAACCGGGGGCGGGACGATCAAGAATCAGATTTCCACAGGTCTGTGAAGAGTTCAGTAGGCGCCTTTCCTCACGCTGACACCGGGCCTGGCCGTAGGGACTTTGCAAGCGAGAGCTCGATCGCTATCGCGATTCGATAGACCGATTTTCTCCGTTCGCCAATCTGCCTTACTCCGATTGGCGCACGGCGAGCGAGTCTGGTCTGACGCCAACCGCCGATTTGCGCAGCGACTGACGCTGTTCAAGTGTCGTCAGCGCACAAGCGAAGAACACCGCGCCCTGAGCCTTCCCAAGAGTGCAGTGCTCGAAGCGATTCTGCGCGCTTCAAAATATCACGATGGTGCGATTACGTATGAATCCGCTTGTCGAGTGGCGGTGGTGGTCAATAGCGATTGGCACAACCCGCCGAAACTGATCAAATGTGAATTGTTGGAAAAATTGAAATAACAAAAGGTTTGGCCATGAAACCGCCAGGTTCGGCATTTATTGAGTTGCGCGATTTAGAGTTAAAAACAGGCATCGGAACTTATGGCCCCAAGGACACCAAGCCGGATATTCACCTTCTGGATTTGACCCTGGGGATCGCAGTCCAGCAGGTAGTGATTCTCCAGGATGGCATGGAGAACGTGTTTGACTACGATCCACTGATTGCGGAAATCGACCGACTTTCAGCTTTCTGTCACTATGAAACGCAAGAACGACTGATCACCCGCATTGCGGTTGCATGTGCGTCGCACCCTGCAATCAAGACCATTGAGATCAGCCTGAAAAAAGTGCCTGTGCGAATGGGCAATGGTTCGCTGGGTATTCGCCTGACACTGGATGAGTCCGAAACCGATAGACTTCGTTCCCCTAAACCGTAGACGAAATTACAGTTTTAATTCGGCAGATAATTTTTTCAAACTCGCTTTAAATTTCTTCATTAATTGGTAGGCAATTGTATTGAAAGTGTTCTCTTGAAAATTATCCACAATGAAAATCTGCTTGAGACTTTTAAAGTCTTACGATCTCAAACCGAGCAGCTGATCTCTCGTTTGTCTGAAGAAGATCAATGCGTTCAGTCTATGCCCGATGCAAGCCCGATAAAATGGCATTTGGGGCACACCACGTGGTTTTTTGAGACGATTGTTTTAATTCCTCACTATGCGGGATACCTGAAATTTAGTGCGGAATTTTCGTATCTTTTTAACTCCTATTACGAAAGCTTGGGGCCGCGTCAGCCGCGCCCTCAGAGAGGGCTCATTACCAGGCCATCGCTTTCAGAGGTAATGGCTTATCGAGCCCATGTCACCAGTGCGATGAAGTATTGGATGGAGCAGTCAAACGCTTTTGAGAAAATTGTCGATTTGATCGCCTTGGGCATTCACCACGAACAGCAGCACCAAGAACTGATGGTGACAGACGCATTGCATTTGTTTTCCTGCCACCCATTTTTGCCTGGCAGTCATCTGAATGTGTCAATTGCCCCGGGTCCAGAAACGCTCGATACCACACCCAAGTGGATTCAATTTGAAGCTGGTCTGAGTGAGTTTGGCCACGCGCTCGAGAGACAATTCGAGTTCGCTTTCGATAACGAACAGCCTCGCCATAAACGCTGGCTGGATGCTTTTGAAATCTCCAGCCAACTCGTTACTCAGGGCGAATTTTTAGCGTTTATTCGGGATGGGGGTTATCAAAATGCCTCTTTGTGGCTCTCAGAAGGTTGGTCCTGGGTGAATCAAACCGGGGCTACAGCGCCTTCCTATTGGGTGCCAGCCAACAGCCCGCTTAATCCACGGGAAGACTGGCATGTCTACGGAGTCCATGGTTTGCAGAAATTAATCCTGAATGAGCCGGTTTCCCACTTGAACTTTTTTGAAGCAGATGCTTTTGCGCAATGGGCGGACGCCCGTTTGCCCACCGAGTTTGAGTGGGAACATGCTTTTGGGCACTCTGAAATGTGCCAAATGCAAGGCAGCGTTTGGCAATGGACTCGATCGGCGTATGAACCCTATCCTGGCTTTCAAGCCAATACGGGGGCTATCAGGGAATACAACGGCAAGTTCATGGTGGGGCAGCAGGTTTTGCGCGGCTCCAGTTGGGCAACGCCAAAAGGGCACGCCCGCAAAACCTATCGAAACTTTTTCCCGCCACCGGCCCGGTGGCAAATAACCGGGCTCAGATTGGCCAAGGATTACAAGTAATGGATCACCCTGTGAATCACTTTGAAAATGACTTGGTGGCGGCTTTGTCGAGCAACGTCAAGCACATTTCGCCCAAATATTTTTACGATGTCCAGGGCTCGGTGTTGTTCGACCAGATTTGTGACTTGCCTGAGTATTACCCCACAAGAACGGAGATGTCGATTCTGAGTGAAAACTCAAAGGCCATCGCGCAACACATCGGCCCTCAAGCGGAATTGATTGAACTCGGCGCTGGGTCATTGACCAAAGTTCGAGTCTTGTTACGCCAGCTCGAGCTGCCGACCGCGTTCTTACCGATGGATATCTCGGGCGACTACTTAAGGGCGGCCGCTAGAGACTTGCAAAAGGAATTTCCAAAATTTGCCGTTTCTCCGATCGTCGCGGACTACACCCACGATTGGACCTTGCCAGACCCATTGCCGGAAACCCGACGACGAATCGCGTTTTTCCCGGGTTCAACGATAGGCAACTTTCTACCTGCTGAGGTGGACACCTTCTTTGCTAACTGCCGCAAGTATTTGCCGGGAGGCGCGCTGTTGTTGGGTGTTGATCTATTGAAGTCCCCCCAGATAATTCATCAGGCTTATAACGATGCACAAGGCGTGACGGCCGCCTTTAACTTGAATCTTTTGAATCGAGCCAATCAAGAGCTTAATACCAACTTCGATTTTTCTCAGTATGCTCATTGGGCTTTTTACAACGCCCCTCAGCAGCGTATTGAAATGCATTTGGTGAGTCTGAAGAGACAAGAGATCGAGTTAAATAATCAGTTGTTTGTCTTCGAAGAAGGCGAAACCCTGCATACCGAAAATTCATACAAATACTCGGTCGACAAGGTTCAAAAAATTGCCGCAAAGCAGGGCTTAAAGGCGGGCCCTGTTTGGACAGACCCCAATCATTGGTTTGGTCTGCTTTGGTTCGATATCCCCGATTTTGAAACGACAAAAGGAGAAAAAAATGAAAGCTATTTGGAATAACCAGGTTTTGGCAACCTCAGACCAGACGGTTGTGGTGGAAGGCAACCATTACTTCCCGGCCAACGCTTTGAACAAGGAATTTTTTCAAGCGTCTGCCAAACAAACGACTTGCGCTTGGAAGGGCGTAGCACACTATTATGACGTTGCAGTGAGTGGCAGGGTGAACGAGGCCGCTGCTTGGTTTTATCCGGACCCTAAACCAGAAGCCCATCAGATTGCTAACCATGTGGCTTTTTGGAAGGGGGTATCGGTGACCAACGACTGAAGACGTGATGCGGCAGAGCCTTAACACCGGGAACAGAGAAATCAGAGCTCGAACGCTGATTTCTCGACTCATCTGTCCTTGGGTTTGAGATTGATTATTCAGGTAAGCGCGGACACCTGAACGCCCACTTTCGTGCCTCGCGCTGAGACCTGCTCGCCCCCACTTTCTTTGAATGAACGGCTACTTGCTGCCTTCATGACATGGGCGTAAGGTTCCGGGATGGCGAATCACCTAGTTCGCCAAAACAGGAGACGCGCCCACGCGTCCATAGCGAAAGGGAGGCAGAAAATGAGCAAGAAGAAAATGATCAATCCCGAGCAGGTTCGGGAGACCGCATCCGTCAGCCGGCGGGACTTTATCAAGCAAGGCATGGCCGCTGGTGTCGGCGCAGCGACCCTCGCTGGTTGCGTCACAGCGCCGTCTGCGCAGGGCACGAATGCCGGCGGTACGAAGTGGGACTACGAGGTTGATGTTCTTGTCATTGGTGCTGGTGCGTCTGGACTGCCGTGCGCGATCAGGGCGCGCAATGCAGGGCTCTCCGTACTCGTCATCGATCAGAACTTCGATCTCGGCGGCAAGATGCTGCACAGTGGCGGCCAGGTTTCGTTCGGCGGCGGCGACCCCTGCCAGTTGCGTGATATCGCCGGTCAGGGCGACAAGGAAGGATTTGTCAAAGTGCCGCCGCTGCACAAACCGGCGGAGATGACCGAGGACACCGATTTCCTGTTCAAAGACATTACCGACTGGTCTGTGCTCGATGTGGGGGCGCAAGCGCCTTATCGTTACCAGGATCGTGAACTGCACCGCGCCTGGGCCGATAACTGTCCCGCCACTCGGCAATTTCTCATGGACAACTACGTGCGCTTCACGCGCATACAAGGCACGCATCCGGGAGGGGGCGTTTCCCGCGCGCGGCGGGCGACTACCTTCCTGATGCTCGGTGACAAGACCGACATCAAGGCCGGTACCGTCACGCGCCAGGACGCAGGCATCGATGGCAAAAGCTCGAGCCACTTCGCGCCGCGCTTGATGGAGAGCGCCGCCAAGTGGGCGAGCCCCGGTGCGGTCTGGAACGGCGCCGCGCTCACTCGCGGCCTCGAATACAGCGCGCGCGAGAAGGGTGTGCAATTCATGTTTAACCGCAGAATGACGGAGCTCGTGCGCGAACAACCGTTTGCGGGAAGAGTCTTGGGCGTCAAAGCGCACTATACGCCGCGGTTCGACCGCAGCACCAAGGCGCGCCTCGAAAGCTACAAGCAGAACGGCAACCTCGACGAACGTCGTGAGTTCATCAGTATCCGCGCAAAGCGGGCGGTTATGGTGAGCACCGGCGGTCACGGCGCCAACCCCCAGTTCCGCAGCATGTTCTATCCCGCGTTTAACGAACCCGCATTCGTCTCCAGCGGCTTTGCGCTACTCGGGCCCAACGGCCAGGACGCCAGCGGGATTATTGCCGGGATGCGTATCGGCGCAAATCTTGCGGGTATGCAGCAAAATCTTGGCACGACCCAAAGCTTCCATATTCCTCCGCGCTTGGCGACGCGCGACTCCTACTCCGACATGCTGCCAGGTCATCCGACGTTTCAGTTCCGCCAATCTACAGGCATTACGTTGGGCACAAGCTCTTACGAGCACATGATTGCGGTGAACCAGGTGGGCAGCCGCTTCTTTAACGAAATGCAAATCGCCGCGCGCTACGGCACGCCGGTTTGGCCGGGCGGTCCGCGCGTCGGCGTACCGAAGCCTTCGATGCAGCACGTCCAGGGTGACTGGCGCAATTGCAGCGCCGACTGGGTCCGGCAGATGTATGTCGGTAATCCGGCCCTCGATGCCGCAATGGCGATGAACGAGGGATCGCAGGCGCCCCACTTTTACTCCGGGCCGCTGTGGGCGATCTTCGACCGCGGCACGATCGAACGCGACAAGTGGGATATTGAACCGCCATTTACCGCCGACAACGGCTACTTTTTCAGTGCCGATACGATCGAGGAGCTGGTGCGGAAGATCGAGAAGAATCACGAGTTCCAGCGCGTGCCGCTCTCCCGGCTTGCGGAAACTGTGCGCAAGTGGAACTCCTATGTGGATGCGGGTGCCGATCCCGATTTTGGCCGCGGCAAGGACGCGCCGATGCACAAGATCGTGAAGCCACCGTTCTATGCCGCGGCAATTTGCCCGGTGTGGCACGACTCATACGGCGGCCTGCGCATCAACGGCAAGGCGCAGGTCCTCGACATGCAGGGTATGGTTATTCCCGGCCTCTATTCCGGCGGCGAGGCGAGTGGTGGCGGCAACCAGCACGGGTTGGGCAGAGCGCTTTGTCACGGCTATATCGCCGGCAGCAGTATCGCCAAAGAACCGGCTTAGCAAATGGCGACCAACGCTGTAAGCCACATCGAGCCGCATGCGATGCAGCTCACGGCTTGGGATATGCCTACTGCGGTTGTCGCAGGCCAGCGCTTCAAATTTGCGCTTGGCGTGCGCTGCGCGGAGGGTTGCAATCTGGGAGGCCGGGATTTCAGTCTTATCGACCAGCAGGGGGCGGTCGTCGATACGCTGAAACTCGGCCGCGAGATTTGGCCGGGCACCGAAGCGCTCTATGTTGCGGAGGTCGAAGTCGAAGCCCCGCGCGAAACCGGTCATCATCATTGGCAGGCGACGATTGCCGGCGCGGGTATGCAGTTGCCGCATGCGGCCGGTGCGATCCAGCTGAGTATTAGCGTTGTTGGTGCGCCTGATTGTGAAGTCACCATCAGGGCCGTCGACCGCGAGCAGCAAACGCCCATCAGGAACGCGCTCGTTGTCATGCACCCATACCGGACTGTGACTGACGACGATGGCATTGCGAAAATACGCGCGGCGCGCGGCCAATACGACATTCTGGTGTCAGGATTCCGCTATCTCGCGGCAAGCACCAGCTTCGAGGTCAAAGACGATCTCGTCACCGTCGCAGAACTCGATGTCGATCAACCATGGACCTCTCAAGAGGAAGATCTCGCATGAAGCGGTGGATAGCATTGATAGCCGGTATTGCGCTGGCGAGCACCGCCGCGCTTGTCGCGGCACAGGCGTCAAAACCTGTGTCGGTCTGGAGCGGTGTCTATACGGCGGCGCAAAACAAACGCGGTGAAGAATTGCACGCGGATGTCTGCATCATGTGCCACGGCAGAAAGCTAAACGGCGCCGGACAAGCTGAGATGCCGCCTTCGCCTGCGATCGCCGGCGAGAGCTTCTTGCGTAAATGGGGCGGGCGCAATGTTTTATCGCTGTTCGTCTACGTACGCCATACGATGCCGATTGATGGCCCGGGCACGCTCACCGACCAGCAGGCTGCAGATGCTATCGCGCACATGTTTGCCATCAGCGGCATACCGCCAGGCAACAGGGAACTGCCGGTCGACGCGCGGACACTGACGAATATCATGATCGATGCGAAACAATAAACGTGATTGGGGCCGCCGCACCCACATCGGGGACCATGCGCGGAGCTTCGCCGTGGTTGGCTGTAGGCCCCGCGGACAATGATCTGCGTGCGGATTTTCTATCGGGTTAAGTAACATCACCAGAATCGAAATCCGAGCTTCCCGCATCCGCGAAATAGTTGGAATCGTTCTGTAGATCAGTCGTGTCGTCAGTATTCGCGGCGAGTTTGTTGGCTTCTGGCATAGGCGGATTCGCGGCCGCATTCGGCGCCTGATTGTGATGTCCCATCATGCCTTGGATGCCTTGAAAGAGGAATGATCCGGCTACTACGCCCGCTGCGGTGGTGGCGACCGTTCCCAGCATACTGGAGCCCCAGGCAGGGGCAGCGGGTGCTAATGGCTGTTGTGTGGCAGTTGTGGGGCGCACAGCCGGCGTTTGCGCAGGAGAGGCAGCGAGGGATGGTGTGCCCATCGCTGCGGCAGGTCTGCCCCAGGCGTTGGCATCATTCAAAAAACTACTGGTAGAGTTTGATCTGGATTTTTCGAGTTCTGCCTGTAGTTGTGCACACTGTGCCTGCGCGGCCAGAAATCCCGCCTCCAGCTGCATGGCCCGCTGAACCAAAAGATAGGCCGCTGCAGGTTGTTTGGCACATGCTTCGCGGATCAATGCGTCGGCTTCCGCGTCTTTTTGTGGCAACGAAACGTTTACTAATTGTTGCAGGAAGCCGTTGAGCTGATCGCGTTCTTGAAGATTCATGGAATTGCCTCAAATCGTTGAATGGTTGCAATGCTACGCGCGCGAGGTGGCAAGCCTGGTCCCCTCTGATTACAAACTGACCTGTGGCTGGCAATTCTCTTTGACTGGTGCTGTCGAGTGCGCCGGGCCGGGGAGTCGCGTAGCGCGACCCGCAGGCCCTGCGGTGTTGGCTTTGATGCGTTTTAGCTTTTTCCTAACTTGGCACGGGCTTCCGTTTTGCCAAACGTACGTACCAACGCTAGCGCTTGGATCTGGGTCTTGCGTGGACGCGATCGTCCCTGTTCCCAGGCATATATCGTGACGCCGCTGACACCGACCAGTTTTCCAAAGTCATTTGCTGAAATTCCCAGACGCTTGCGTTGAGCGATAACGCTCTTGGCGGAAAAGCGCAGGGCTACGGTGTCATCCTGGGATTTCTGTGGCGAAATGCCGTTACCAGACAGCTTTGCCAGGCGTTTAATTTCAGTCTTGAGCTCTGCTGCTTGTCGTTTCAGCTCTGCGATTTCTTTGCGGTGCTGTGCCGATGATTTGCGCAGAGCGAGTGTCTGACTGCGGATTTCTCTGCGTGCAAGGCGGGTGATTTCATTTTTGATTGATTGTGCAAAATTCGGCATCTATCATCCTCAATGTTATTTAGTTGATTTGATTACTTTGGATTTGCATGTCGCAGCGCAAGAGGATAGCCGATTGATGGACGTTAAACTAGGGTTGGTCATTCTGCTCTTGATTTTCCAGGCGCAGCATTGGCCGCGCCCCCATGGTTTTGCCGGGCGTTAAACGGATAAATGCCACAGGCAGGTTACAGAGAAGTCCGCTTGAATCCACGCTGGCTTGCGTGGACACGACGGCGTTGGCCAAAAAAATACCAACCGGAGAATGGGTTGGTATTTTAAATTCCGGTGTGCGGGCAACCAGAGTGATAAAAATTCTGCGTGAACTCTTAATGGTTCCTCGTCATTTTCGTTTTGCCCGCATGGAACGGTAGATATTATTTGGCGGGTGTCGGGGTTGTGTCAGCCGCTGTTTGCATGGCTAAACGGACCGCTTTCTTTGCCATTTCAACCAGCGACTCCACCGATCCGGCACCGGTTCTAAATGATTCCCCTTCAATGGTAGCCAATGCTTCACTAATGACTTCGTTGGTTTGACTGTCAGTAATCTTGCTTTCAACCAACATGGCGAGGGTTTTAGCATTGACTCCCGAAGCATAAGCAGCAGCATTGACTGCCAGGCCGATCGGGGTGTAATTCCAGGCTTTTAGGCTGTCATTAGACAACTCTGCACCCGTGATTCCCACAGAAAGTATTGCCACCCCGGGGCCTGGTTTATTAACAATGGTGATACCGCCTCTGCTTTTTACCGCTGAAATCATGGATTGCTGCAAGGCCTCCTTGGCCTTTGCCAACATTTCAGGCGTGATTTCTTTGTCGTTAGCGGTTTGGTTTACATAGATTGGATTGATAATTATTCCTTTGTAAGTCTCAGGATTAACCCCAACCTTTCGGTAGCGCCAGATCCTCGAATTTTTATCGCCTGTAGCCACCGGGTGTAACGACTCATAGTTTGATAAAAATCCGGATTTAGGCATTTGTTGGCTGGTTAATTTAGGGCTGGAACTACAGGCGACTAATGTGCCAAGAGTCATTGCAGCAATAATGAGCAGTAAAGGTTTTTTCATGAGAGCTTCTCCAATTGGATAAATGGCGCGTTACCCACGCCGTCCTGACGCATCGCCGGACGTTCGTTTCTACATCCGCTCGTGCAGTCAACACACAGCGGCACCGGTGAACAATCGGCAGCGCAAAATACCGACTAAATTACGTTATGTAAAGATTTATCGTGAATTGTATGGCCTATAAAAAAACCCCGATCGATTGCAGAAAGGCGCTTTTAGACACGTGATCACGTCGGCTGACGCCAGGCGGTTTACCTGGTAACAACACGTGGCTCTTCATGATTCAAAGCGCCATAGCAGCGCGCAGAGGCCGACGACGAAAACACTCGGGGTTGAGCGTTGGTAAAGGCGCTGCGCGAGGACCTTGCCACGGCGCATATTCCGGTGGTGGCCATTAGCGCCAATGCCATGTCGAGAGACATCGAAGTGGGGCGGCAACTGGGCTTCTTTCGTTACCTGACCAAGCCCATCGTGGTGGAAGAGTTCATGACCACCTTGGACCTGGCCCTCGAGTGGACTCAAAAAAACGCCGGCTCGCCGAAGTCCTCATGACCCGACGTTGTTACCCGAAGCGTCGCGTCAATTGCCGCGGCGATATCGGCGTGGCGCAAAACCTGATCACACCGGCCCAACTGCCTGACAAGATTCCGTTGTGTAGAAGTCCTTTAATTTTTTGCCAAGCGGACTGAGGGGTGTTTGGAAACTCAGCTTACGCTGGAGGCGTTCCTCGACGATTTTCAGCAACTGCTTTGCGTGACCTTTTCGCCGGGATGCGCTGTTGACAAAGATATACTCAATTTCTCCAGATTCTGTGTAGCGACAGTAGCCTATCGTGGTGTTGGCATCGGTAATGGTCAGAATGCCCGGAGTATGATTAATAAAAATACTGCTCGAAATCGACTGAAACTGTGGTTGCACGGGATGGCTCATACCAAGCTCGTGCCAAGCAAAGACGTCGCACCGATTGCGGTCAGGACGGTGCGCAAGGCAAGCGACCATTCTGAGCCATCGCCTTCGCTTCGATATCGATGGGTTGTCATTAACCAGTGCGAACAAAAAAACAAGGCTGCCATAACAATGTGCCCCAACGTAAGAAGAACAGAAAATCCGTGCGACCACAGAAATCGTTTTCTATAGCCCAAATCAGTGACACGGTTGATCGCTGGCATCGACAATTGTCGAGCGGCTAATCAATATGACTTGATCAGATGCGGCTACGTGTCAGTCCTGGTTTAAACGGGTCGAAGTTTTTCGGTTGCGATTTCATCGAGCGTCAGGCGAATGCCCAGCGATCCGTTGCCCGATCGCACCGGTGACTTTTTCAGGCTAATCTCCATGCGCTTGATTGCTGGGTGTGCGGCGCAGGCAGCTGCAATGCGGGTGATCAGCCGTTCTTGCGTTTCATAGTGACCGTCGGCTGCGAGTCGGTCGATTTCTGTAATCAATGGGTCATAGTCAAACACGTACGCCATGCCATCCTCAATAATCATCACCTGATCGACCGCAATGCCAAGGGTCAAATCGAGGAGGTGGGTGTCTGGCCTGGTGTCGTTGGGGCCGTAAGTTCCGATGTCTGTTTTGAGCTGTAGATCCCGCAACTTAATTACTGCTGAGCTAACTGGCTTCATATTCACGCCTTTTGAATGCTGAGTTTTATGAGGCCTTCAATGGCTTCTTCGAGTAAATCCAATACATTTGCAAACCCCTGATCTGTTGCGGCCACCTTCAAGTGCTCTGAGTGGGTTGAGTGATCAGCGTAGTGAATTCAAGATCGACATAACTGTGTCCTGCCGCATGACGTGACCACCGATATGAGGGCGCTATTTGCAAGTGCGCTTTATCCACCTAATGTGTGGGCGTAGCGGTGTGTGGCCTAAAGGGTTTGCAAGTCATTTTTTAAATTTGGTAAGGGCTGCACGTCGCGGCTTCTGTGTCGGTTCTGCCGTGGCATCAAGAACGATCGCTTGGGCAGCGGCGAGCGGCGCATGGCACATCTTCTGGCCGTCCCACATTTGGCCGCACCAACAGCGGCCGTCGGTATCAATGATGCAGGTGCCGCTGCCACAACAGCGTAGGTCTTCGCTCATGAGGAACTCCCGGTAGTTGCTTCGAATTGTTTCGCGTCTATTTCACCAGAGGTCGCACGGTGGTGAAGCCGCCGTCCACCGCGATCATTTGCCCCGTCAGGCGTGCCGCACCGTCGCCAAGCAGCCAGGCCATTACGTCGGCTACCTGGTCGGCCGTCTGCACTCCGCCCAGCGGATACTGGCGCGCAGCGCCTTCGCGCATGGCCGGTATTTTTAGCATGCCGGCCGTCATCGGCGTGTCGGTCATGCCAGGTGCGACGGCATTGATGCGCAGACCTTGTCCAGCGTAAGTGGCGGCAGCGCTGCGTACCAAGGCTTCTACGCCACCCTTGGCTGCGGCGATGGCTTCGTGATTAGCCACCCCAATGCGCGCAACCACCGAACTCACGAACACGGCGGCGCCGGGGCTACCTTGGAGAGCTGTGATCCAAGCCTGCAGCATGTACACCGCGCTGTCGAGGTTGACGCGCATCACCTCTCGGTAGGCCTCTGCACGAGTACGGTGCAGGGGGGCAATCAATGTATTGCCCACGCAGTGCGCCAGCAAAGACGGTGGATCTCCCAGCGTTTCCTGGCAGGTGGTCACCGCCAGTGCGGCTCCCTCGGGCGTAGTCGTGTCCGCTGTAATCCGCACCGCCGCATCGACGGCAGCAAGACGGCCGGCGTCGCGTCCGACGGCAACAACTTGCTGGCCCTGACTGTGGAGCTGATGTGCAAGGGCCCTGCCAATGCCGCCGCTGGCGCCGGTGATGAGAACAATAGATGTCATGGGATGCCTTATGAAATTAGGGTGAGTAAATGAGCAGTTATTAAATGAACTGATGCTGGCTGTGTTTAAGCGGGTCAGTCCCAGCGCGCGGCCCAGCGCTGAAGCATCGGCCGCCACCTTAGAAAAAGCCGGTAAACCCGCTCCATCATCCAGCTGGCTCCCGGCAGGCGTCCGGCCAAGGCCAGCCAGCGCCAGCCCGGCAGGGCGGCCCACAAGGCCAAAAATGCCTGGGCGCCGCTGAGCAGCTGACCGTCGCGGCCTTGCACATGAAACCTCGCCAGTAACTGTTCGCGTGAGGTGCCGGGTGGCAGCGGCACTGCCGCGTTGCTGACATCGGCAAAGCACACTGGCGAGCCGGGCTGCAGAGGTTGCAGGTCGCGATAGACGGCAATTTCGCGCCGGCACAGCGGGCAGGCGCCGTCGTAGAGCACGGTCAGTGCCGCCGCGCACTGGCTTGTGTTGGGCTGGTTCGTGTCGGTCATATTGCGGTCCAGGCAGGCTTACCAGGCTGGGGCTTGCCGGGCGGCTAGCAAGTCAGAGACCGACGTCAGGCCGTGCGAGGCTCGGGTCCACCACTGGCTGAAGGAGTCGCAGCGCCTGTCGACCGCTGGAAAAAGCTTGGGTGCCGCCTCGCAGGCCGCCAAGCGTGCCAGCCAGGGGGCGAGATGCGCCTCGTCCACGCTGCGCACTTGGCGGGCGCCTTTAAGTGCCGCGGCCATGTCGGCCGCATCAGCCTGCCAGCGCAGCGCGGCAAGTTCAGCCATTCGGCTGGCGACAAAGCGCCAGCGCTGCTCGCTCCATGGCCAGGCGCGGTGAAAGTCAGTGAGAAAGATGCCCACCACTACCGTGTTCGCAGGCAGCGAGGAGGGCAGATCGCCCAAATTCCAGGGGTGCACCAGCCACACCTCGCGGCCTGCCACGGCAGCCGCGTCAGGCCTTGTCCAGCCCAGCTCGGGCGGCGGCTCTGCCAGCAAAGGCGGCTCGATCGGCGCGGGGTCGGTGGCGGGCGCTTCGTGCTCGG
This sequence comes from uncultured beta proteobacterium, assembly GCA_903913965.1. Lineage (GTDB taxonomy): Bacteria > Pseudomonadota > Gammaproteobacteria > Burkholderiales > SG8-41 > PALSA-1004. Next base: position 24,058 of record CAIWNB010000422.1, read on the forward strand.
CGCGGGCGCGGTGCATCGGTTGGCGAGCGAGGCGGTCCAACGCTTCATAGGACTGGTCGATCACGCTGCCCGGGCTGTGCCAATTGGCAGGCGCGTAGCGGGCGACGTTGTCGGCGTTAAAAAGATAGGGCTTGCTGCTGCCGGTGCCCGCCACCCATTGCCAGCTGAGGTGGTTGCTGGCGAGGTCGCCGTCGAGCAGGTGGCCGTAGAGCCAGTCCGCGGCGACCCGCCAGTGCACCTTGCGCACGTGCACGACATAGCTGGCCAGCCACATGCGGGCATGGTTGTGCAAATAGCCCGTGGCGTACAAGGTGCGCACCGCTGTATCGATAACGGGCACACCGGTAGCGGCCTGGCGAATATCGGCAGGCAGCAGCGCTGAGTAGCCTGCTTGCGGGAGCAGGCCCTCGCGCAGGGATTCAAAAATCCTGTCGCCCCGAAACGCCCAGACATGGCGAAAATATTCGCGCCAGCCCAGTTCGAACACGAACTTGTGTTGCACATCGAGCGAGTGCTTGGCGATCACGCCGGCGAGGACCTCGGGCAGGCTGAGCAGTCCGTGGGTGATGTAGGGCGAGAGGCCAGTGACCGCGCCTTCAATAGCGTTTCGGCTGCGCGCATAGTCGCTGGGCCGCACGCAACTGACGCGCTTCAGTGCGGCTTGGCGTGTAGGCGGGAAAGTCTCGAGCAGCATTATTAGCCCACTCCGACTTCGCCGGCGAGGTTGGTTACCAAATCGGCCAATACTTGAGGATGCAGGTGTACACCCCAATCCATCCCGCTTGATGTCGTGCGCGTGCCGACACCGGCAATTGTCGGTACATCCACACCAGCCACTATCAGCCTTTCCTGGTCCAGGCGCTGCACCAGCCCTTGGCGGCAACGTGCTTGCGACCGAACAACGGGCAGCCGCCCGAGGCAGAACCGGTGGCGCCTTGATACAGGGCGCAGTTGTGGCACAACTGCGCCGGCGGCATATTTGGGCTGCTTGCTTTTATCCACGTTGCCAGCGTCGGCCTTGTAGCCCGAGCGCGGTCGCTTGCGCTTCTGTATCGGCAACCATCGTTTGCGCGCGGGGTTGTGCGCCTATGCCCAGCGCCATGCGGCAGCCTGCGGCCTGCTGCAAAAAGATGCGACGCAGATTTTCGGAGGTTATGATTTTGCGGTTCATGATGCCTACTTTTCAGATTCGCTGGACCATACCGGAGGTCCTTGTTAAGTGTCAGGTTTGTTGCAGGATTTCTTCTTCGTCGCCTTCGTGTAGATGAATGATGCGTTTCAGCCTTTCGAGGACCGATCTCATATGCTTCTCGTCATCTACCTGGTGTATCCAATGCCATGCAGCGCCGATCGGCATGCTGAGGCCAAGGCTGGAGCAGTTGACCAACCTGTAACTTATTTTCATGACTTTCCTTCGTCGGCAGCCAGCCGCATGCAATTGCATTGATCGACGACAGGGGCGGATATCCTTAAATATGTGGTGGGTCGTGGATGCTGGCCAAAGACAGTTTTAGATGTGTTTAGACTTTAGGATATATAGCTTTTTTAATGTTTTAGCATAACATTTAAGTAGATAATAGCTTTCAGTTAAGAAAAATATTTGATAATAACTATTCATAAATTACTCATAATGTTATTTGTGCATAAAAAATCTCTAGTAGTGCGGCGATGTATAAGATTGTTGCCGTCTCGAGCCTCAGCGGCGTGCCGACGCCGACGTTTAGGGGGCGGGAGGTGCGTTAGGTCGGATCTACACCGTACAAGACCACAAGCCGCCACTGTCTCTACTCTGATGGCGATGTACGCAAGGCCACGCTGCTCGAGCGTCTTACCGATCAGGGGCGGGCCACTAGCAACATCGTTTGTATCGATACCCATGCACTCTATTCGGTTGATTCTGCGTTTTCATTCCGCACCGCCCGGCCAAATCACATCTCGCACCCGCTGCCCGTAACCCCTTGTCAATGAGAGAAGTGACGTCGTGCGCGCTCACGTCCCTATTGATAACAGAGAGAGCGGCGGAAAACGCGTCGTCGAGAGCGCGACCCTCGCGATATGGTCACGGTTTTCAATGGGGCAATGGTCCTGCGCTACGCCTGCCGACAGACGTTCCCTGTTTTTTTAGGTAAATAGAAACAAGATCGGCAACGGCATGGACAATCGCGTGCTGTAAAATCTTGCCCGTTGTGGAGTAATCGCAGGCTACGTATGGATTGGCGAAAGGTATTAGCCTGCATTACAGGTGCGGTGGATGAGGCGTTGCTGCTGTGCAACGAATATCTGGCTGCCGAGAACCGGATTCTGATGGAGCAATTGCAAGGGCGCTTGCGCCTCACCGCTCCGCAGAGAATCACCCTGGCTGAAATTGGCAGCCGCCTCGGGCGCAAGGCGCTGGCAGACGTGGCGAATATCGTCAAGCCAGAAACAATCCTCGCATGGTATGCGGAAACTGGTCGCACAGTTTCGCGAACAGTTTCGAGCCGCCTAGATACTCGGATCTTCTGTCCGCAATACGGGATTGCCGAAAAAGGACATCGCCGATGTAGCAATCGCTCACGCTGCGTATTTCGCGCAACTTGACTGGCGCGTTTCGCGCCATCGTGACCGATGGCGGGTTGTTGCATGGAATTTAAAATACATACAAGTCAAACTATTAAACACACGGAATACCGCACTGCAATACGCCTGAAATGTGATTGCTCCAAAGTTGAATCTCGTAATAACAATCTTTCATGGAAACCGAGTTGAAAAAAGTCTTGATTGTTGGTAGCGCCCCTGATGCCCTGAGAGCTGCGAGCTGGGACACCTCTTTTTTCTCCCACATTATCGCTATCAACAACGCATGGATGGCATGCCCATC
>CAIWNB010000423.1 GCA_903913965.1 uncultured beta proteobacterium
CAGTGGACCATCAGTGCGTTTCTCGCCACCTTTGCGCTGATGTCGCTGTTTCATGGCGCGATCTCCGACTCCTGTGGGCGGCGTCCCGTTATCCTCGTTAATCTGGCTTTGTTCGTGATTGCCAGTGTCGGCTGCGCGCTGGCCGCGGCGTTTCACCAGCTGCTCTGGTTTCGTGCCCTGCAGGGGCTGGCCGGTGGCGCTGGCATCATTGTCGGTCGCGCCATGATCCGCGACAGTTTCGCCGGCGACGATGCGCAGCGCATGATGTCCACCGTCACCATGATTTTCGGGCTGGCACCGGCGATTGCGCCCATCGTCGGCGGTTGGCTGCAAGCCGCCTTCGGCTGGCGTGCGGTGTTTGTTTTTCTCGCGCTCTATCCGGCTGTTTTGTTGGCGGCCTGCTACCGCTTGTTGCCGGAGACCTTGCCGCCCTCGGCGCGTCAGCCATTTGTTGCGCGGGTGCTGATGGCCAATTACGCCAAGCTCTTGGGGAACACGCGCTTCATCCTGTTGTGTTCGGCCATTGCGTTTAATTTTTGTGCGTTCTTTCTGTATATCGCCGCCGCGCCAGTGATTATTTATCAATGGCTGGGTCTCGGTGAAACCGAGTTCGCCTGGTTGTTTATCCCGGGCATCGGCGGCATCGTCATCGGGGCGTTCCTATCGGGCCGACTGGCCGGTCGGCTGTCGCGCACGCAGACGCTGCGCCTCGGCTATGCGGTGATGTTTGCGGCGGTGGTTTGCAATGTGGCTTATCACGCGGTGGCTGCGCCGGCGTTGCCGTGGACGGTGTTGTGCGTCATGTTTTATACGCTGGGCATGGCGATCGCAATGCCGACGCTGACGCTGCTCGCGCTGGACTTGTTTCCGCATAACCGCGGTATGGCGGCGTCGCTGCAGGGCTTCCAGCACAGCTTGTTTACAGCAGTGGCTGCGGTGGCTATCGTGCCGCTTGTCGCAGAGTCGGCGCTGGCGGTGGCACTCACGGCGACGGCGCTACTGGTCTGTGGTACTGTTTGCGCAAGCCGTTTCCTGCGGGCAAGCCCTGCACCGGAGAAATCGCATGCATGAAATCACCAGTTGGTCGGAGGAATTACGCGCGGCTTATCTGTATCGCGTGGTGGCCGCGGCCGAGACCGGTACGCCACGGCAAAAACTTTTCCTGGAACTAGCCGCTGAAGCTGAAGGTCAGGCCGCCATTTGGGCCGACAAGGTGCGGGTTGCCGGTGGCGTGTTGCCGGTGTTTGCACCGGATGTGCGCGCCCGTGTCGTTGCCGGTCTGGTGCGTAGTCATGGTCCGCGCAAGTTGCGCACTGTGCTGGCGGCGATGAAGGTGCGCGGCATGTCGGTTTACACCGCAAACAGCAACGGTCAGGTCATTGCGCATCACCTCGACGACACCGGGCACCATAGCGGCATGTCGAGCGGCGGCAATCTGCGTGCGGCGGTCTTCGGTATCAACGATGGTTTGATTTCGAACGCCAGTCTGATCCTCGGCGTGGCGGGGGCGAGTGCCGATGCGGCAACCATTTTGCTCACCGGTACGGCGGGTCTCGTCGCCGGTGCCTTCTCGATGGCTGCCGGTGAATACGTTTCGGTGCGCTCGCAGCGCGAGATGTTCGAATACCAGATCGGGTTGGAACGCGACGAACTCGCCGCTTATCCGGAAGAAGAGGCGCATGAACTCGCGCTCATTTACGAAGCGCGTGGCATGGCCCCTGACGAGGCGCAGCGCCTGGCGCAAACCGTGATCACCGATCCGGAGCGCGCCCTCGACGCGTTGGCGCGCGAGGAGCTTGGCCTCAATCCCGAAGACCTCGGTTCGCCGTGGGGCGCGGCGATATTTTCATTTCTGGCTTTTGCCAGCGGTGGCGCGGTGCCCTTGCTGCCATTTGTATTCGGTGCGGGTGGGACGGCGCTGATCCTCGCCATTGCATTAACCGCCGTCGCCCTGTTTGCGGTCGGAGCCACCTTGTCGCTGTTCACAGGTCGTAGCGCGATGCTCAGCGGCCTGCGCATGCTGGCCATTGGTGCGGCGGCCGGTGGGGTGACCTTTATGATCGGCCGCCTGCTCGGGGTGAGTGTGGCGTGAGTTTGGTTTCACGCCGTGCGCTGATCACTGGCTGCGCGGTGGATTGGCTGCCTTGCTTGTTCGCCCGCTTCTCGCTTTACTTGATCTGCAGTCTTGTGATTTGACGCGTATCTTTTCGCACACGACCGGCCAGCATCGTTTCTTCAGCGCTGCGTCAAGTCTGTTCCCACGGCAGGCCGTGGAACCGCCAGCCGCCGTGGTTGCCGCGGTGGTAATGGTCGTCACGGTCGCCCTCGAAACCTTCCTGCACGTTGTAGATTTTTTTGAAGCCACCGGCTTCCAGTGAGCGTGCAGCCTCTTGCGAGCGTGTGCCGCTGCGGCAGATCAGCAATACCGGCTGATCGATACCCGCCTCGGCTTTGACCTGGGCAACAAAATGCGGATTGATCTCCCAGTCGGGCGCTTCACTCCAGGCCACATGCACCGCGCCAACCGGATGGCCGACGAATAAAAACTCGACTTCACTGCGTACGTCGATCAATACCGCGTCAGGGTTGGCTTGCAAAAATTCGTGGGCTTGTTTTGGCTTGAAGTGTTCCATTCGGTTTCCATCCGCTGAGGCAGGCGCGCCAGTATAACGGCGTCGTCTGCCGGCTGCGCAGGCGGCTGGTTTGACAATCATAGGGGGCACGCGTAACCTTCTGACTCATCAATGATTTCTGCCTCGCCAGCGCGTATTTTTCCGCGCCCCGCGTGAGCGGTGACAGGGTTGGGATGAGGGGTGGAAATCGTTTTTCGTAGCGCCTCTTTATTCTGCTGCTCTGCCCCCTGACCGGTGCGGAGGGATAGCCAGTAAAGCTGGCAAATTGACCCGATCTGCGGACCGGGTTTTTTGTTTTTATGGATGCCATGAACTCTACTGCCGCCTTACAAGATCTGCTCAAGCGTCGCATCGCCATACTCGACGGTGCGATGGGTACCATGATCCAGCGCTACAAGCTGGGCGAAGCCGAATATCGTGGCGAGCGTTTTGCCGCACACGTCCACGACGTCAAGGGCAACAACGAGTTGCTGGTGCTGACGCAGCCGCAGGTGATCCAGGAAATTCACGAGCAGTATCTGGCCGCCGGTTCGGACATCATTGAATCGAACACCTTTGGCGCGCAACGCATCGCGCAGGCCGATTACCACATGGAAGATCTCGCCTACGAGATGAACGTGGCGGCGGCGAAGATCGCGCGCGCGGCTTGCGATAAATATTCGACGCCGGATGCGCCGCGCTTTGTCGCCGGCGCGTTTGGCCCGACGCCGAAGACCGCGTCGATCTCGCCCGACGTTAACGATCCGGGCGCGCGCAATGTCACCTTCGATGAATTGGTCGCCGCGTATCTCGAACAGGCGCGCGCCTTGCATGAAGGCGGCGTCGATCTGTTTTTGGTCGAAACCATTTTCGACACGCTGAACGCCAAGGCGGCGCTGTTTGCGATCGAACAGTTTTTTGACGAAGCCGGCGTGCGTCTGCCGCTGATGATTTCCGGTACCGTCACCGATGCCTCCGGCCGTATTCTTTCGGGACAGACGGTGGAGGCGTTCTGGAATTCGGTGCGTCACGCCAAACCCGCGACGATCGGTCTGAACTGTGCGCTGGGTGCGGCGCTGATGCGGCCGTATATCGCCGAGTTGTCGAAAATCTGCGACGCCAACATCTGCGTCTATCCGAACGCCGGTCTGCCGAACCCAATGAGCGACACCGGCTTTGATGAAACGCCGCCGATTACCTCGTCGTTGTTGAAAGAATTTGCCGAGGCCGGTTACGTCAACGTCGCCGGCGGTTGCTGCGGCACCACGCCCGATCACATCCGCGCCATTGCCGAACAACTTAAAAACGTCGCGCCGCGCGTGCCGCCGCTGCCTGATCACAAACTGCGTCTGTCCGGACTGGAGCCGACAAACATCGAAGCAGCGTCGCTCTTCGTCAACGTCGGCGAGCGCACCAACGTCACCGGGTCGAAGGCGTTTGCGCGCATGATTTTGAACAACCAGTTCGACGAGGCACTTGCCGTCGCCCGCCAGCAGGTTGAAAACGGTGCGCAGGTGATTGACGTCAACATGGACGAGGCGATGCTTGATTCAAAAGCGGCGATGGTGCGCTTTTTGAATCTCGTCGCTACCGAGCCGGATATCGCGCGCGTGCCGATCATGATCGATTCCTCGAAGTGGGAGGTGATCGAGGCGGGCCTCAAATGTGTGCAGGGCAAGGCCATCGTCAATTCGATCAGCCTGAAGGAGGGCGAGAGCGAATTTTTGCGGCAGGCCAAACTGTGCCGCCGCTATGGTGCGGCAGTGATCGTCATGGCCTTCGACGAAGTGGGGCAGGCCGATACCTTCGCGCGCAAGACTTCGATTTGTAAACGCGCCTACGATCTGTTGACGCAACAAGCCGGCTTCGCGCCCGAAGACATTATTTTTGATCCGAATATTTTCGCCATTGAGACGGGCATCGAAGAGCACAACAACGACGCCGTTGATTTCATCGAGGCCACGCGCTGGATCCGTGAGAACCTGCCGCATGCCAAGGTGAGCGGTGGCGTGTCGAACGTCAG
>CAIWNB010000424.1 GCA_903913965.1 uncultured beta proteobacterium
GCCGGCCAGGGTCAGAAAGACCGCATGCGGCATGCCTGGCACGATACCGATCAAGAGCAATATGGAGGCCGAGACAAACAGCGGCAGCGGTTTGGCGAGCTGGGTGGAAGTCTGTTCGCTCAACGACTGCGGGGTGGTGACGCGGGTGACGATGATGGCGGTCGCCAGCGAAAGGAAGAGTGCGGGAATTTGTGCCACCAGGCCGTCGCCGATGGTCAGCAGGGTATAAATCTTGGCGGCTTCGGCGATGGAGAGATTATGAAAGCCGATACCGACAATGAGGCCGCCAAAAATATTGATCACCAGAATCATGATGCCGGCGATTGCATCGCCGCGAACGAACTTTGAAGCGCCGTCCATCGAGCCGAAGAAGTCGGCTTCTTGTGAGATTTCTTCGCGCCGCTTCTTGGCGGTCTCCTGGTTGATCACGCCGGCGTTGAGGTCGGCATCGATCGCCATTTGTTTGCCGGGCATGGCGTCGAGGGTGAAGCGGGCGATGACCTCGGAAACACGGCCGGCACCCTTGGTGACGACGATGAAGTTAATGATCATCAAAATCGCAAAGATGATGAAGCCGACGAAATAATTGCCCTGAATGACAAACTCGCCGAAGGCCTGAATGACCTTGCCGGCTGAATCCGCACCCTTGTGGCCCTCGACCAGCACGATGCGTGTGGAGGCAACGTTGAGCGCGAGCCGCAGCATGGTCGTCAACAGCAGGATGATGGGAAAGGACGAAAACTCCAGCGGCCGCGTGGTGGCGACGGCGATCGTAATCACCACCAGGCCGGCGAGCAGGTTGAAGGTAAAGAGCACATCGAGCAGTACTGCCGGCATGGGGACGACGAGCATGCCCATGATCATCAGGATCAACGCAGGCAAACCGAGGTCGATCAGCCGGACCCGGCGCATGTTATGACGTAAAAACGACAGTGTGGCGGTTGACATGGCTCTGCGTTGACCTTGCAACTTATTGTTTAGTAACAAAAAAATTAATAAATACTTGGCCGTGTGTATTAAGCAAGTGCCATGCCAGATTTAATATTTATAATAAACAACGTGTTATTAATATTGTGTTGCGAGACCATTTGTCGCAAATCCGCCTGCGCAATAGTGTGGTGTTTTCCATCTGCTGCCCTTATGCAAAATCCGCGCCGCTTTATTCGCCGAACCTCGTTTTTTAAAAAAATGGTGCTATCGGTCGGCTTGCCAATTCCTGCGATTGGGCGGTCTTTGCATACTGATGGCCGGCCTGTCACGGAAATTGCATAGGGATGGCATGTCTTATTGCAGAGGATGAGTGATTGAATTATGAATAACTCGGTAAACACTAAAAATAGTGTTATTAATGATATAGTTGCATCTGTTCGGTCGGTATTGGGCAGTGCTGATGGTGGGTCTAAAGGCGGTGACGCCGGGTTCGACGACATCTTAAATGAGGTGAAAAAACGCCTTTCCGGCCAAATGGATGCCGCTGACAGCGGCAATAGTTTGCCGGCCGCCGGCCTGTGTTTGATTCCCCTTAGTCCGAGCATTAATGTTTTGACGCCAGGGAAGCCGGCGTTTTCCGATGACATGCTGCGACGTTTTGCTGCGCAGGAGGGTTTGAACCCTGCAGCCCTCGGTCTGCTTATGCCAAAGGGGGCCGGCGAGTCCGCATCGGCTAAGGTTGACGGCAGCATTCAGCCAACGACCACAGCGGTCGCGGATGCAGGGCCAGATACGCCAATGATGTGGGGTATGTTTGGCGCGATGCCTCTGGTCGCATTATCTACAGCACCAACCGGCGCGGCACCTGGGTTGTTACGGGCTGATGAGCGTAGCCCCTTGAGATTATTGCCGGCCCTGCAACAGTCATTGTCCGGTGTCGATAGCGCCTTCATCGCGGCGGACCGTTTCGGCTTGACCGCATTGCCTGCGTCATCAGTGGCTGGTGTGGTCGATGCGAGAGCTGCGCTGATGTCTGGCCGTGCGCAGCAGGACCAGACCGCCGTGGTGCAGTCTGATGTAAACGCCGTGCGGCCACCTATTGCTGCCGAGGTTTTACAAAGATTTATGGATTTGACCGCCAACCGTGCGGGCTCTGCACTTGCGCCGCTCAGCGGCGACGCAACTGGCGGCGTGGCGGGGGAATTTGCCGCGCCTATCTCCAGCCCCGTTATTACCTTCGATCCGGCCCGCCAAATGATTGCAGGTCGCGCTGAAGCAGAAGGTCAGGAGGCTGCAGTGCTGTTGCCTGGCGAATCTGAAATGCCAATGGTATCGGAAATGGTTGCGGGGGCGGCGCTGAAGCTAAAGGCCAACGTGCGTAACGCCGCTTCGGTTTTGGCTGCGGATAAATTGATTGGCCAACGTTCAGTGGTGGCGATGGAATCACAGCACGCGGTGGCGGTCGAAAATGGAAGCACTTCGAATCTCGTTTGGCACGAAGAAATCGACTTGTCGGCCTATACGGTCATCCCGCCAGCCGCCAAAGATCATGCGGCTGGTGGCCCGTCAGGAACCGTGGCGGCTCTTGCCGACAAGCACAGCGCCGAGAACGCCATGCAACAGGAAAAAGAGCATAACGCGCAGCAATATCAAAAACTTTCCGATCAGCTGATGGACTCGGTGGGTAAGCGCGTGTCGGATCAGGTGGCCAGGGGCGTATGGCAGATGAGCTTTGCGTTACGGCCGGCCCGTATGGGGCGTATCGACGTGCAGATCGGTATGTCAGGTGGTGAAGTTGATGCGTCCTTCAACGCTTCGCAAGCCGATACGCATCAGCTTCTCGAAGGCGGGCTCGAGCGGCTGAAGGGGGCGCTAGAGAGTGCGGGCATGAATGTCGGTCACTTGATGGCGGATGCTGGCGCTCACGGTGGTGGTGCTGACGCCAGGCGGGCGTCGGTGGGGCGTCCTGCGGTGGCAAGCCAAGCGCCGCGATCAGTCGAGGCGTTGGGGGCTGGCGGCTCGCTCAATCGTTCTGCCGGCAAAGTCTCGGCCGATGGTGTGGACGTCTTGATTTGAGCTGGCACGGCTTTGCAGTGGATGGCGGTTTTTCGTTGTGGCACATCAATTGCTTTATACCCCTTCATGAATGCCAAAACAGAGCGGGTCAAAATAATGACGACTGGCGAATTAATGTGCCAAAAGTGCAAAAAAGCAATAAAATCAAAAGCATCAAAAGTAATAAATAAAACATTAAGAATGTTTTAACCTGTCAGAAAAATCGAGAGAGACAAAAAAATGTCAGAAGAAAAGACGGAACCGACGGAAGAAAAGCCGAAGAAGCCTATCGTCAAAATAATTATTGCGGTGGTTGGTGTGGTGTTGCTGATTGTGTTGTCGGTTGGCGGCACGCTGATGGCGACTGGTGTTTTTTCGAAAAAGACCAAGGCCAGTGCCGAACAGGCGCTCGAAGAAGATGCACCTGCAGCAGATGGCCATGGCGCACCGGCGGCAGGTGCTCACGGCGCCCCGGCGGCAGGCGGTCACGATGCGCCGGCCAAGGGCGCTCACGGCGAACCGGCCAAGGGCGCTCATGGTGAGCCGGCCAAGGGGGCGCATGGTGAGCCGGCCAAGGGCGGCTCGCCGGCCAAAAAAGCGATCCCGTCTGACAAAGACACGCGCTTTGAGAAAAGTTACATGGAGCTCGATGACAAGAAAGCGCTGGTTGCCAACGTGGCGGGTTCCAGAAAAGTCATGCAGGTCAGTTTGTCGCTGATGACTCAGTATGACGACCGTGTGTTCAAGAACGTCGAAAAACATCGTGCCGCACTACGTTCAGGTGCGCTAGATGTGCTGCGACAGGTCACCGAAGCGGATCTGGCGAAGCCGGACTTCCGTCATGAGCTGGCAGTGCGCCTGCGTGAAAAAATCAATTCTGAACTCGAGCGTTTGGAAAACTTCGGCGGTATCGAAGAAGTGTTCTTCACCGAATTCGTCTTTCAATAAACGCCGCCAACCACCCCTAACGCATTGTTGAGATCCATGGAAAAAACCGAAAATCTGCTGAGCAAGGACGAATTAGACGCCCTGACGGCAGGCATAGAAAGCGGCTCGCTGGAGGTTGATACGGGGTTCAATACCAATGTCCGCGCGCGCAAGCATGATCTGACCAACGAAGACAGCTCGCTTGGCGTCAATGTTTCCGCACTCGACATGATTAACGAGCGTTTCATCCGTTTGTTCCGCCTGTCGTTGCTTGAAACCTTGCGCACCAGTCCCCGTATTAATCCGAACCGTGCCCAGCTCCTGAAGTTCGGTGACTATATGAAGGACCTGCACGCGCCGTTGTCGGTGAATGTGATACGCATGAACCCATTGCGTGGTTCATCGATGGTATTGATCGATCCGAACATCGTTTTTAGTTCGCTCGACAATTTTTTTGGCGGGATGGGGCGCGGCGTCGGCCAGTTGCCGCCAGGGCGGCTTTTTACGCAGACTGAAAATCGCATCATCAACATTATTCTCGAAGTTTTGTTCCGTTCGCTGAAAGAGGCCTGGGCGCCGCTCGTAGCAGTGGATTTTGAACAGGTCAGTTCCGAGATCAACCCGCACTTCGCGCAGATTGCCGATGAGAACGACCTGGTGATCGTCAATCACTTCGACGCTGAATGCGGCGAAACCAAGGGTTTCATTGATATTGTTTATCCGTATTCCGCGATCAAACCCCTGCGCGAGTTGTTAAGAAGCCGCGTGCAGGAGGTCGATGCGAATGAAGAGTCCGACAAAAAGTGGAAATACGACCTCGGCGCCGCCCTTGGCGATTCGCGGGTTGAAATGCAGGTGGTGCTCGGGCAGATCCAGACCACGATTGCACGGTTTCAGACCCTTGCGGCGGGTGACCTGTTGTATTTCAAGAAACCGGAATTTTCCCGCGTGGTTATTAACGAGGTGCCGGCCTTTGAGGCGCAGGTAGGGGTGTCCGGCACTGAAATGGCCATTCGCATTGAAAAACTGATTGATCCCTTCAAGAAAGAAATTTCACACACATCATGAATACCACCACATTGGAAGAAAATGTTACTCCCGTGAATTTGGTGCAACCAACCGATCCGGCGCACATTGCCCATGAGCAGGAGGCGATCAATGCGCGGGTGCTGGAAAACATCCCGGTGACGATTTCGGTTGAGGTGGGGCGTGCCGTCATCAAGATCAGTGATCTGATGCGTCTTACCCAGGGCAGCGTGGTCGAGCTCGATCGCATCGCCGGCGAGCCGCTCGATCTGTTGATCAATAACGTGGTGGTGGCGCAGGGCGAGGTGGTGCTGGTGAATGACCGCTACGGTATCCGCCTGACGCGTGTGGTTTCCGCAGCGCAACGCATCAAGAACCTCTGAGATGACTAACCCCGGTCAATTGGGGCCGATGGAGTGGATGTCCTTCGGCTTGAGTTTTGCCTTCGTGCTGCTGACGATCGGGGCGTTGTATTTTCTGTTTCATCGTTTCGTCCTCGGCACCATGCCGCGCCGCGCCGAACCGCGCATCAAGGTGCTTGAAACGCTGGCGGTCGGGCCGCGCCAGAAAATCGTCCTGTTGCGCCTCGGGCAACGCGAAGTTCTGGTCGGTGTCACCGCGCAACAGATGAATGCGCTGTCCGAATGGCCGGTTGATCCTGCCACTCTTGCAGCGGCGACGACGGTCGGCGAGTCGCTCGCCGCCCAGGGGGCGGCAGGCGCCCAGAAATCATTGCGCAATATTTTCAACGGAGTCAATTTTCGTCGCGGCACGGTGGACAAGCGCTTATGAAAAAAGTCCTGCTAATACTGCTGGCCCTGTTGCCGGCCGCCGTGTTTGCCGCTACCCCGGAGGGGCTGCCACTGCTGAATGCAGTGGGCGAGGGCGGTCAGAGCACGCGTTACACCGGCACCATCGAACTTGTCGCCTTGATGACCTTGCTGACGGTGCTGCCGTCGCTGTTGCTGATGATGACCCCGTTTGTACGCATCATCATCGTTATGTCACTGCTGCGTCAGGCCCTGGGCACCGGGCAGACACCGCCCAATCAGGTGCTCGTCGGACTTTCTTTGTTCCTGACTTTCTTCATTATGGCGCCTGTGCTGACCACCGTATATGACCAGGCGGTCACGCCGTATCTGGGAAATACGTTAACTTTTCAAAAGGCGCTTGATCTGGCCGAAAAGCCGGTGCGCGAGTTCATGCTGCGGCAAACCCGTCAGGAGGAGATCGCCGCGTTTGTGCAGATCGCCGGCAAAGGGCCGATACAGGATGCGACCACCGTGCCCTTTATGACGCTGGTGCCGGCCTTCATTACCTCGGAGCTAAAGAGCGCGTTCACTATCGGCTTTCTGATCTACATTCCTTTTGTGGTCATCGACCTGATCGTGGCGAGCATACTGATGTCGATGGGCATGATGATGCTCTCACCGATGGTGATTTCTATGCCATTTAAATTGATGCTGTTTGTGCTGGTTGATGGTTGGAGCCTGACCATGGGTTCACTCGCCGCCAGCTTTGTGATGCCTTGAGGCGCTGATGGATACTTCCGCAGTTATTGATCTGGCCCGTGAGGCGATGTGGATTACGATCCTCGTCTCCGCACCCCTGCTGGCTGTGGTCCTGGTGATCGGTGTTTTGATCGGCATCATCCAGGCCGCCACCTCGATCAATGAGATGACCCTGAGCTTTATTCCAAAACTGGTCGGTCTCGCGGCGGCCATCGTCTTGTGCGGCAACTGGCAGATCACAGTATTGGTTGATTACGCGCGTGCGATTTTTCAGCGCATTCCGACGTTATTTACCTGAGCGTGCCGGTAGCGCGAGGCGATTTGGATAGCCATGCTTACACTGTCAGCCGACATCGTCGAAAAATTCTATGCCTTCTTGTGGCCGATGACGCGTATTAGCGCAGCGTTAATGACCGCGCCGCTGTTTGCCACGGAGGCGTCCAATGCGCGCGTCCGTTTCATTTTGGCGCTGGTTATCACCATGCTGGTCTATCCCCTCATTGAATGGCCGCGGCTCGATCCGCTCTCGGCGCCAGGTCTGATTGCACTGCTCAATCAGGTGGCGATCGGCATCGTCATGGGTTTAAGCCTGCAGATCATCGTTGCTGCAATGGTGGTTGCAGGGCAGGCGATTTCGGCAACCATGGGTTTGTCGATGGCGAACCTGATGGATCCGACCCTCGGCAACGTGCCACTGCTGTCGCAGTTTTTGCTGATCATGGGTAGTTTGATTTTTCTCGACCTTGGCGGTCATTTGCTGTTGATCAGCAGTGTGGTCGACAGTTTTACGCTGTTGCCGATCGGCAAATCGCTGATTGGCGTCGAATCTGCCGGCAAGTTGTTGGCCTGGAGTTCGATGATGTTTCTGGGGGCCGTACTGGTTGCGCTGCCGGTGATGGTCAGCTTGTTGCTGGTGAATATCGGTGTCGGCGTCATGACCCGCGCCGCGCCCAGCCTGAATATTTTTTCGGTCGGATTTCCAGCCATGCTGGCGGCTGGTTTTATTGTCCTGATGGTGTGTCTTGGCAGTATGGGAGACCGCATTCAGTGGTTGTGGTTGCAGGCCTTCATGCGCATGCGTGACATACTCGGAGTGCTTTGATGTCGGAAGAATCCTCGTCAGAAGACCGCACAGAAGAGCCGACATCGCAACGCCTGCAAAAGGCCCGCGAAGACGGCGATGCGGCACGCTCTATCGAGGTGCCGGCGGCGGCGGTAGTGATTGCGGCGGCGGCGTTCCTGGTGATGTGGGGCAGTGGCCTCGCGGCGGATTTGAAAACCCTGTTTGCAGCAGGCTTTACCTTTGATCGCAAGGCGATCATTACGGTTGAATTGATGCCGGCTATTTTCGCCGAACAGATTGCGGCGGGCTTTCTGGCGGTGATGCCTTTGTTGCTGGCGACGGCGGTGGCGGCGGTAGTCGCCTCGGGGCTCACCGGCGGTTATCTATTTTCAATGAAGGCGGCCGGACCGAATTTTGGCAAGCTCGATCCGCTCGCCGGCTTGCAGCGCATCTTTGGCATGAAAGCGATTGTTGAATTGTTGAAAACGCTCGCCAAGTTTAGCGTGGTGTTTTGTGTCGTGGCATGGATGGTCGACGACAAGATACTCGCGCTGACCCGCCTCGGTGCGGTGAGTCTGGAACCCGCGCTCGGTGCGGCGGGTGATATTCTGGTCCACGCCACGCTGGTGATGGCGCTGTCGCTGCTGTTGATCGCCGCATTTGATGCGATCTACCAGCGCCACAGTTTTGCCAAACGTATGCGCATGACCAAACAGGAGGTGCGCGACGAAATGAAGCAGATGGAGGGTAACCCGGAGATCAAGGCGCAGATCCGGCGCCGCCAGCGCGAAATGTCATCGGCGCGGATGATCGAACGCATCAAGGACGCCGATGTTGTGATCACCAACCCGGATCACTTTGCGGTGGCACTTGCCTACGACCCGGCGGGTGACGGCGCGCCGATGCTGGTAGCCAAGGGTTTGGATGACGTGGCGTTCCGCATGAAAGAAGAAGCGAAGAACTGTGGTGTGCATATTTTTGAGGCGCCCCCGCTGGCGCGTGCGCTTTACTTCACTACCAAGGTTGGACATACGATTCCTGAAAAGCTGTTCTATGCCACCGC
>CAIWNB010000425.1 GCA_903913965.1 uncultured beta proteobacterium
CGGCACGACGGGTACGGGCCAGCGTTGTTCTCGCATCGCGTCCACACATCCACGCGCCGGCCAAATCATAGTCGTAGGCCGGGCTATCCAGCAGATGCGCCGCTTCTGTGTACAGGCGTTCGCCATTGCCTGCTTGCAGGTAGTTACCCAATATTGCGTCTAAGTCTCGCGAATCTTTTCGCGGTTCAGTGCGATGGTGCGGGTCAGTGAATCAGCACGCCGAGCCAGGCCGCGGCAATGACTAGCACGAGCCCGCCGATCACTGGCAGGCCGTAGGCGCGGCCGCCGGCGGTGACGGCGATGACCGCTTTTGAAACGGCGTTGCTGCTCAGCGCCAGCAATATTGGTATCTGCGCCTGCGGCGGGGACAGGCGGCCCGATTCAACCAGCGAGGCGACGCTGGCGAGCGGCGCGTGCGCGTCAGCGAAGCCGGCGGCGGCGGCGGCGGCAGCCACGCCGGCAGTGCCGAAACCGCTTTCACAGGCGGCGGCAATCAACTGCACCACGGCAACGATCGCTACAAACAGTGAAGCGGAGGCAATATTGACCGCGCGCCCGGCAGGCGCATCATCGTTATCCGCTGGAGTCCGCACGGCCAGCCAGGTGAAAATGCCACCATACACCGCCGCCGCGGCACCGGCGACGATCAGCGGCACGCGCATCGTCGCGAGCGTCGCCGGGCTGAGGACCGCCAGAATTAAGCCGGCCTGTACGATCGTGGCAACCGTCGACAATACCGCCGCGGACACGGCTGATCGACGCCGCGCCGGTGTGTGCCGCGCCAATCCACCCATCGCGCCGATGGCGGCCGTGCTTGAAACGAAGCCCGCAATCAATCCGGCCAGCGGCAGGCCGAAGCGGCTGCCGATAATTTTTTGCGCGATGTAACCGGTCGCGCCGATCGACATGATGACCACCACGATCAACCACAGCTGGCGCGGATTGAGGGCGCCGTAAGGGCCGATGGCGCGATCGGGTACCAGCGGCAGAATGACGAGGATGGCCGCGGCCAGCATGAGCAAATCGTGCAGCTCCTGTGCGG
The DNA here is from genome assembly GCA_903913965.1 of uncultured beta proteobacterium. GTDB lineage: Bacteria > Pseudomonadota > Gammaproteobacteria > Burkholderiales > SG8-41 > PALSA-1004. The sequence goes on from CAIWNB010000425.1 coordinate 1,043, forward strand.
AGAGTGCGTGGCGCACGAAATAATGCAGCCAGCCGCGCGCGGCGAGTAATACGGCGACGATGACACCGACGCCGGCCGCGATGGCCGGTGTTTGCATGGCGAGCACGCCCAGCAATGCTGTGAGAATGAGGGCGGCTTCCGACGTGATGCCCGGGTCCGCAGATGACTGGCGGTGATAAGCCTGCCAGACAAAACCGGTGACGCCGGCGAGCAGCACCGCGACCAGCATGGTGTCACCAATTTGTGCAGTGACGGCACCCAGCAGCGCAACGATGGCGAAGGTACGAATGCCGGCGGGGCCGCGCGACGGCCCCTCGCCCTTGCGCCGTTCGCGCTCGGCACCAATCAGAAGGCCGATCCCCAGGGCGGTGGCAAAACCAATGACGGCGGGATCGGTCAGAAGCTGGTCGAACATGAGGGCGCCTGAGAGGAGGGCGGGGTTTTCGCCAAAACGAGCCTGCCGTGACAGGCTATCCAGGCGACAGCATACGACACCGCGTCAACACGTGCAGACATTGCCGAAGATCCCGCTCAGATTTGAAGCTGGGGCTTCAGGATGTCCGCGATAGCCGGAATCAAAGGGGGCAGGCTCGATTATTCTCGGCTCGAATGGCAATTACCAAACCAGATTTCAGCGCCCCGACAAGTAATTCGATATAAAAAAGGTTCTTCTGCAGCGTGAGGCGCTTCAATTTTTATTCGAGGCTGACCCCTTTGATTACTTTGATTCATTCGTACCGCCGGTTTGCGCCCAACAGGCAGGCATACAGAGTAAGCCGGCGACCAGCGCGACACTCCCTATGCGCAACGCCTCAAGTGCACTCTTCTTCATCCATCGCTCCAGCCGCATACCACTTCCCGGCGATATTTAGGTACCAGGCGCGGCGCAGGTTAAAGGCTCCGCTCATGCCGCCTATGCTGGGCGCATCCCAGACGAGCATGTCTGCCACGCCGTCCCCGTCAAAGTCCACTTCATGCAAAACCACCTTAGGAGTAGCGAAGGGGATAGACGCCTTTTGATCAATTCTTGTTTCTTTGGGTATTTGGTGATTCGGCACACGCGCAGCACGGCTTTTGATTGACAACTTCCTCTTGTCCAGGGCTTTGGCCGTCACGAACGACGCCATCGGCAGCATCGAATCGGGCACAGGAGGAAAACCTGCGACTGCCGCCAACTCCAAGACGAACGACTCGCCGGCTGAATTCATGGGCGCGCCAATGCCGCCCCCCATGTAGGTCATCCCACAACTGTCACCATATTCCGGATGGCTGGCTGGAGCATGTTTTGATAGATAGGCGCCACCCAACAACCCATTGGGTAACAAGGAATAGACCAAAATGCGAGGCGAAAAATTCAGCTCTATTTTGCCGACATCGCCAAATCCACTGATCCCAGAAATCTCGGGGCCTTCGTGACGATTGGTATACCCCTCTGGAGGAGCCGTTACTTTCATGGAGAGCTTGCTTAGCGCCACGGCTGCAAGGCTGTCTGCACTGCCTTCTGAACGCAGAACAATATCGCGGTGCGCCTTGAAAAACGAACTCTTGATGGGGGCAGGCTTGAGCAACGCGAAGAACTCCATCGCCTCGGGAGCCACAGGTTCTAGGCGGTTGATTTCTGCGTCGACGTTGGGGACAACGCCAGCCGTCATCAGACGTTTGGCAGCGTCGAATTCCGGTAGGGGCTGAATGACAGCCTTCTCGCCATGCTGGAGCTTTTTGTACATGCGGTTGTATGCCCCGCCGGTGCGCAACAGGCCCCCATAGGCCACCAGGCGCCGCACCGAGGGTGCAATCCAGAAAGCACGGGCTGGCTGGTCGACCGCTTTTGCGAGGGTCAGTGGTTCATTTCCGATCAGGCTGCAAAGGATATAGCCCTCCGATGCAATGGACGCAACGCGCACAGCACACCAGTCGCCTTGACGCTCCATCAACTGGACAGGGGTATTGGTTGTCAGCTGTGCCTTGATACCGGCTGTCGTTGCGGCTGTGCTGCGCAGATTTACCCACGAGCCAAGAACCCAAGCCTCTTGTGCCATCACAAAGGTACACCCCAAGCTCATGGCGATTGCCAACAAGCCACGATGTACTCGTTTTTTCTGTGAAAAAGTCATTTATTTCACTCTTCGTTTTCGACTTGACTACCGTTCTTCGCAGGCTGCAGGCCCAGAAGAAACGACACATAGAAAGCTTCTGCCAACACCTCGAAGCCTTCTTCATACGGAGCTAATTCATTTGAGAAATGAAGCAAATCCATAGACAAGGAAAACAGCCCAATGCCGATGGCAACCCAGAGCTGCCAACGCGGCAACCCTCGCGGCACACTGGCGTGCAGCCACAAGTTGGTCAGAAAACCAACGATGCAAACCATCAGCGTAGGAAATTCAATCACCCAGTAAAACCGACAAAGTGTGAACCAGTCGGAACACCCGTATTTCCACTGTTCGTGAAACATAAACTGCTCGTCGAATGCTAACGCAGCCATGGCGATCGCTAACCATAAACCAAGCAAGAGCGGTAATGCTCGATCTAAAGACAAGCGGATGGACAGGACGACCATTGCCCACAACTGCGCACTGGACAACCAAGAAACCGGCGAACTATCAGACCGAAATGCCAGCTCCGGCATTGGCCAACTCAGCACGGCAGCGAAGGCCATGAACAAAACGATGAGCGGCAAATAGACAACTAGCGGCCGCAGGTTGTAGCTTGGCTCGTTCTGTTCAAAATTTAGCATTCGAAAACTTTTATGATCTGTTGAAATACTACCGCATTCTTGGGTACTTTTTAGGTGAAACCAAAGGGAACAGGCTCGATTATTCTCGACTCGAATGGCAATTACCAAACCAGATTTCAGCGCCCCGACAAGTGATTCGAAATAAAAAAGGTTCTTCTTCTGCAACAGGCGTTTTAATTTTTATTCGAGGCTGACCCCTTTGATTAAGGCAAGCCTGCTTACGCAAAAACCCCGCAATGACGCGGTGGATGATGCGCAGCACCGGCGCGAGCAACTCGGGTGGAGCGGCGAACAGAATACGCAGCGGGATCTGAAACGATAGCACCCATTGCCTGATCGGCACGCGAGGGATGACCTGATCGACCAGGACCGCGGCGCTCTCGGCCATGCGCCGCGCGCCGCACGAAGGGCAAAACCCGCGCCGCTTGCAGGAAAACGCCACCAGCTTCTCGTGCGCGCAGTCAGCACAGCGCACGCGCAGGAAGCCGTACGCCAAAATACCGCATTCAAGAAAAGCCTCGCACTCATCTTTGACAAACACCGCATGAGGCCTAACCGCGCGCTGAAATCGGACCTTCGCAAGCGGGCTTCGCCCGTTGCTTCGGCCGGTTAGCGCGATCGTTATACCTCACCATTCGCACCGCGAAGGCACTAGACAGTACTACGGCAGTGCCGTAGTATCGGGTCATGTTTGAGTTTATCGAAGCACCATTTTTCACCAAAGCCCTTGATCGGTACCTCGATGACGGCGAGTACCACGAGTTACAGAGCCATCTGATCAAGTATCCCGAATCCGGAAAAGTTGTTCCGGGTTCCGGGGGTGTACGAAAACTTCGTTGGGCGGCCGAAGGGCGTGGAAAGCGCGGAGGCTTGCGCGTGATCTATTACCTAAGATTGGCCCATGGGCACATTTGGATGCTTACGATTTACGGCAAGAACGTAAGTGAAGACATCCCAGCACACGTCCTGAAATCAATGAAAGAGGCAATTGACGATGCGTAAAATGACTGAAAAGCAATTGAAGAAATGGGAGCAATCCCGCGATATTAGCGACGAAATCCTTCAAGGAATTCGTGATATCAAAGGCGGTCGCATCGGCCGCCGCTATACGACCGAGTCCTATCCAATAGTCCGAGCTAGGGAAAAGTCAGGGCTGTCGCAGGCGGAGTTTGCTCAATTGCTGGGTGTCTCGATTAGGACTATCCAAGACTGGGAGCAAGGGCGTCGAGAACCCAATGCCGCTGCAAAGACCCTGATTAAAGTTGCAGAACTTCACCCATCGGTGCTGCGTAAGATTGCAGCATGAAGCGGAATAGGAAATTTAAACGCCTTTTTTGACGTCCGCGACCATATCGCCGGCCCTATAAGCGGTCAATCGGACGGTAATTGCGGAACATTCCCCGATAACTCCCTGCTCGCGATGCCTATTTGAGCCCTACATCATCCCAAATCGCCTCACTCCGACTGCTACACTTGAGCGCAGGCCGCGAGAGATCGTCAGCCCCGCTGCAGAATCGCTCTTGTCGTGAGGATCAGGCCGCCTGAAAGAGATCCAGCGGCCGCGCCGGCGAGCGCGGCGGCGCGCGTGCAGGCAAACCCAGATGCGTGAGGAGCCTGACAATCACCGCCGGTTCCTCGATGGCGGCGATGATCTTCAACTCGCCGCCACACTGCGGGCAGTGTTCCAGGTCGATTCCGAAAACGCGCTTGAGTAGGCGCGCCCAGCTCATGCGTGCCTGTGCTTCATGCGCGTCGTGGGCTGCATCATCGCCGGATTTCTCCGGCGGACCCGGCACGATCGCGGCGCGCAAATCAAAGGGGCCAGGCTCGATTATTCTCGACTCGAACGGTAATTACCAACGCAGATTTCAGCGCCCCGACAAGTAATTCGATATAAAAAAGGTTCTTCTGCTGCGTGAGGCGTTTCAATTTTTATTCGAGGCTGACCCCTTTGATTCTCCGCAGGCTCTTCGATGGCGGCGATGATCTTCAACTCGCTACCACACTGCGGGCAGTGTTCGAGGTCCAGGTCGAAGACGCGCCGGAGCAGGCGCGCCCAGCTCATGCGCGCCTGTGCTTCATACGCGGCGTGGGCTGCATCATCGCCGGGTTTCTCCGGCGGACCCGGCACGACCGCCGCGCGCAAATCAAAGGGGCTAGGCTCGATTATTCTCGGCTCGAATGGCAATTACCAAACCAGATTTCAGCGCCCCGACAAGTAATTCGATATAAAAAAGGTTCTTCTGCAGCGTGAGGCGCTTCAATTTTTATTCGAGGCTGACCCCTTTGATTACCAACTTGAATATTCGGAATGATGAAGCTATATTTTTAGGTGGGCTTGATAAAGGCCCGTTCTTGAAAGCCTTTGATGCGGACATTTTCTTTGACGATCAAAGCAAGCATTGTGATTCAGCAAGACAGCATGTGGCTACTGGGCATGTGCCTAGTGGTGTTAAAAATCAATAATTATTTGAGGGTATCGTATGTCATATGAAGGAATTTCTGTTAGAGATGCTTTAGAGCGAATAAATCAGAATCATAGTGGATGGTTTCTACCACAAGTTCAGAGGCAATATGTTTGGGGTGCTCGCGATGAGTCCGAGGATTACAACTGTATGTTATTAGATTCAGTTTTGAGGGGGTATCCGATCGGCGGCATTGTCCTATGGGAAACCGAATCATCAGTTCCACACAGAGAGTTTCTTTCAGACTACAGCAAAGGAGGCAGGACAAAAGAGGTTGATAGTGGTCTTTGGCAAAGACGTAAATCTTTAGTCTATGATGGTCAGCAACGGTTGCAAACATTATATTCAGTACTGAGGTATACAGTTAACGGGAGAATTTTGTGTTTTGACTTACTTTTTGATCGAAAGGTACATGATACTGACGATACTGGCTTTTTCTTTATAGATAAAGGCCTCAATCCAAAACTTGGTTCTATTAGGATGAACTTCTTATGCACTCAAGATGATGATTCAGAAGAAAAAGAAAAACTGAAAGACCAATTTGCATCTGAAGGAAGTTATTCCAAAGAGGAAACATTGACTGTTAAAGCCAATCTTGACAAACTCTGGTCTATTTTTGTACAAGATAATACCAAGTCTCTTGCATACTTTTCTGTCCGATCAAATAGCGATAGGGAGGTAAATGAAATATTTAGAAGACTCAATACAGGTGGTGTTCCTTTAACTCAAATTGAATTGGTATTATCTAAAATCAAGCTTAAATACTCTTCTTTCGAGGAAGATCTCGATGCGCTGTCTTATAGCATTTATGCTGCAAGTAATATTGAATTCAGTGCTGCAGAGATAATGCAATTTATCTTTATGATGGTATTTGGTGCAACGAGAGTGGATGCCGACCGAGTGAAGGCATCTGATGTGGACGCTTTCAAAGCTAAACTAACGGAAATTGTAGAGCCACTTAAAGACTTTTTCGAGGGCTATCTTTTAGGATTGCTCAATATAAATGACCGCTGCATAATCCCACGAAGTTTAGCTCTTCTTCCGATAATGGCTTACCTTGCCGAGCGTTACAAGTTTGATCAAACTAAAATTAGACGCATCTCAAGTGAGAAAATTAAGCTGATCCACCAATATTTGATATTGTCTCAATTGAATGATTGGAACACTCAAACCATGGTGACAAATTTCGTTAAATTAGCGCGTGAAGCCGCAGTCAAAGGGCTAGATTTCCCATTAGAAGATATTCGAAAAATAGCTGTTGAACATAATCGAGTTGGTGAATTACGTCGTCAGGCTTTTATGGGACATCCATGGTTTTCGCTAAAGATCTTAACTCCTAGTCGAAAATATCAATTTGCTGCAAAAAAACCTCAGATAGATCATATATTTCCAAGAAATCTTGCTAATAAAGATCAGGCCTACAAGGATGCTGTAGATGTTCTGTGGAATTTCCAACCTATGCCGGCAGGGGTAAATAACTACAAACGGGCTAGGCATCCTCTAGAGTTTTTTGAAAGTTCTGATGGTGCGAAATATACTGGTGATTATGATTATATTCCATCCTTAGGCAGCGATCTTTGGAAAGATGAGATTGAATTCATAAGGGATAGAGAGCTTAAAATGACTGAGGAATTGAGTACCCGTTATGGATTAAAGTTTGAGGTTGGCGTAGCAGAATAAATTAACATAATGATTATCGGTAAATTAAAAAATGATAAAAAAACGCTACCTCACCAAATCCCGCTTTAAACTAGCTCTTGAATGTCCGACTAAACTCTTCTATTCAGGCAAGTCAAAAGAGTATCGAGACACCATGTCCGAGAATGCTTTTATGGCAATGCTCGCAGAAGGTGGCTATCAAGTTGGTGAGTTAGCTAAGGCACGTTACCCCAGCGGCGTTGAAGTTGAAGGTATTCGTGACCACTTACTACTTGCCCAGCAAACTCAAGCACTATTGCAACAAGAGAAAGTAGTGCTGTTTGAGCCAGCCATTATGTTCGGCAGTTTCTTTGTGCGC
>CAIWNB010000426.1 GCA_903913965.1 uncultured beta proteobacterium
GCGGTGGCACCGAGATCGGGGCGCGCTGCATGCCCCGTCTGCGTCATCGCATGATGACCAGCGTGCTGGGCCGCTGTCGGCGCACAAAACACCAACAACACGCCCAGCAGCGCAAAGCACCGAGGCAGCAAATTCATCATCTTGTTCATGCGAACAAACATGGCGTTCATCCCTTCGCGATACCGTCAGCCTTGGAGGCAGACAGGCACCGGCCATTTATCAATTCATCAAATGAATCGCCTGCCACGGTCAGCGCTAGAAACGTAACTTGACGCCGATATTGATCAAACGCGGCATCGATAACGTTCGATTGTACGACTGGCTGTAGGTATAGCTGTTTTCGCTGTATTCCTTGTTTAACAGGTTGACCGCGCTGGCAAAGATATCGGTAGTTTTGTCCCACACGTAACTTGCACTGGCGTTAAAGACCGTGGCACCGCCCTGTGTGAACACTGTGTTGGCGACACTGGTGGTATCAACCGGAATCGGTCCGACATAGCGTGCCTCGGCATAGGTGCGCAGCTTCTCGAGCGGCCGCCAGGTGGCACCCAGCGTGGCCACATCTTTCGGCGTGCCGGCAATCTGCACGCCCAAGGGGTCGGTGACGATCGAACCGCGACGGGTCAGATAGGTTTCGGTGCGCGTGTAGCTGGCGTCCACACTGAGCCTCGAATTCACCGTCCAACGCCCGGTTAATTCGACGCCGTGCGACTGGCCATCCTGATCGTTGGTGTAGTACTTGACCGAACTCGCCGAGCAATTCGAAAAACTGCCGGCCACCACCGCGCCGCATATCGTCGTCACCTGGGCAGGGATATTTGCAGATGTCGCCTGCACAGTATAGGTCGCGATCATTTTGTCGATGTTATAGAGAAAATAGGTCGCGCCCAGCTGCAACGGCCCGCTGTTGAAATCAGCCCCCGCCTCCCAACCTTTGAGCGTTTCGGGCTCGAGATCGGGGTTGGCGATATTGGTACTGGTGCCCGTACCATAGGTTCGCGTGATGTTGTTAAAGCCCGGCGCACGGAACGACTTGTAAGCCGCGCCACGCAGCGCCAGACGATCGCTGAGATCAAGGCGTGCCGCGATACTCGGATTAAACGCCGTCTTGGTCAAATCCGGCACCGCACCACCGGCCAACACACCAGCGGCCGTGGTCCGCGTGTTGCTGCGATTGCCGTTGGTCCAGCTGTCCTGGCGTCCGCTTAGCGTGATTTCGAGCGCATCATAGGGCACAATTTTTGTCTGGCCGAAAAAACCCTCGAACGTTTGCTCGCCTTTACCCAGCGTGCTGCTGTTGAAGTTCTGCAGATTGGTCAATACCGTCGGCGCCGAATAAAAATACTCCAAGTCTGTGGCCGCCAGCTTGCGGTAATCGGCGCCCAGCTGGAAACCGCTCCAACGACCGCTCATCGGTTGTGAATACACCGTCGCGCCGCCGCGTTCACGGTAGCGCTGCGAACCGTATTGGCTCCAGTACTGAATAATATTATTGTTGATGTTGGCCGGCGTCACGCTTGAGCTGGTCGGACATCTGGTGCCCGCCGGCTGCCAATAACAACTCGCCCCGTTATATTTTTCAAAACTCACGTTTTGCGCCCATGCCGTCACGTCGAGGCTGGCGTTTTTCTCAAAGGTCTTGTTCAGGCTGGCGGAAAAATCAGGATCACGCTGCAAGTTACGGCCGTATTGATAATTGATATTTTGATCCTGCTCGTGATAACCCAAGCGCAGCAATCCCTTCAAATCAGCCGACGGCTGAAAATACGTCGTCAATTGCACATTGGAATTCAGCGCACTGTTGGACTGTTTGGCCGGAAAACGCCACAGATAAGCGTCGGGCGTCTGCTGGTAACCATTGGTGTCAAAGCGATCGAGTGACAGCGTAAAGCCAAGGGCATCCGACACCTTGAAATTTTTCACCGCTGAAACATTGCTGGTACCCTGATTGCCTACACTCAGCGACACTTCGCCAGAGTTATCAGTAACACGGCGCGTCACAATGTTCACTACGCCACCGACCGCCATATTTCCCCACAAACTGGAATTACCACCTCGCACGATTTCAACGCGCTCGATGGTCGACATCGGCACCTTGAACCACTGTGTGGTCAGGTAAAACGGGTCATGTATGGGAACGCCGTCGAGCAACATCAGCACCTTCGCATTGCCCAGACCGCGCATCTTCGTCGATTGTCCGGTGGGGTCGGATTGCGCTGCTGGAATGCCGCTGAAATTGAATCCGGGCACATTGCGTAACAATTGGTCGAGACTTTGCGCCGGTGATTTACGAATCTCTTCCTGGGTAATCACCGTGGTATGCAAAGGCATGTCTTCAACCCGCGTCTCACTGCGGCTGGCCGCCACTACCACGGAGTCGAGTTCCTTCACCGCCAGCGGCTCGGCTGCATGCGCGCCTTTGCCGAGACAGAGCGCCGCCATGGCAGCGGCCGCCATGACGCGGCTGGCAATTTGAAAATAGTCATTCCTTGCGACACCAACGGCAGCGCCCTGTGCAGCGCTGTTCTGCAGACTAAAAAAGGTTTTGCCGGTGCGCGGCGCATGCCTGGCACCCGACCGATGATCAATATTTGACACGGAGTTCCCCCGATTGCCCTGTGCCGGCAGGCGCCGGCGTATGAAATAGGCGTTTGTTCTCTCAAAGAACAAACGCGAGTTCAGGTCAGATCAGGCGGGAAGGTGGGCCGCGCGGAGCGGCGGCAAGGACAACAGAGGAAGCAGCAGGCTCAGCAACGATAATCGCTCGCTGAAACTGGGCGACGGGTGGTGCGAGTGCGATAACCCCGACTGTTGCCAGCGCCGGATTGTGATCACTGCTGGTACTGCAGAACGGGCAATGCGGTGCCGATGATTTGGCAGGCGCCGGTTGCGCCGGCATACCGCTCGCATCCACCGCCATCGTGGTGCCGACCATCGAGCAGAGCGGCGCGACAAATTCGCGCGGCGCGGCGTTGGCGAGCAACGGCCACAGACCGTTGAGGCCCATGGCCAGTATGGCCAGCCAGGTAGCGAATGTGCGTGTGAGGGTTGATCTCATGACTGGCGCGGACTATAGCAAACGCCGTCGCCGCAAGGCAAATCAGCCGCTGGCTACAGCACGTAACGCGCCAGATCCTCGCTTTGCGCCAGTGTTTTCAGCCGCTGATCGACATAGTCGGCATCGATGACAATACTCTGCCCGGAATGTTTGGCTGCGTCATACGACACATCCTCCAGCAGCTTTTCCATCACCGTATGCAGACGGCGGGCGCCGATGTTTTCAGTTTTTTCGTTGACCTGCCAGGCGATCTCCGCCAGCCGCTTGATGGCACTCGCCTGAAACTCAAGCTTAACGCCTTCGGTCGAAATCAGCGCCTCGTACTGGCGCGTCAGGCAGGCGTCGGTGTTGGTGAGTATCTGTTCGAAGTCGTTCACCGTCAGGTTGGTCAACTCAACACGAATCGGAAAACGGCCCTGCAGCTCGGGGATCAAATCGGAAGGCTTGGCCAGATGAAATGCACCGCTCGCAATAAACAGAATGTGATCGGTCTTGATCATGCCGTACTTGGTTGAAACGGTTGTGCCCTCAACCAGCGGCAACAGGTCGCGCTGCACGCCCTGGCGCGAGACATCAGCGCCCGCGGCTTCGCTACGACTGGTGATTTTGTCAATTTCGTCGAGAAAGACGATGCCGTTCTGTTCGACATTCGCAACCGCCTGCAATTTGAGTTCCTCGTCGTTGACGAGCTTGGCGGCCTCTTCCTCAGTGAGCATTTTCATCGCCTCGCGGATTTTCAGCTTGCGCGTCTTGCGCTTGCCGCTGCCAAGGTTTTGAAACATGCCCTGAATCTGCGTGGTCAGGTCTTCCATGCCGGGCGGCGCAAAGATTTCCATCTGCGCCTGCGGTGTGGCAACGTCGATTTCAATTTCCTTGTCATCGAGTTCGCCCTCGCGCAGCTTCTTGCGGAATTTCTGCCGCGTCGGCCCGTCGCCGTCGGCAGCCACACCATCACGCGCGGCGGGCAGCAACACATCGAGTATGCGTTCCTCGGCCTGATCCCCGGCCTGCATACGCACGCGGCGGGTGGCCTCTTCGCGCGTGAGTTTGATCGCGCTCTCCACCAGATCGCGAATGATGGTGTCGACATCGCGGCCGACGTAGCCCACCTCGGTGAACTTGGTCGCTTCGACCTTGATGAAAGGCGCGTTCGCCAGCCGTGCCAGACGGCGTGCGATTTCGGTTTTGCCGACCCCGGTCGGCCCGATCATCAATATGTTCTTCGGGGTGATTTCATGGCGCAGCGGCTCCGGCACCTGCTGGCGGCGCCAGCGGTTACGCAGGGCGATCGCCACTGCGCGTTTGGCATCAGCCTGACCGATGATGTGTTTGTCCAGTTCGTGGACGATTTCCTGCGGAGTCATTTGGGACATATGAGTGAGGTATTAGGGGTCAGGAGTGAAAGGTCAGGTGCGCGCTAGGTGACGGCCGGTAAAACTTTCAACGATGCTCGAGAGCGCTCCGGGTGCATGGAAAATTCAACGGTTTCCCGCCTCATTCCTCACACCTTACGCTTCACTCTAGTATTTCAATCGTGTGCTGCTGGTTGGTGTAGATGCACAGATCGCCGGCAATGGTCAGCGCTTTCTTGACGATGTCCTCGGGCGGCATCGGTGTGTTTTCGAGCAGCGCGCGTGCTGCCGCCTGCGCATACGGGCCGCCGCTGCCGATCGCGACAAGCCCCTGCTCGGGTTCGAGCACATCGCCATTGCCGGAGATGATCAGCGAACTTTGCGTATCGCACACCACCAGCATCGCCTCCAGCCGTCGCAGCATGCGGTCGGTACGCCAGTCTTTCGCCAGCTCGACGGCAGAACGCAGCAAATGGCCCTGATGTTTGGAGAGCTTGGCTTCGAAGCGCTCGAACAGGGTGAACGCATCGGCGGTGCCGCCGGCAAAGCCGGCGAGTATTTTGTCCTCATAGAGCCGCCGCACCTTGCGCGCACTCGCTTTGAGCACAATGTTGCCAAAAGTGACCTGGCCGTCGCCGCCGAGCGCCACGCGATTGCCGCGCCGCGCCGAAACAATCGTGGTGCCGTGAAATTGTTCCATGGAAACTACCTGTTTGATCGACTGAAAAATCCGCCGCCACCCGGGCCGGCCCGATTACACAAAAGCTGAGCCCTCGAAGTTGGGGCGGCAGCGCGCTTTTCAAGTGGCGGCATGCTTACACCACGTGGTCAGGGGCCAGCGCGCAGGCGCGGCCGGTCTCGATCTGGATCGTCACATGTCCGATGGCAAAAACATGCTCGATATGCTCAACGACCTCGGCAAAAAAATCATCGCCGGGGTGCCCCGCCGGCATCACCAGATGCGCCGTCATCGCCGTTTCAGCGGTACTCATCGCCCAAATGTGCAAGTCATGCACTTCCGATACGCCGTGCAAGGAAGCGAGGTAAGTACGCACCCCGCCAGTGTCGATATGTTCGGGGGCCGCCTGCAGCGCCATACGCACGGAATCACGCAACAAACCCCAGGTACCAACGAAAATGACCACAACGATCACCAGACTAACCAGCGGATCGAGCCAGCGCCAGCCGCTATAAATCATGCCAATGCCGGCGAACACCACGCCCAGCGACACCGCGGCGTCGGCGGCCATGTGCAGATAAGCGCCACGCATATTGAGGTCGTGCTTGCCGCCGGCCATGAAGAGCCAGGCGGTCGCCGCGTTAATCAGCACGCCAAACAAGGCAACCCAGATCACGATCGGTGCGTCGACCGTCCCAACGGCATCGAAGCGGTGTACCGCTTCCCATGCAATGCCGCCGATCGCCACCAGCAGCAACATCGCATTGGCGAGTGCCGCCAGGATGGTTGATCCGCCCAGCCCGTAGGTATAACGCGCCGACGGCGGCCGCCGCGCCAACGAAGCCGCACCCCAGGCCAGCATCAAACCGAGCACGTCGCCAAAGTTATGCGTGGCGTCGGCAATCAGGGCGAGCGAACCGGCCATCACGCCGAACACCCACTCGACGACCACAAAGGCGATGTTCAGTGCGATACCGAGCGCAAACGCGCGCATCGCATCAGGCCGCGGCACGTGATGGTGGTGGTGGTCTTTGTGACCGTGGTGATGGTCGTGCGGGGTATGTTGGGCGTGATCGTGCATGATGTTGGCGGCCTCGGGCACACGCGTTATCGCCGGGCAACAGCGACGGAGCGGCACTTTAGCGCGAAGCCACTGCGGCTGTCACGTAATGAAAAAACGGAGGCCCGTGGATCAGGGCGCCCGCACGGCGGCCGGGGCAAGCGCATGAAACGCCACCGCGATGGCCGTCATCACCCAGACGATCGCCGGCCCCGACGGCCAGTCGGTCAGTGCCGAGAGCAGAAGGCCCAGCGCATAACCGGCTGCCGCCACGCCATAAGCGGCGAGCAAACGCCACCGCGTCAGGGTACGCGTCGCCAGCGCCGGCACGATCAACGAAGTAAACACCAGATAGAGGCCGACCAGCTGCACGGAGACCGTCACCGCGCAGGCGAACAGCGAATAGAAACCGATGGGCCCCATGCGTTCGCGCAGTACAAACCACACGAGCAGGATCGCGGCGTACGCCAGTGCGACCAGCGGCAGGTGGGCTGGATTGACCCATAAAATCTGGCCGACCAACAATTCCTTCAAATGCTCGGCGCCATGCGGATTGCTGGCGAGCAGAATCAGCGCGCCACTGGCGGCCAGAATAAACGTGACGCCGATAATGGCCTCCTGCACTTCGGCCCAGTGCTTCTCGGTCCAGGTCAGCAAGAGGGCGCCGGCCAGTGCGGCACTCAAAGCCGACACCTGTACCGCCCAGCCGTGGGCCTCGAA
>CAIWNB010000427.1 GCA_903913965.1 uncultured beta proteobacterium
CATTGCGGGCGCTTGTATTGGCGTGGGCCTGATGTGCAGCAGCTTTCTCGAGGGTGCAGCGCGTCAACCGGAACTCATGCCTCAGTTGCAGGCGAAAGTGTTCTTGTTGCTGGGCCTGATCGATGCTTCTTTCATTATCGGTGTTGGTCTGGCGCTGTGGTTTGCGACCGGCAACCCCTTGCTTGGCAGCCTCAAGTAATTTTCGGGAAATATTAGGCAGAGGGAACCCATGAATCTAAACGTTACCCTGGTCGCACAGGCCGTCACGTTCTTCGTGTTTATTTTCTTTTGCGCGAAGTTCATCTGGCCGCCGTTGACCAGTGCAATTGAGGCGCGTCAAAAGCAGATAGCCGACGGTTTGGCGGCTGCGGAAGAAGGCAAGCAGTCATTGGAACGGTCTTCTCTTAAGGCTAATGAGGAAATCGGCAAGGCACGCGCACGTGCGGCCGAGATCATTGTCCAGGCGGAGAAGCGCGCATCGCAAATGGTTGAAGAGGCCAAGAATTCGGCGCGTGAAGAAGGCAATCGGGAAAAAGCCGCGGCAACGGCAGAAATTAGTCAGGAAATATCCCGTGCACGAGAAGCGTTGCGTATGCAGGTTGCCGCACTCGCCGTTTCCGGTGCGGAAAAAATCCTGTTGCGGGAAGTCGACGCCAAAACCCATGCCGAGCTGCTCCGCGCAGTGCAGGCCGAGCTTTAGAGCGCGACCATGGCTGAAACTGTCACCATTGCGCGGCCATATGCAGAAGCGTTGTTCAAGCTTGCGCAGGAGACTGGCCGATTTGACGCATGGTCCGAAACGCTGCAGCTACTGGAAACCGTCATACTGGATCCTGCTATAGCGGCTTGCATAGGCAATCCGAACGTTAGCGCAGACAATCTCCAGCGTCTGATCGAGGATGTCTGTGGTGACCGACTGGATAGCGCAGGGAAAAGCTTTTTGCAGGCGCTTCAGCGGAACAGCCGGCTTAGCATATTGCCCGAAATTCGCAATATATTCGAAGCATTGCGTTTGGAAAACGAAGGAATAATCGAGGCGCAGATTCATTCCGCCTTCCCAATCGATGATGCGCAAGTCACCGGTTTGGTAAAGAAACTCGAAAGCAAATATAAGCGCAAGGTGCGCGCCAAGGTCAGCGTTGATTCAAAACTGATCGGTGGTATCAAGATCGTCGTTGGCGATAACGTGGTTGACGCGACCGTCCGCGGCAAGCTCGACGCGATGTCGGCTGTACTCATTCGTTAGGAGTTTTAGATGCAACTCAATCCGTCAGAAATCAGTGAACTGATCAAGAGCAGAATCCAGAGTCTGGGTACGACCAGCGAGTCGCGCACGCAAGGCACCATCATCTCCGTTACAGACGGCATCTGCCGTATACACGGGCTCGCAGATGTGATGCAGGGCGAGATGCTGGAATTCCCGAAAAACACGTATGGCTTGGCTCTCAACCTTGAACGTGATTCCGTCGGCGCCGTGATTCTAGGCGAATACGAGCATATCTCGGAAGGCGACACCGTAAAGTGTACGGGTCAGATTTTGTCTGTTCCCATCGGGCCGGAACTGATCGGACGTGTCGTCAACTCGCTGGGGCAGCCAATTGACGGCAAAGGGCCGGTCAATGCCAAGTTGACGGATGTGATCGAGAAGGTGGCGCCAGGGGTAATTGCGCGTAAATCGGTATCCCAACCGGTGCAAACAGGCCTCAAGTCGATCGACGCGATGGTGCCAGTCGGCCGTGGCCAGCGTGAGCTGATTATTGGCGACCGTCAGACCGGGAAGACCGCGGTCGCAGTTGACACCATCATCAATCAGAAGGGTAAAGATCTCTTCTGTATATATGTTGCGATCGGTCAAAAGGCATCGACGATTGCGAACGTTGTTCGCAAACTCGAAGAACATGGCGCGATGGCCTATACGATTGTGGTTGCGGCTACCGCTTCAGAATCAGCGGCCATGCAATTCATCGCACCCTACTCCGGGTGCACGATGGGAGAATACTTCCGTGATCGTGGTCAGGACGCATTGATCATTTACGATGACTTGACCAAACAGGCTTGGGCCTACCGTCAGGTTTCATTGCTGCTGCGTCGCCCGCCAGGCCGCGAAGCCTATCCCGGAGACGTGTTCTATCTGCACTCGCGCTTGCTTGAGCGTGCCGCACGCGTAAATGAAGAGTATGTCGAAAAATTCACCAATGGCGCGGTTAAGGGCAAGACAGGTTCACTTACCGCATTGCCTATCATTGAAACCCAGGCAGGTGACGTTTCTGCGTTCGTGCCGACCAACGTAATCTCGATCACCGACGGTCAAATTTTCCTAGAGACTGACCTGTTTAATGCCGGTATCCGCCCCGCCATTAACGCTGGCGTCTCGGTTTCCCGAGTCGGTGGTGCAGCGCAGACCAAAGTCATGAAGCGCAAGGACGTTGGGGCCGGTGTGCGTCTGGCGCTTGCGCAGTATCGTGAACTGGCCGCTTTCGCGCAGTTTGCATCTGATCTTGACGAAACCACACGCAAGCAACTCGAACGTGGCCGCATGGTTACCGAGCTAATGAAGCAGGCGCAATATCAGCCGATGCAGGTCAGCGAGATGGCGCTAACGTTGTTTGCCGCTAACAACAGCTATTTTGATGACATTGAAGTGAAAAAAGCGTTAGCTGCGGAACGCAGTTTGCGTGACTACATCAAGTCGAAATATGCCGATCTCATCAACCGTATTGAAGAGAAAAAAGATATTAGTGCCGATGATGAGAAGGCACTCAAAGCGGCCATTGACGACTGGAAGAAAAACGGTAGTTACTGATTCTTAAGCGGCTATTGCTGGAACCGGCCCTGAACTTGGCCAAGGACGAGACGAATGCCAGGTAGCAAAGAAATACGAACCAAGATCAAAAGCGTTCAAAACACGCGGAAGATCACCAAGGCGATGGAAATGGTCGCTGCATCCAAGATGCGTAAAGCGCAGGAACGCATGCGAGCTGCGCGGCCATACGGCGAAAAGATACGTAACGTTGCCGCGCATATATCGCACGCAAATCCCGAGTATCGCCATCCATTTTTGGTGCATCGCGATACTGTCAAAAAGGTCGGTATCATTATTATTACCACCGACAAAGGATTGTGTGGCGGTTTAAATACCAACATCCAACGCTTGGCACTGAACAAGATCAAAGATTGGGAATCCGAGGGCGAAGCCTTTGAGGTGTGCTGTATCGGCAACAAAGGCCTCGGCTTCATGCAACGGCTAGGTGCAAACGTCGTATCTCAGGTCACCCAAATGGGCGACCGCCCGACGATGGAAAAAATGATCGGTGCCATCAAGGTTATGCTGGACGGCTATATCCACGATCGCTTTGATCGCTTGGTTATCTTTTACACCAAGTTCATCAATACCATGAAGCAGGAACCCGTCATGGAGCAATTATTACCGCTGTCGGGTGAACGGCTTGGCTCACCCGAGGGCGCGTGGGATTACATCTATGAACCGGAGCCCAAGGTCGTCCTTGACCAAGTGTTAATGCGTTACGTGGAAGCGATTATTTTCCAGGCGTTAAGTGAAAATATGGCCTCGGAACAATCAGCACGCATGGTCGCGATGAAATCAGCATCGGACAACGCGGGTAGCGTCATTGACGAGTTGACCCTCATCTACAACAAAACCCGCCAGGCGGCGATCACCAAGGAACTCTCGGAGATTGTCGGCGGCGCCGCCGCCGTTTAGCGGCGAATCAACTAATTGAATTGAACAGTCAGGAAATCGCTATGGCACAAGCTCAAGGCACCATCATTCAGTGTATCGGCGCGGTTATCGATATTGAATTCCCGCGTGACTCGATGCCAAAAATTTACGACGCTCTGACACTGGCGGATGACGCAACGAACAAGCTCGCTGAGAAGGGACTGACCTTCGAGGTCGAGCAGCAGTTGGGAGATGGCGTCGTGCGCACAATTGCGCTCGGCTCATCGGACGGCTTGCGCCGCGGAATGAAGGTCAACGCAACCGGCAAGCCGATATCGGTTCCTGTTGGCAAAGCCACACTCGGCCGCATTATGGACGTCCTCGGTCGCCCGATTGACGAAGCCGGCCCGATCTTGACTGACGAGCGCCGTTCGATCCACCAAGCAGCGCCGAAATTCGACGAGCTTTCACCATCAGTGGAATTGCTGGAAACGGGTATCAAGGTTATCGATTTAATCTGCCCGTTTGCCAAGGGCGGCAAAGTCGGCCTGTTCGGCGGCGCCGGTGTCGGCAAGACCGTGAACATGCTTGAACTGATTAACAATATCGCCAAACAGCACAGCGGCTTATCGGTGTTTGCTGGCGTCGGCGAACGTACGCGTGAGGGCAACGACTTCTACCATGAGATGTCGGAAGCCGGCGTTATCAAACTCGATAACTTGCCCGAATCCAAAGTCGCAATGGTCTTTGGTCAAATGAACGAACCCCCTGGCAATCGTCTGCGTGTGGCATTAAGCGGATTGACCATGGCTGAGAGTTTCCGTGACGAAGGCCGTGACATTCTGTTCTTTGTCGATAATATTTACCGCTTTACGCTGGCCGGCACGGAAGTATCGGCGTTACTTGGACGGATGCCATCGGCGGTTGGATACCAACCCACATTGGCCGAAGAAATGGGCCGCTTGCAAGAGCGTATTACTTCGACCAAGACCGGTTCGATTACGTCGATTCAGGCGGTATACGTACCTGCCGATGACTTGACCGACCCATCGCCCGCCACGACCTTTGGTCACCTTGACGCCACCGTTGTGCTATCGCGCGATATCGCATCATTGGGAATTTATCCTGCGGTTGATCCGCTCGATTCAACCTCGCGTCAGGTCGATCCGCACATTATCGGCGAAGAGCATTACAACACAACCCGTGCTGTACAAGCGGTGTTGCAACGCTACAAGGAACTACGTGACATCATCGCGATTTTGGGCATGGATGAACTTTCGCCCGAAGACAAACTGGCGGTCGGTCGCGCCCGCAAAATTCAACGCTTCCTGTCCCAGCCGTTCCACGTCGCAGAAGTGTTTACGGGCTCTCCGGGCAAATACGTGACGCTTAAAGACACGATCAAAGGCTTCAAGATGATCGTTGAAGGTGAATGTGACAACATTCCAGAACAAGCGTTTTACATGGTCGGCGGCATCGAAGAAGCCATCGCCAAAGCCAAGACTGCTTAACCCAAGGTAACCATGGCAAATACCCTACACGTAGACGTTGTAAGCGCGGAAGAAAGCGTCTACTCGGGCGAAGCGGAGTTCGTCGTTCTACCCGGGGAATCCGGAGAACTCGGAATTTATCCGCAACATACACCGCTGATCACCCGTATCAAACCGGGGGCGGTACGTATCAAGCCCGTCGGAGCCGCCGAAGAGTTAATATTTGTCGCTGGCGGTATCCTCGAGATCCAGCCCAAAGTTGTGACAGTGTTGGCAGATACCGCCATTCGCGGCGATGATCTTGATGAAGCAAAAGCTAACGAAGCGTTGAAGAACGCCGAACAAGCCCGAGCCAAGGCGCAAGACAAACAGGAAATAGCGTCGGTGGAAGGCGAGTTAGCAATGCTCGCCGCGCAATTAGCAATCATCAAGAAATTACGCAACCGACACTAAGTTAGAGACGCATTGCAAAGAAATAGGCAGCGAGAGCTGCCTTTTCTTTTGAAGGAGTGTGCGCAAGAATATCCCATTTGCACAGGCCCACCTCCGGCTGATAATCAACCTGCCGAAAAGTCCATCATGCGCACCAGTACTAATGCACACCCAAACAGCCAATACCGTGTTTGGAAATCAAGTCTCCTAGCTATGCGATAATTCACCATGCCCTTAAACATTGTGATTCTTGCGGCTGGCCAAGGGAAACGGATGAACTCCGCTCTCCCGAAGGTACTGCACCGCCTCGCAGGTACGCCATTGCTGGAGCATGTAATACGAGCAGCGAGAACACTCAAGCCCTCCAAAATATGTGTGATTTATGGCCACGGAGGTGACCAGGTAACCAAAGCGTTACCAGGACGCGATCTCTGTTTCGTGCGCCAGGCGAAGCAACTTGGGACCGGCCATGCCGTCAAACAAGCCCTTCATCATCTCGACGCCAACGCAGACACATTGATTCTTTATGGCGACGTCCCACTGATAACTCCGGCCACCTTGAAAAAAATGGTAGCTCGGCGTAAGGATCGCCTGACCCTGTTGACAGCCGAATTCCCAAATCCAACAGGCTATGGCCGAATTATCAGAGATTCAATAGGCGCGGTAGTTGGTATCGTCGAAGAAAAAGATGCGAACGCGGACCAACGCAAAGTCCAGGAGGGCAACACAGGCCTGATGTATTTACCGACCCAGCGCCTAGCAAAATGGCTATCCCGAATCACAAACAAAAACGCCCAACGAGAATATTACCTGACCGATATCGTGGCTCTTGCGGTTAAAGACCAAGTTCCCATCCAAACCGTAACAACCGATGATCTGTCAGAAATACAGGGCATAAACGACCAGCGCCAGCTCGCTGAACTTGAGCGTTTACATCAAAATAATCTGGCACAACAGTTATTGGCTCAGGGTACTCATCTCGCAGATCCCCGCAGGTTCGACCAAAGGGGCGCACTCTCATGTGGTCGAGATGTTCACATCGACGTAAACTGCGTGTTCGAAGGTGCCGTAACGTTGGGCGAAGGCGTAACGATCGGCGCCAATTGTGTGATTCGCAACGCCACCATCGGACCCAATACCAAAATAGCGCCCTTTTCATTCATCGACGATGTTGTAATAGGCGCCCGTTGCATAGTGGGCCCGTTCGCCAGACTACGACCCGCTACTACCCTCGCGGACGAAGTTCACATCGGAAACTTCGTAGAGGTTAAGGCATCAATTATCGGCGTGGGTAGCAAAGCCAACCACCTTACGTATGTCGGAGACACCGAAATCGGCCGCAATGTAAACGTCGGTGCTGGTACGATAACCTGCAACTATGACGGAGCACACAAACACAAAACCGTGATCGAAGACGATGTATTCATTGGATCAGATACCCAACTGGTCGCTCCGGTAACCATACGCCGCGGCGCAACCATAGGCGCGGGCAGCACGATTACTAAAGAAGCACCCCCGGACCAACTTACCTTGTCCCGTTCACGCCAAATTTCCATTCCAAACTGGAAGCGTCCGCGTAAAGCTGCAAAGTCCAAATAGCCATGTGTGGAATCGTCGCAGCACTTGCCAAACGCAACATCGTAGAAAACCTACTCGAGGGACTGCGCAAACTCGAATATCGAGGCTATGACTCTGCGGGCGTGGCAGTAATCAGCAATGGCCAGTTAAACCGCGTGCGTAGCGCGGGCAGGGTGGCAGAACTCGCCGCACTATGCGCAGAAAGCCAGCTTACCGGTTACACAGGTGTCGCTCATACCCGGTGGGCAACGCACGGGGTGCCATCCGAACAAAACGCACATCCCCATATCAGCAGTGACATTGCTGTCGTCCATAACGGCATTATTGAAAACCACGATGCGGTAAGAACAAAATTACAGTCCGATGGTTACCACTTTACTTCCGAAACGGACACCGAGGTAATCGCCCACCTGATCCATCAACATACGAAAACATGCAAGGATCTATTCGCCGCGACACAAGCGGCAATAAAAGAACTGCTGGGCGCTTACGCGATCGCCGTAGTTAGAGAATCAGACCCAGATCGCATTATCGTAGCACGCCAGGGCGCGCCCCTGCTTCTGGGCGTATCCGATGGCGAAATGTTCGCGGCTTCGGATGCGTCAGCGCTCCTTCAGGTTACGCGACGCATGATTTATCTGGAAGAAGGTGATGTCGTTGATCTACGTCGTGACCGATTTGACATATTCAATGACGGAAAGCCCGTCAACCGAACGGAACATCTCAGCGAGTTAACTGCGGACGCAGTTGACCTCGGCCCCTACCGCCATTTCATGCAAAAGGAAATCTTCGAGCAACCCGGGGCGCTTGCCAACACGCTGGAGATGGTGATCAATGCCCAATCATTATCGCCACAATTATTCGGAGCCGATGCCCCAAACATTTTTGCGGAGATTGACAGCATACTGATCCTTGCGTGCGGAACGAGTTACCACGCCGGCGTAGTGGCACGTTACTGGGTCGAAGCGATTGCCGGCTTACCCTGCACGGTTGAAATTGCCAGTGAATATCGTTATCGCGCCTCGGTTCCCAATCCCCGCGCTTTGGTCGTCACCATTTCACAGTCTGGCGAAACCGCCGACACCATAGCCGCACTCAATTATGCAAGAGAACTTGGTCACCGGTATGCACTTTCTATTTGTAATGTACCGGAAAGTGCCTTGGTTCGATTATCGAATTTACGCTTCCTGACCCGGGCGGGCCCCGAGATCGGGGTTGCCTCAACCAAGGCTTTCACCACCCAACTAGCAGCACTCATATTGCTGACTCTCGTGTTGGCGAAGTTACGCGGCCGTTTAGTGGCATCAAAAGAACAGGAATATCTACACGCGTTACGCCATCTACCAGCTGCGCTCTCCAACGTTTTGCAGGTTGAATCGCAAATAAAAACGTGGGCTGAAAAGTTTGCTTCCCATGATCATGCCCTCTTTCTAGGACGCGGGATTCATTACCCCATTGCGCTCGAAGGCGCCCTAAAGTTGAAAGAGATCTCCTACATACACGCAGAAGCCTATCCCGCCGGCGAACTCAAGCACGGGCCGCTCGCGCTGGTTGATAAAAATATGCCGGTTGTTGCAATTGCCCCTAATGACGCATTGCTGGAAAAACTCAAATCAAATATGCAGGAAGTTCGGGCACGTGGCGGACAACTCTATGTACTGGCCGATCAGGACGCTAGGCTCGTCTCAAGCGATGGTGTCGAAGTTATTACCTTGACTGATCATGCAGGTATTTTGAGCCCGATTCTGCATACGGTGCCGTTACAGCTCCTCGCATACCATACCGCCCTGGCGCGCGGGAATGACGTTGATAAACCGCGAAACCTGGCCAAGTCAGTTACCGTTGAGTGAGCCTGATGGAGCCTGCTTCGCAGAAGTCCTGCAGCGAACCCGCAATGTCACTCGTCGTTAGCAGCGGTCCTGTGACGCTCGACATTCGACCGTTGAGTGAATACCAACAGGAACTGATTTCCACAGTGC
>CAIWNB010000428.1 GCA_903913965.1 uncultured beta proteobacterium
GATCAGGCGCAGCTGGTTCAGGCGCAGGCGCAAGAAGCCCGTTTACGTCCCTTGATGGAAAAGGATTACGTTACGCGCCAGGAATATGATGTGGCTGCGACCCAGGCCAAGGCACTTGAATCGACGGTCAATGCCAACAAGGCGGCCCTCGAGCAGGCGCAGTTACAGATGTCGTATGCCAATATCGCAGCGCCTATTTCCGGGCGTACCGGTAGTTTGAGCGTGCGTGCGGGAAACCTGGTGAACGGTGGCACGGGCGGGGCGCCGCTGGTGGTTATCAACAGCACACAGCCCATACTGGTGTCTATTGGTGTGCCCCAGCGGTATCTGGAGGAAGTGAGGAAATATTGGGGTACGGCGGATTTAAGGGTTGAGATCAGTCCCAATCCGGGATCTCCGGCAGCTGCCTCCGGTCAGCTGGTGTTTATCGATAATACGGTGAATCCCACGACCGGAACGATTACCTTGAAAGCTCGTGTCAAAAACGATAAAGAAGCGTTGTGGCCCGGACAGTTTATTGCGGCGCGCATCATTCTTCGTGTGGAAAAGGATGCAATGGTTCTGCCCGAGGCTGCGGTATTGCCGGGACAAAGTGGAACCTTCGTTTATGCGGTGCGAGAAGGTCGCGCAAAAGTGCAGGCAGTTACCGTGGACCGCCAGGTCGGCGGACGTATGGTCATCTCCAAGGGGCTGACCGGTGACGAGGAGGTTCTGGTGAATGTTCCGCCTTCGGTCACGGACGGTTCGCCAGTCGTGTTGCGCGGTAGCGCCGACGGCAAGGGCGAAAACGGTGCTGCAGCTAAAGAGGGCGGCAAAGGTGGCGAAGGCAAGGGGAAAAAGGTGAAGGACGCTCCCGCCAAGGATGAAGCTTCCAAAGAGGCGAAGTAATGAACATTTCCAAAGTTTTTATCGAACGGCCAGTTGCCAGCACGGTGCTGTTCGTTTCGATTTTATTTTTCGGCTGGCTTGGGTTTGTATCGCTGCCGGTTAATGACCTGCCTAACGTTGACTTTCCGACCATCAACGTAACTGCGCGTCTGCCTGGTGCCAGCCCCGAAGTCATGGCAAATACTGTGGCGCTGCCGCTGGAGCGGGAATTTAGTCGTATCTCCGGCGTCGATGAGATGACGTCGTCTTCCACCAGCGGTAACGTTCGTATCACGCTGACATTTTCGCTGTCGAGGGATATCGATTCTGCTGCGCAAGACGTGCAAACCGCCATTTCGCAGGCAATCCGCCGCCTGCCGGGCGATATGCCCGAACCGCCAACATTGCGTAAGTTGAATCCGGCGGATGCCCCGGTGCTTATTTTGGCGCTTTCCGCCAAGGAAGATGTAACGCTACCCAAGCTTGATGAGTTCGCGGATTCCAATATCGCCCAACGTTTTTCAACGGTAAGCGGGGTCGCTCAAGTTCAGGTCTTTGGCTCGCAGAAATATGCGATGCGCCTGTTTGTTGACCCTAATGCACTGGCAAAACGCGGGCTGGGATTGGATAAGGTCATTGGAGCCATCCAGGCGTCCAATTCCAACCTGCCTTCGGGAGCGCTTCAGGGAACTGCGCGTACCTATACGGTTAAGTCGCAGGGGAAGCTGCAGACTACGGAAGATTTCAATGCGTTGATCGTTTCATACAAAGACGGCATGCCGATACGGTTTGCCGATATTGGCCGCGCCACGAATGGCGTTGAGAACGAAAAGATTCGCAGCTGGTACAACGGCGAGCGTGCACTGATCCTGGCCATTTACCGACAGCCAGGTTCGAACACGGTTGAGGTGGTGAATCAACTGAAGGAGTTGTTACCCGACATTGCCAAACAGATGCCTGCCGGTGCCACCCTGAACGTATTGGTTGATCGCGCCGAATTTATCCGAGACTCGATACACGAGGTTAATTTCACGCTCGTTTTATCGATACTGCTCGTGATCGGTGTGATTTTGCTATTTCTGCGGAATATACCGGCTACGCTGGTCACGGCCTTGGTCTTGCCTGCTTCGGTGTTGGGTACCTTCGCCGTTATGAAGATGATAGGCTTTAGTCTGAACAATCTATCGTTGATGGCGATTACGCTGGCGGTTGGCTTTGTCGTTGATGATGCGATCGTTGTACTTGAGAACATTACCCGCCACATGGAGATGGGTAAGGACAGGATAGCTGCAGCCCTTGATGGCGCAAAAGAGATAGGCTCGACGGTCATTACGATGACTGTTTCTCTGTCCGCTGTGTTTTTGCCGATTCTTTTTATGGAAGGTATGGTCGGCCGACTTTTCCGGGAGTTTGCGGTAACGGTCGGTATTTCGGTTTTGATCTCGGGCCTCGTGTCACTGTCGATAACGCCCATGATGTGTAGTTTGATGCTGCGTAACGAGCACAGTCATGGCCGGTTGTTCAATCTTACGGAAAACATTTTTGAGTCTACAAAAGACGCCTACGTTCGTACTTTGCGATGGGTTTTGAACTATCAGGGGGCGGTGCTCTTGGTGTCGCTTGGTGTTCTGTTGGCAACCGGCTGGCTCTACGGGGCGGTGTCTAAGGGTTTTATTCCACGACAGGATACCGGGGTCATTAATGCCAACACGCGCGCACGCGAGGGCATAACCTTTGATGAGATGATCCGTCACCAGCAAGCGGTGGCAGAGATAATTCAAAAA
>CAIWNB010000429.1 GCA_903913965.1 uncultured beta proteobacterium
GACGCCGTGCCGATACGCCCCGAACGTTTGATGCACGAACTCGACGCGGTGTTGAGCGATGATGCCGTGGTGGTGTCGGATGCGAGCTATGCGCCGATTTGGTGTGCCAATTACCTGCGCGCGCGCCGCCCCGGCATGCGCTTTCTCGCCGGACGCGGATTGGCCGGCCTCGGCTGGGGCTTTCCGGCGGCGTTGGGCGCCAAGCTCGCCATGCCGGATGCGCCGGTTTTTTGTGTCACCGGCGACGGCGGCTTTGCGCATGTCTGGGCCGAACTCGAAAGTGCGAAGCGGCTGGGCATCGTCGTCACGGTGATAGTGCTTAACAATCAGATACTCGGCTACCAACAACATGCCGAAGAGGTGCAATACGGCGCGCACACCGATGCTTGCGCACTCTCGCCGGTTGATCATGCGGCGATTGCGCGCGCCTGTGGTTGCGCCGGCGAGCGCATTGAGCAGCCGGGTGATTTTGCACCGGCGCTGCTGCGGGCGATGAACGCCGCAGTCACCACGGTGCTCGACGTCATGATTGATCCACTGGCGTATCCGCCGCTGACCCTCTACGAGGGCAAACTTGATTACTAGTCTGATGCGCGACCGCGCGCCACGTGTTTTGTTGACTGCCACCTTGTTGTTTGCGGCGGCGCTCGCAGCCGGCGTTATTCACGCTGCGTCTAACGATTACCCCGCCAAGCCGGTCCGCCTGCTGGTGCCCTTTCCACCGGGCGGCGGTGCCGATGCGATGGCGCGCATCATCACGCCCAGACTCACCGAGCGCATGGGCCAGACCTGGGTGGTGGATAACCGCGGCGGTGCCGGCGGCAACATGGCCAGCGAGGTCGTCGCCACTGCGCAGCCCGATGGTTATTCGGTGCTGCTAGGCTTCAACACCGCGCTTGCCGCCAACCCTGCGCTCTACAAACTGCCGTTTAATGTGCTGCGTGATCTGCAACCGGTGACCAAACTCGCCGGCGGACAATACGTGCTGGTGCTGCATCCGTCGGTGCCGGCGCAGACGCTGAAAGATTTCATCGCACTGGCCAAGGCGCAGCCGGGCAAACTCAATTATTCCTCGGCCGGTATTGGCAGCCCGCTGCATCTGGCGGCCGAGATGTTCAAGTTCCGCACCGGTGTGAATATGGTGCATGTGCCCTATAAAGGCGGTGGCCCTGCCGCAGCGGCGGGACTTGCCGGTGAAGTGCAGGTGGTGTTCGGCAGCGTGGTCGCCACACTGCCGCAGGTCAAAGCGGGGCGCTTGCGCGCGCTCGCGCTGACGGGGCTTAAGCGTTCATCCGTGATGCCCGATATTCCAACGCTGGCCGAATCGGGCTTCGCCGGCTTTAACGTCACCTCGTGGTACGCGTTTCTGCTGCCGGCGAAAACGCCGCGCCCCGTGGTGATGCGTTTGTATGACGAAGCGCTGCGCGCACTGAAACTTACCGACGTGCAGGAAGCCCTCGCGCGTCAGGGCCTCGAAATCGAAACCAGCGCCAGCCCCGAGGCGTTTGCCGCTGAACTCAAAGCAGAATCCGCGGCGTGGGCACAGGTGATTCAGTCGGCGGGGATTAAGGCGGATTGATTGGCGGACGCCCCTCCACCGTTCGAGTCTGGGAGATTTAATTTTTCCGTGTGCTGATTTAGCAGGTTCGTGCCCTCATTTACAGGCGAAGTAATCGCGACACGGCGTTCGCGCAGCGATGCGGGGCGGGAGTGATTGCCCGGTGTCCTATCCGCAAACGGCCGACCTCCCCGGTAACGTGTTCGTCCGCCAGAATCGAGGCGAGGGCAGGTGTTGCCGGTATAGTTGTGGCAAACGCCCCTACCCTGGCCCTCCCCCGCTGCGCAGGGGAGGGGACATACTAAATACCCTTAATATCCATTTAGCTGGCAGATTGCTGGTGCGGCATCACGGGCCTGGTTGGTATGTTTGGTGCCGTGATCACAGACCGACCCAGCAGGTTTCTGTGCTCGAATCACAGGCCGGGCTAGCAGGTCCCTGCCCCCGTTCACGGGGGAAGGACAGGATGGGGGCGCTCCAGCGCCTGCAAAATCACCACCAGTACCGACTCGATATTTAATAAAACATCGTTGTCCCAAAAACGCAGTACCTGATAGCCGCGTTCGACGAGTTCAGCATCCCGGTGCGCATCATAGGCACGTTGTTCAAGATGCTGCCCGCCATCCACCTCAATCACGAGCTTCGCATCGAGGCAGGCAAAATCAGCGATGTAATTACCGATCGGCACCTGGCGTCGAAAGCGAAATCCTGCCAGTTGCCGATCGCGCAGATAGCGCCACAAATGCCGTTCGGTGACGGTTGCCGCCTTTCTGAGTGATATCGCGTGATGTTGTGCAGTACGCCGTCGCATCGGTCATTCGAAGTAATGGAGCCATTGCAGCGTATGTCGTTATCGTAAGCAGGGTCAAGTCACTACTCGGCGCGTTAAAATTCAATCACTCGGGCGATTCAGGTTGCTCCCCCATCCTGTCCTGCCCCCGCGTTTCGGGGGCAGGGACCTGCTGATAAGCGCTTTTGGAAAACGCATGACTGAAAACATCTACTGGGTGCTTGAACTCGATGTGTATGCCGGCGGGCTCGACAGCTTCCGCGTGCTAATGACCGAAATGGTCGCCGCCGCCAGCCGCGAACCCGGCACCCTCAATTACGAATGGAACATCAGCGCCGATGGCCGTGTTTGCCACATCTATGTGCGCTATCGCAATTGCGCCGCGGTGATGGATCACATGGCGAGTTGGGACGGTAATTTTTCACGGCGCTTCACGCTGCTGGCCGGCATTACGCGCATGTCGGTCTATGGTGCGCCTGATGCCGAGGTCAAGGCGAGGCTCGATCCTTACGGGCCGGTGTATTACGAACAGTTCGGCGGGTTTAACCGGCAGGGGTGAGGGGGCGCGGGTGAGTCGCCAGAGCGCCGTAAGGTAGAAGGGGCTGCGTTGATTGCAAACTGCTGAACGGTTGATTCGATCGCACCGAGGTTCGTCCAGAAATGTATTATCTTCCGGAGTTCGATGCATCTTCGTAAAGCCCGCCCAACCCAATTAACACGAGGCAAAATGACTCACTTACACGAATCCATCATCGACCTCTGGGCAAGCGTTAAAGCACCGCCAGCGCCAGCACTCAAGGCGGTTACCGTGAACCCCGAGACCACTGCGTTGCTGCTGCTTGATTTTGTAAAGCAGACCTGCAGCGACATGGTGCGTCCGCGTTGCGTCGAAACCTTGCCTGCTGCGGCAACGCTATTGGCAGCCGCACGCGCCAGCAATGTGCTGGTGATCTATGCCATCGGTAGTGTGACCCCCGGCCGCACTATTGCCGACACCATGCTTGAAGTGGCACCGCTGGGGAACGAACCTTATGTCCAGTCCGGGCCAAATAAATTCCTCAACACGGATCTTGACCAGATACTCCAGGATCATGGCATCAAGACCGTTATCGTGACCGGTACCGCGGCACATGGCGCCGTACTCCACACCGCAG
This sequence comes from uncultured beta proteobacterium, assembly GCA_903913965.1. GTDB lineage: Bacteria > Pseudomonadota > Gammaproteobacteria > Burkholderiales > SG8-41 > PALSA-1004. The sequence goes on from CAIWNB010000429.1 coordinate 3,503, forward strand.
ATGAATCCGTTTTTCGTGGTTACAAAGTGATCGTGCCAGTGGATGCGATTTCGGCAGAAAACCTGTTCATCGAACAATATGTTGTTTACCACTTCACCATCGGGTCGCGCGTTGCCAACGCCACGACATTAACCTGCACCGGCATGATCAAATTTTCGGACTGACTTCAGTTGCTAAAGGAGGTATCGACTGTGATCAGGCTCACCCGCCCGGCTTACCTGAGTTTAGTCAGCCACTATTCGAATTTTCTTGGCGATGGCGCCCAACTTGATCATTTCAGACTTGATCGCGAAGGCGAACTCATCCGGTGAACTTGCCACCACCTCCGCACCCGCCGCAAACAAACGATCTTTTGTTTCTGCTTTGCGGAGTCCACGCACGATTTCCCGGTTCAAGAGCGCAACCAGTGCTGACGGCGTCTTGGCTGGTGCGAATACGCCAATGATTGAAACCGAGACATAATCGGGTAACCCGGATGCGGCAACCGTGGGCAACTCAGGAACGAGCGCCGATGGTTGCGCACTGGTCACCGCAAGCGCCCTCAGTCGCGCCGCCCTCACGTGCGGCAGTGCCGCCGCAGCGTTCGCAAACGACACCTGCACCTCGCCCGCGCTGATGGCGGTGAGTGCCGGGCCATTTCCTTTGTAAGGTATGCGCACAATATCCACCTTCGCCATCGCATTGAACAACTCGGCTGCAAGATGCGATGATGCGCCGGTGATACCTGACGCGTAGCTAAACTGCCCAGGGCGCGCCTTTGCAACAGCAATCAACTCTGAGATCGACTTCACAGCAAGCGAGGGATGCACGACCACCATGTTGGGCGTGCTGACCGCGATCGTGATGGGGGCGAAATCCCTGACCGGGTCATAGGGCACACCGTCCTGCAATAACGGCGCATTCCAAATGGCGCTCCCGTAGGAGAGCAAGGTATAGCCGTCCGGTAGCGCCCTCGCGACCATGGCGCCAGCAGCTACGCCGCCAGCACTGCCGCGATTTTCAACGATTACCTGCTGGCCCAGCGCATTGGTCATCAACTGTGCGAGGGAGCGCGCGGTGAAATCACCCATGCCGCCGGGTTCCCCGGTCACCATACGGATTGGTTTGGCGGGATACGGTTGAGAGAGCGCAACGTTCGATGCGCCAACAATCCAGGGCATTACACCGATTGCTACGATACGTGACGTCAGCATGGCACCTGATCCTTCTGCGTTTTTGCAGGAGCATTTGCATCCCTCGATGAGGGTGAAGCTACCTTGGCGGTATGTTTTAATTTGGCCGTTGAATGTTTCTCAGGTTCGCGCATGCCAACTCTAATTTGAGGCTGCAAGAAATCTCATAATCGAGCGCGGCCTGACGAAGTCGGCCCATTAATTGATAAACATAACCGCGATTGTTGTACGACATTGCGAAATCCGGATTAAGTCGTATGGCGGCCTCTGCATCAGAGAGTGCCTCTGCCAACAATCCTTTGTTTGCTAAAGCGCCAGACCGTGAAACCCATGCCTCTGTTGTGGTTGGCGCCACGTCTAATACGCGGGTTGCAATTTTGATAACGCTATCCCAATCCTTTTCTTCGTATTTAATTAGTGACTCTGCGAGCTGTTTCTTAATAAAAGATGGAATGTCTGTAGGAGAGTAACCTTCGATCTTTTGAAAATTTCCACAAGCAATAGAAATGGAAGATTTACAGGCATATTCAAAATCTACTAGTGCTGATTTTATGTCTCCTTGTGCTTGCCTGATGAGCCCCCTGTTATTCATGGCGGCCGCATTGTTGGGGTCGATCGCAATAGCCAGATTACAATCCCCAATCGCTTCGTCAAGGTATCCTTTTGCAATATATGCCCAGCATCGGTTTACATACGCTGGCGCATAACCTGGGTCGGCCGCAATAGCTGCAGACGCAAAACGAATCGCTTCAATCCAGTCACCTAGTTTTGCGCTCTCCAGACTCTTTTCGCTCCAATCGCGTGCACGAATATCGCCATTGGATCGAGGCGGCCTGTTTGTGATTCTAGTTGATGCCTGCTTATTTTCTGGAGGCTGTATTTTTGAAGATTGGTCAGGCAATAAGCCTATATCATTTATTGCAAGCCCTGTGTCTGGCCAGGTCACTGTTCCCTGTCCAAAAAACCGGTTACTCTTGAAAACGCCTTCGTAGCTAACACCGTTAGGCCAGCTAATAATTCCTGGGCCATCTGGCAGATCGTCTTTAAATTCTCCAACAAGTCGGCGTCCACTGGCGGCTGTGTACGTGCCATTACCATTGAACTTGCTGTTATTAAATGCGCCTACATAGCTGTCGCCGTTTGGTAAGGTTAAGGTTCCAGAGCCAACCCACTTATCGTCTTTAAATGAACCGACATATTTCTTTCTGTCAGGAAAAACCTGTGTTCCTGTGCCGTCGTATTTTCCGTTAACGAAATCGCCCTCATAGGTCTCCCCATTTGCGATGGAATAAATCCCTTTTCCGTTGTAGTAGCCATTTTTAAATGAGCCGACATATTTTGTTCCGCTAGGAAAGGTATATGTTCCTTGCCCTTCGTACTTTCCCTTCGCAAAAGTTCCGGTATAGCTACTGCCATTAGGTAGTGTAAGAGTTCCTGGGCCTTCAAAAGCGCCTGCTATAAATGCACCAACATAGACGCTACGGTCTGCCCTACTTAGAGTTCCTATGCAATTTGTCCAAGTTGTTGCTTGGTGCGGTCCGATACAAGCAGCCGGCTGTGGGGCAGGGACTTGGTGGGGGGGCGGCGATGGTGGCAAGCTCGCGGCCTTTTGTGTTTTACCTCTGCACTCAATAGGATAGGTAAAACTCTTTGCTAATTCTGCCACTGCCGCTGTGTCAAGTGGTTTGTTGGGCGCAGATTCACGTGACTGCACTCGGTTTCTAGCGAGAAAGTCAGATAAGGTCTCTAGAGAAATAGCGAAATTAACGTTCTGTGGAATGTCACCTGTTGTTATTAACTTCGCCTGGACCACCCCTATAACAAGCGCGGTTGCATCCATCACTGGCCCACCACTATTCCCCGGCTGTACAGGGGCGGTAATCTGTATCTCACCCATTGCATCTCTAAAGCCGCGTAAGCCACTTACAAGTCCGGCGGTAAAGTTGCCGCCACTGGTAAGGGTTCCAGCAAGGGGAAAGCCAAAAACCATTACTGACTCACCTAGCCGAACATTGCGTGGAGTGCGTAGTCTTGCCGTTCCACCTTTGAGGCCTGTAACACGGATCAAAGCTAAGTCAATTAACTCCTCTGAATTAACAATAGTGCCAGCACGGCGTCCTTCCCCGGTAATTATTTCGACAGATGCGCATCCATTAACCACATGGTGGTTAGTTACTAGTAGTCCGGGAGCCACGGCAAACGCGGTACCTGATGATACCTGCGCTATTGCGCACGGCGATAATAAAATCGCTACGATAAGCCAGAAATATTTCATTATGATCCTTACAGTAAGAACATCGTAGCAATTTTTAGGCATAACTGAATATGCAAGTAATTTAGTAAAAAACTATGGTCATTTTTATTAAACCATCTACAAATCACTAATGGAGTTTCACGGCCCTGAGTTAAATAACCACGTTTACAGTTAGAGGAGTCAACTATTCGTTAAAACTCATTGTGGCCATCTTTTTTTCATTAAGTCTATTACCGCCACACCGTTATCACTAGTGTTACTCATTTGGACTAATTCAAGTCCGGACATGCAGCCCAAAAGTTCTGCACAATTTAGGCATTCTTCGAGTTCACCTGTCTCAAATACAGGTTCAATTGCGGTTGGCGACTGCCAACGCTGGAGGTGTAAGCCACCCGTATGGGTAAAAGCACACATTGTTCTCCAGCTAGTCTTTTTTACCCGAGATAGTGCGCCACTAGAAAAGACTTCGGTTGCCTCAATTTCAGAAAGCATTGTCTTCGGTGGCTCGACGCCGTTGATAAAGTCCGCTAGTTGTAAATCAGTTGCGCAATGCTTTAGCCATAAGCCGCGTAAGTACGCTTCGAATAAGCATCGAAGCAGAGCATAACTCGATGAGTAAAATGTATTTTTAAGGAGAAATACAATTGCGGCATGATGGTCTTGAGCGATAGCAAAGCATGCGCCTGCTGCACGATTTCTTGGTGTTGCGGGTAATGACAATCCATATGTTAGTTCATGAATCTGTGCGCGGAATGCCTCCGCCATCTGTATTCTTTGAGTGCTCATCTTGAGTTTAAGCATTTAAATATGAATGTGTTCGTGTAACTTTATTTTTGTAGAAATTAGATAAACGAATTACTCAATTGCCGTCAGCATTTCTGTCATTTCTCCCGGGGTGACAATCCGACAAGGCGGTGGCCGCGTTTTGCGCCGTGCGAGGATGAGCAGCGCCTTGTCTTTGGTCACCAGATAATCCGCACCGCAGTCGCGCGCGAGTTCGAGAAATTTCTGATCGTCGGGGTCGCGGCATTTAGGTAGTGGCGTTGCTGCTGATTCGCTCCCGCCCCTGCGCAACGGGGGAGGGCTGGGGTGGGGGCGTACCAGCCGTTGAAATTCTGCGACGCAGGCTTTCTGTTTTTCAGCATTGAGCGACCGCTTGCCCAAATCGTAATTGAGCACCGCAATGAGTTCACGCGTGCAGGCCTCATCCGAAAAGATTTCGATCGCGCCAACCGCCTGCGTGCGCTTGAGTGGCATGATGGTGGCGTCGTCGAAGGCCAGCCAGTCAAGCCAGACATTGGTGTCGAGTACCAGCCGCAATGGCGTGGTGGTGGTTTGCATGGGGGCGTTTCCTGTGAATCGTGGCCGGCGGCGTGCTGAGTCTAGCCGGTTTGGCGGCAGACAGCCGTGCGAAAACGCGCCTGCCGGGGTAGCCCCGTTTGCTGATAGCATGCACCAAACAAAACCATCGAGGAGGCTCCTATGAAGCGCATGACAGGGTGTGTGGCGGTGCTGGCTGCGGTGTTGTCGTCGTCGGCGTTTGCGCAGCAGAAATATCCGGTGCGTGCGGTGCGGGTGGTGTTGCCGTTTGCCGCCGGCAGCGCAGTCGATGTCCTCGCCCGACTCTACGCGCAGCGCATGAGCGAGAACTGGGGGCAGCAGGTGATTGTCGATAACCGCACGGGTGCCAACGGCATCATCGGCATGGAGGCCATTGCACGCGCCGTAGCCGACGGTTATACCCTCGGCATGGGCAATATCGCCACGCTCGCCATCAACCCCGGTCTCTATCCCAAGCTGCCTTATGACCCGCTGCGCGATTATGTGGCGGTCTCGCTGACCGCGACGATCGGCAACTGCCTGATCGTGCATCCGTCGTTTCCGGCCAAAGGCGTGCAGGAGTTGATCGCGCTGGCGAAAAAACGTCCCGGCGAATTGAACTACGCGTCGGGCGGGGTCGGCAGCGCACAACATATTCCGATGGAGCTGCTGCAGGCGATGAGCGGCATCAAGCTCGTGCATCTCGCTTACAAGGGCATCACGCCGGCGTTCAATGATGTGATGGCCGGACAGGTGCCGATTGCAGTCACCGGTGTGGCGCAATCGCTGCCCTATCATCGCAACGGCCGCCTGCGCATGCTGGGTACCACCGGCAGCAAACGCACTGCCGCCACCAGCGATATTCCGACCATCGCCGAGCAGGGCTTGAAAGGCTACGAGGCGGATTCATGGACCGGCGTTTTGTTGCCGCAGGGCACGCCGCCGGAGATCGTCGCGCAGGTGCAGGCCGAAATCGTACGCATCAGCCTGTTGCCGGATACCCGCGAGCGTTTAAGTGCCGCCGGCTTTGAAACCGTGGGTAGCACGCAGGAGGTGTTTGCGGCGCTGATCAAGAACGATCTGGCGCGGCTCGGCAAGGTCATCCGCGACGCCAATATCCGCCCCGAATAAAACATTGCGATGCTGCGTGTGCGTGCCCTGGGCGCTTGCATTGCGCGGTCTGCGTCCCGCGTGTAGCATCGCCAGCCTTTGCAAACACCGGAGTTCAAGCCCATGAGCGCTACCCCGATTACCACGCTGTTTCATTTTTCGTTCGCCGTCGATGATCTGGCGCAGGCGCGCAAGTTCTATGGCGAAATTCTCGGCTGCACCGAAGGGCGTGACATGCCGGGTCGCGCCGATTTTAATTTTTTCGGCCACCATATCGTCGCGCATTTGTCGCCCATGGATGTCTACGGCGAGGACGGCGGCAAGGTCGCGCGCGGGGTTACACCCATACACCATTTCGGCGCAGTGGTACCGCTGGAGCAATTCCAGAAAATTGAAAAGGCGATGGTTGAAGCCGGCGTTGATTTTCTGGAGAAGCCGGAAATTCGCCAGCAGGGCACGGCGCGTGAGCAGATGTTGATGCTGGCGCGCGACGGCTGCGGCAACATCGTCGAGTTCAAGGGGCTGCGCAACATCACCGATGTGTATGCGGTGCCCGAGCGTTCAACCAAAGCCATAGCCTAGTCGGGCAACGGCCGACCTTGCCAATGAACGGAGCTTCAATGAAGAAGGATTTCCAGCGCGGCGTGCTCAGCGTAGCCGTTGTTTTTGTCGCCGCCGGGATTGCGCCGGTGTGCGCGGCGCAGGCGGATCCGATCGCCTCTTATCCTTCGAAGCCGGTGCGTTTCATCGTGCCCTTCGTTGCCGGTGCCGGCACCGATACGACGGGCCGCGTGGTCGCCTCCAAACTCTCGGAAGTCTGGAACCAGCAAGTGGTGGTCGATAACCGTGCCGGTGCCACCGGTGCGATCGGGGTTGATCTCACCGCCAAGGCGCCGCCTGATGGTTACACCATCTGCCTGATCTCCGGTTCGCAGACCGTCAATTCAGCGGTGAATGAAAAGCTGCCCTATGATTTGGCGAAAGACTTGAAGGGCATTACGCAGATGACGACGCTGCCTTACGCGGTTTACGTCAACACGGCAGTGCCGGCGGCGAGCATCAAGGAAATGGTGAACTACGCGAAAAACAATCCGGGCAGACTGACCTTCGCCTCGTCGGGCACCGGCGGCTTGCAGCATTTGGCCGGCGAACTCTTTGCACACTCGGCGGGGGTCAAGATGCTGCACGTGCCGTTCAAGGGGGCGGGGGCGGGCATTCTGGCCATCCTCGGCGGCGAAGTGCAAAGCGGTTTCTCCACGCTGCTGGGGGTCAAACCACATGCGTCGTCGGGCCGCTTACGCATACTTGCGATCACTGCGGCGAAGCGTTCGTCCACTGCCGCGGAGTATCCGACCGTCGCTGAAACCATCCCGGGTTATGAAGTCGATCAGTGGTACGGTCTGGTGATCTCGGCGAAAGCGCCAGCCGCGCTGGTCAACAAAATCAATGCAGCCGTTGTTGGCGCGCTGAAATCGCCGGACGTCATTGCGCGTCTCGGCGCCGACGGTTCAACACCGGTCGGCAGCAGTGTTGATCAGTTCACCAATCACGTCAAAAACGAAATCACCAAATGGCGCAAGCTGGCGAAGGACGCCAATCTGGCGTTGCAATAAACGATACGACTGCCTCGCCCTGTGTGCGGGGCGCGGGCGGGCGTGAGGGGCAGGTGATGTACAAAACAGACAATGTGGTTCTCGCCGGCTCGCCTGATCCTGGCGCGAGGCAATCGAGATGGTGCGGTACGCTGCCGCTCGGCGCTTTCATGTCGCTGGCGTTGTGCATGGTCGAAAGTGCGCACGCACAAATCAACGCACCGGCCTATCCGCAGCGCCCGGTGCGCATCATTGTCAATGTTTCGGCCGGTGGTGGTGTGGATGCCTTGGCCCGCATCGCTGCCCAGCATTACAGCACGCTGTGGGGCCAGCCCTTTGTAGTCGACAATCGCACCGGCGCCGGCGGCAGTATCGGCGTTGAGTTGGTGACGAAAGCCGCGCCCGACGGTCATACGCTGCTGGTCAGCAGCAGCACGGTAATTACCACCGCCGCGCTCAAACCGCAGAACTACGATCCGGTGCGCGATCTCACTGCGGTGACCAAGCTCACTTCCAACCCGTATATCGTCTGCGTGGCGCCGCAGCTGCCGGTCAACAACGTCAAAGAGTTGATCGCGCTCGCCAAGAGCAAACCCGGCGGCATGAGCTTTGCCTCGGCCGGTATTGGCAGCATTGTGCATATGGGGGCTGAACTGCTGACGGTGATGGCGGCTACCCCCATGACGCACGTGCCGTACAAGGGTGTTTCGGATGCTTATCCGGCGGTGGTGTCGGGTCAGGTGGACTGGATGATCGGCAGTCCGATCTCGGCGCTGCCCTTTATCAAATCGAATCGCATGCGCGGTATTGCCGTCACCAGCGCGGTGCGCAGCAAGGCGATGCCGGAGTTGCCGACGGTGGCTGAGTCGGGCTTGCCGGGTTATGACGTGGTGGCCTGGTTCGGCATGTTCGCACCGACCGGCACGCCGCCGGCGGTGATCGAACGCCTGCAGCGCGAAGCGAAGCGCGCGTTAAATACCCCCGAAGTCATGCGCCGTATGGAAGTCGAAGGCACCGATATCGTCGGCAATGAAGCGCGTGAGTTCGGCGCCGAGGTCAAGGCTGAATACGAGAAGTGGCGCGCGCTGGTCAAAAAGACCGGGATGAAATACTGAGTTGCATTTCTACGAAGCAGCGATGCTGGCGCCGGCCTTTGTGCTTGTGCAGATCGACTGAAGCGTAAAGCGGCTTTTCAGGCCAGCCCGAATCGCATTTTTGTGTGCGCGCGATTTTAGGCAGGCTTGAGCGCCGGTTGTCGCCCCCTCTTTCCCCTAGTCATTAAGATAACAAGTCCGTTGCACCTCAGGGGGTAACACCTTCGACACAATAAATTCGCGGGCTCGCGGTCTGCTGCTGGCTCATCCGGTGAGCGACAGGCCGTGCTACAGTGATCACCTTCCACTGTAGCGATGCATACCAAACACAAGCCCAGGGCGGACGGAGCCGGCATGAACAAAA
>CAIWNB010000430.1 GCA_903913965.1 uncultured beta proteobacterium
AAGCGGATTACACCTGGGTGACCCAGCAACTGCGGCAGGTGGCTGAACGCCATGCCGGCGGGCGCATTGTTTCCATGCTTGAAGGGGGCTATCACCTGCACGCGCTGGGGCGCAGCGCCGCCGCGCATATCAGGGTATTGAGCGGGCTTTAGTAAGCACTACAGCGAGAACCGCGGTGGTAACAGTTCGCCCATCCTTCAAGGCATCCAGATCGCAGCAAACGCGTTACGGCCTTCAGCCACCAGAATGTTGTAGGTGCGGCAGGCGGCGTCGGTGGTCATGATTTCGAGGCCGATGCGCGCTTCGTAGAGGCAGCGCGGCAGCGATGGGTGCGGGAATTTTTGAGTCCGCCCGGTCCCGAGCAAAACAATTTCTGGCTGCAATGTGCGCAAAAACTCGAAGTGGCCGGCGTTCAGGTCTTCCCAGCGCGCCGGCCAGTCGAATAGCAAATGGTCACCGCCCACAATCAGGCCGCATTCATGCCGCTCACGGTTGATGGCGACGTAGCCCTCGCCATAGCCGGTGAAGACGTTGCGCCCGGGCGCAGTTTCAAGTTGGAATTTCATTCGAATCGGAATTGCCGCAAAAGGCTGTGTCGGCTAAAATTACATGCTTTTTCACGCCCTTACAAGCGAAACGAAACGAAAAGTCTAAGCCTATGGAAGAGTTCGCCCGGATCAAACGCCTGCCGCCCTATGTTTTCAACATTACGGGTGAACTGAAAGCAGCCGCCCGCAAGCGCGGCGAAGACATCATCGACCTTTCGATGGGCAACCCTGATCAGCCGACGCCGCAGCATATTGTCGACAAGTTGATCGAAAGCGTGCAGCGGCCCGACACCCACCGTTATTCGGTTTCCAAGGGTATTCCGCGCCTGCGACGCGCCATTTGTAACTGGTACAAGTCGCGCTATAGCATTGATCTTGATCCGGATTCGGAAGCGATCGTCACCATCGGCTCGAAGGAGGGCATTGCCCACCTGGCACTGGCGACGCTCGATCAGGGCGATATTGTGCTGGTGCCGAATCCCAGTTATCCCATCCATATCTATGGTCCGGTGATTGCCGGCGCCGATATTCGCCATGTGCCGATGGTGGCGGGTGTTGATTTCTTCGACGAGCTCGAGCGCGCCATTCGCGATTGTTATCCGAAGCCGAAGATGCTGATTTGTAATTTCCCCGGCAATCCGACGACGCAGTGTGTTGATCTGCCGTTTTTCGAGCGTCTGGTGGCGATTGCGCGCGAGCACCACATTTATATCGTGCATGACCTGGCCTATGCCGACATCGTGTTTGATGGCTACCGTGCGCCGTCGATCATGGAAGTGCCCGGCGCGCGGGATATCGCCGTTGAGTTTTTTACGCTCTCGAAGAGTTACAACATGGCGGGCTGGCGCGTCGGCTGTATGGTCGGCAATCGCGATCTCGTCAACGCACTGGCGCGTATGAAGAGTTATCACGACTACGGGACCTTTACGCCGATCCAGGTGGCCTCGATCATTGCGCTCGAAGGGCCGCAGGAGTGCGTCGAAGAGGTGCGTGCGATGTATCAACGCCGCCGTGATGTCATGTGCGCGGGGCTGCAGGCGGCCGGCTGGCATGTCGATATCCCCAAGGCGACGATGTATATCTGGGCCAAGATCCCCGAGCCCTACGCGAAGATGGGTTCGCTGGAGTTTTCGAAAAAGCTGCTCAACGAAGCGCGTGTGGCGGTATCGCCCGGCATCGGTTTCGGTGATTACGGCGACGACCACGTCCGCTTCGCGTTGATTGAAAACGAAGCGCGCTCGCGGCAGGCTGTGCGAGGAATCAAAGAGATGTTCCGCAAGGATGGCTTGCTATGACGCGCCGCGAGTGCGGTGCGTTTGGGCGCAGGCTAACTTGCGTGAGCAAGTTAAGCGCAACGCGCGGCCGTAGCCAAAACGCACAAGGCTCGCGGCAGGCTGTGCGAGGAATCAAAGAGATGTTCCGAAAGGACGGTTTGTTATGAAGTTATTGCGTCCGATCAATGTCGGTTTGCTCGGTATTGGTACCGTCGGCGGCGGCACCTTCGAGGTGCTGGCCCGCAATCAGGAAGAAATCACCCGTCGTGCTGGTCGCGGTATCGTCATCAGCATGGTCGCTGACAAGGACGTCAAGCGTGCACGCAAACTGGTCGGCAAGACGGCCAAGGTGACCGATGATGCGTTCAAGGTGGTTGCTGACCCGGATATCGACATTGTCATCGAGTTGATTGGCGGCACGAAGATTGCGCGTGAACTGGTGATGACCGCCATCGCCAACGGCAAGCATGTCGTCACCGCCAACAAAGCGCTGCTGGCCAATTATGGCAACGAGATTTTTGCCGCCGCGCGCAAGCATGGTGTGATGGTAGCCTTTGAGGCAGCGGTGGCCGGCGGGATCCCGATCATCAAGGCGCTGCGTGAAGGCCTGACCGCCAACCGGATCGAGTGGATTGCCGGCATCATCAATGGCACCAGCAATTTCATCCTCTCGGAAATGCGTGAGAAGGGCTCGAGTTTCGACAGCGTGCTGGCCGAGGCGCAGCGCCTTGGTTATGCCGAAGCGGATCCGACCTTTGATATTGAGGGGGTGGATGCCGCCCACAAGCTGACCATCATAGCCGCGATTTCCTTCGGTATTCCGATGCGTTTCAAGGATGCCTACACCGAGGGCATTTCGAAACTGACAGCGGCCGATATTCGTTACGCCGAGGAACTCGGTTATCGCATCAAGTTGCTGGGTATTACTCGCCGCACACCCAAGGGCATCGAGTTACGCGTGCATCCGACGCTGATTCCGGCACGCCGCCTGATCGCCAATGTCGAAGGCGTGATGAACGCTATCCTCGTTAAGGGCGACGCGGTGGGACCGACGCTGTATTACGGCGCGGGTGCCGGCGCCTATCCGACTGCCTCGGCGGTGATCGCCGACCTGGTGGATGTGACGCGAATGCATACCGCCGACCCCGAACACCGCGTGCCGCATCTGGCGTTCCAGCCGGATCGCATGTCGAATGTGCCCATCCTGCCGATCTCGGAAGTGGAAACCGCCTACTACCTGCGCATGCGCGTGCATGACCAGCCGGGCGTGCTCGCCGATATCACGCGGATACTCGCCAAAGGTTCGATCTCGATCGATGCCATGGTGCAGAAAGAGCCGCCCAAGGGCGAGGCGCACGCCGATATCATCATGCTGACCCACTTGACGGTCGAGAAACGCATCAACGCGGCGATTGCCGCCATCGAGAAACTCAAAGTGGTTGTCGGCAAGGTGACGCGCATCCGTATGGAGCCGCTCGGCACGAGCTAAGGAAGAGCTGTCATGCAATATGTAAGCACGCGCGGTGGCGCGCCACGCGCGGCCTTTCTCGACATTCTGCTCGGTGGTTTGATGGATGACGGCGGGCTCGCCATGCCTGAACGTTATCCGCAGGTTGGTGCCGCCGAACTGGCGGCCTGGCGCGGCTTGTCGTATCCCGAACTGGCCTTCGAGATTCTGCGCCTTTACGCTGACGACATCAGCGCGGCCGACCTCAAGAAGATCGTCGATCGGAGTTACACCGCGCAGGTCTTTCATTCACACGACATCACACCGGTGCGTGAGTTGGAGCCGGGTCTCTTTATCGCCGGGCTCTCGAACGGTCCGACGCTGGCTTTCAAAGACGTGGCCATGCAGTTGCTCGGTAACCTGTTCGAGCATGCGCTGGTAAAAACCGGTACGGAACTGAATATCCTCGGCGCCACCTCGGGCGACACCGGCTCGGCGGCTGAATACGCGATGCGCGGCAAGCAGGGTATCCGTGTCTTCATGCTGTCGCCGCATCAAAAGATGAGCCCCTTCCAGACGGCGCAGATGTTTTCGCTGCAGGACGCCAACATCATCAATATCGCGGTGCGTGGCGTGTTTGACGACTGCCAGGACATCGTCAAGGCGGTCAGCAACGATCACGCCTTCAAATCGAAGTACAGCATTGGCACGGTCAATTCAATCAACTGGGCACGTGTCGTGGCCCAGGTGGTGTATTACTTCAAGTCGTATTTTGCTGCCACGCAGTCGAACGACCAGCAGGTGTCGTTTGCGGTGCCGTCGGGTAATTTCGGCAATATCTGCGCGGGCCACATTGCGCGCAGCATGGGACTGCCGATCCGCAAGCTGATACTGGCCACCAACGAGAACGACGTGCTTGACGAATTTTTTCGTACCGGCATTTATCGCGTGCGGCCGTCGGAAGGTGTGCAACAGACCAGCAGCCCGTCGATGGATATTTCCAAGGCCTCGAACTTCGAGCGTTTTGTGTTTGATTTGGTCGGACGCGATAGTCGCGCCGTGGCGGGTTTGTGGCGCCAGCTGGACCGTGACGGTATTTTTGATCTGTCGCGCACGCCGCACTTTGCGCGCATCGCTGAATTCGGTTTTGTCTCGGGTTCGAGCCGGCATGCTGATCGCCTGCAGACCATCCGCTCGGTTTATCAGCAATACAACCAGATGATCGATACGCATACCGCCGACGGCCTCAAGGTCGGCCTCGAGCATCGCGAGGCGGGTGTGCCGCTGATTTGTCTGGAGACCGCGCTGCCGGCGAAGTTTGCCGCCACGATTCGCGAAGCCATCGGTCAAGATCCCGAGGTGCCTTATGGGATGGCCGGGCTGGAACTGCTGCCGCAACGCTTTTGCGTGCTCGACGCCGATGACGTCGCCGTCAAAAATCTGATCGTTAGCACTTGCGGCGCGGCTACCGTCTGAGTCGTTACGACGGGTGCGCTACCGCTCCTGCGATTAACCGCTACTGTTCGTTAAACCGCATCGAGAGGTCGGCCGCCCTGACATCCTTGGTCAGGCTGCCAATCGAGATACGGTCAACGCCCGTTTCAGCAATCTGCCGCACGTTGTCGAGGGTGATGCCACCCGAGGCTTCAAGTTCTGCGCGTCCGGCAGTGTAGGCAACGGCCGCGCGCATCTGCGCGGTATCCATGTTGTCGAGCAGAATCAGGCGGGCACCTGCGTCGAGGGCGATCTGCAATTGATCCAGGGTCTCGACTTCAACCTGTATCCATACCCCCGGCGGGGCGGCGGCGAGTGCTGTTTTCATGGCGGCCGCTACGCCGCCGGCAGCCGCGATATGGTTTTCTTTGATCAGGATGGCGTCATAAAGTCCCATGCGGTGATTGGTGCCGCCGCCACTGAGAACCGCATATTTTTGCGCCACGCGTAGCCCGGGCAGGGTCTTGCGGGTATCGAGAATTTTTGCGCGCGTGCCCTCTACCGCGTCGACATAGCGGCGGGTGGTGGTGGCGATGCCCGACAACAGTTGCAGGAAATTAAGCGCGGTGCGTTCGCCAGTGAGCAGGGCGCGCGCGCTACCACTGAGGGTGCACAGTGTCTGACCGGCCTCTAGCGGCGTGCCGTCGGCGCATGACCATTCGATTTTCATTGAGGCGTCGAGACGCCGGAAGCAGGCGTCCGCCCAGGCGGTGCCGCAGACCGTGATGTCGGCGCGTGTGATGATGCGCGCGGTGGCGATTTCT
>CAIWNB010000431.1 GCA_903913965.1 uncultured beta proteobacterium
GAACGCATTCGCGGCAATCAGCTTGCCGTTGGTACGGTCGATTACATACATAAAGCCGTTCTTGTGGGCGTTGATCAGCACCTTGCGCTTTTGACCATCGACCATGAGGTCGGCGATCACGCACTCGGCAGTCGAATCAAAGTCATAGGTATCGTTCGGTACATATTGATAAAACCAGGCGATTTCGCCGGTCTTCGGCCGGATCGCCAGCACGCTTGCGGTGTAGAGGCTGTCGGCACCATCCCGATAGATCGGGTTATAGGGCTCCGCATTACCGGTGCCGATGTAGACGAGACCAAGCTCGGGGTCGTAGGACGCCGACTGCCAGGTCGCACCGCCGCCGTATTTCCAGGCGTCGGGCTTCGACTGGTTCGGCCAGGTCTCGGAGCCCGGCTCGCCCGGCGCGGGGATGGTCCAGGTGCGCCACAGCCGCTTGCCGGTCTCCGGGTCATAACCTTCGACAAAGCCGCGTGTGGTGCTCTCGCCACCGCCGGTGCCGTTGATCAGCACGCCGTTGGCGATCATCGGCGCGATCACGCCCTTATAGCCTTCCTTGAATTCAGCGTATTTCTGCTTCCACACTTCTTTGCCGGTTTTCATGTCGAGCGCCAACACATGCGCGTCGAGCGACTGGCGGAAGAGCTTGCCGTTGTAGATAGTCGCCGCGCCACGCATCAGCGCACCGCCGCCGGCGACACGCAAGGCGCCACGGTCGTAACTCACCGGCTGGCGCCAGATCTGGCGGCCGGTGTCGATGTCGATGGCAAAGGTCCAGTTGCCGTTCACCACATACATCACGCCGTTGTAGACGGTCGGCTGCGATAAATCGCCCATGTCGTTGGAGGTGCTGAAGGTCCATGCCGGCACCAGCTTCTTCACGTTCGCTTTATTGATCTGCTTCAACGGGCTATACATCTTCAGGTCGTAGCCCATGCCGAAGGTCGTCACGTTATCCGTGTTGCCCTTCTTGTTCAGCAAATCGTCGGCGCTTTGCGCGAACGCCACTCCACACGCAGCACATAGCAGTGCCGCCAGTATTGATTTCATGGTTCTCCCCCTGTTTTATAAACCAGCCCGTTGCAGGCCGGCCTGTCGTGCTTCGAGCGCTCTACTCTACCCGATGCGGGCCTCCTTGTGTTTCCGTAAAACACGTCTGCGGTAGAATTTGGCGCAGACGCACCACCAGGCGCGCATCGTAACTCCGCAGAGGACCCCGTCATGAACCGACTTACCCGCTACACGCTGGCACTGCTTGCCGCGGCAACGCTATTGACCGCAGCCACGGCACAGGCGCAGACCTATCCCAATAAAGTGGTGCGCTACATCATCACTGACGCTGCCGGCGCGGGCACCGATGTGCTTGGCCGCATCATCGCCGAAGGCCTTACCAACCTCTACGGCCAGCAGGTGATCGTTGAAAACAAACCGGGTGCGGGCGGCAACCTGGGGGCCGACATCGCCGCGCATGCGCCGGCCGATGGCTACACCATGCTGCAGATTGCCACCACGCATGCGGTCAATGCCACGCTCTACAAATCGCTGGGCTACGATCTGGTACGCGACTTCATACCGATCGCGCAAATCGCCTCCGGACCGTCAATCATGGTGGTACCGGCCAGTTCACCGGCGAAAACCGTGGGCGAATTCGTGAAATACGCCAAATCAAAACCAGGCGAACTCACCTACGCCTCAGCCGGCTCAGGCACCTGCAGCTTTCTCGCCGGCGAACTGTTTCGCCGCCAAACCGGCATCGAGATGACCCATGTCCCCTACAAGGGCGGGCCGCCCGCAGTCACCGCGGTGATGTCCGGTGAAGTCTCAGCCTACTTCGCGCCGCTCTCGGCCGTCATGCAGCAGATCGGTCAGGGACGTCTGCGCTCGCTCGGCGTGACGACGCCGCAGCGTTTGTCCTTCCTGCCGGACCAACCGACCCTCAATGAAGGCGGCGTCAACGGTTATCAGTTTTCATGCTGGTACGGCTTGATGGTGCCGGCGAAAACACCGCCCGCGGTGGTTGAAACCATACACGCCTCGTTGCTGAAAGTGCTGGCTACCCCCACGGTGCAGAAAAAACTCACCGACCTGGGTTACATCTCGGTTGGCGACAAACCCGAAGTCTTCGGCGCGCATATCAAGGCGCAGATTGACGCGATCCGGCCGATTGCACGGGATTTGCCGCAACCGCAGTAAAAATTTACAGGGCCGGCTAGGGGGCCAATCCCACGCTCAGATAGTGACGTCGCATTGCAAAGCGCCAGCGCGCCCCCACCCTGGCCCTCCCCCGCTGCGCAGGGGAGGGAACAAATCCTCGGCAATGACCTGGCCAACAGCACACAAGCGCCAGCACACGTAGGGCGGATTAGGCGCACAGCGCCGTAATCCGCCGCATGAATACCACATACGGCACAATGCGCTTCCCCCATTACGCCCACACAACCCACCGATCGAACATCTATGCCCGCCACCCACAACGACCTCCCCTTCGAAGGCCTCAAAGTTCTCGACCTCTCGCAAGGCATTGCCGGCCCCTATTGCGGCATGCATCTCGCGCGCAACGGCGCCGATGTAATCAAAGTCGAGCCGCCAGGTGCGGGCTGCTGGAGCCGCCTGCTCGGCAAACACACCGGCGACCAGACCGCGCATTCGGTCATCGTCAATCGTGCCAAGCGTTCGCTGGCGGTTGATCTCAAGACCGCCGAAGGGGTCGCCATCGTACAAAAGCTCGCCGCCGGGTGCGATGTTTTGATCCAAAACTACCGCGTCGGCAAGATCGACAAGTTCAAACTCGATTACGCCAGCGTACAAAAAACTAACCCGAACATCATCTACCTTTCCATCACCGGCTTCGGCGCCACCGGCCCGCTCGCCGATCAACCCGCCACCGACTCGGTAATGCAGGCGTTCACCGGGCTGATGTCGATCAACCGCGACGTTAACGGCGCACCGCAGCGCATCGAAATGCTGGCGATTGACTTCTCGACCGGCCTCTATGCCTTTCAGGCGGTGGCTGCCGCACTCTATCGCAAGGCCATGAAAGGCCGCGGTGCACACATCGAAACCAGCCTGCTTGAATGCGCGCTCGCCCTGCAGGAAGGCGCGATGATGGAACAGCATCTGCAAGGTGGCGCCGCCGAACCGATCGGCATGCCAGTGGGCATGTTCAAAACCAAAGACGGCTATATGAGCGTCAATGCGCGGCGCGACGAACATTTCAAGCGACTCTCCAAACTGCTCGGCAAAGAAGAATGGATCA
>CAIWNB010000432.1 GCA_903913965.1 uncultured beta proteobacterium
TGGCGGAAAATCGCCCGTGCCAGCGCCGGCGCTTCGAGCACCGGGACGTGATGTTCGGCGCCGAGTTCGCGGATTTTTGCCGCGATCAGATCAGCACCCTTGGCGACCACGCGCGGCGCGCGCATCGTTTCGTCATAGCGCAAGGCCACCGCATAGTGCGTCGGGTTGGTGACTATGACGCTGGCGTTGGGCACCTCGGCCATCATCCGACGCCGTGCCATTTCGCGCTGCTGCGCACGGATCGCTGCCTTCATTTCCGGGTTGCCGTCGCTCTCCTTCATTTCCTGACGCAGTTCCTCGCGCGACATCTTCAGCTCATCGGCATGACGCCACAACTGGAACGGCACATCGGCCACCGCCACCACGGCGAGCACACCGGCCAGCATGAGGAAACTGGAACCAACAATACGGCCGAGTTCGACGATGCCCGCCTCCAGCGGCAAACTGGCCAGATGCAGCAGCGGCTCGCGGTAATGCCAGACGATCAGCGCACCGACCAGGCCCACCAGCGCCGACTTGAGCAAGGCCTTGATCAGTTCGCCGACGCCGCGCCACGAAAAAACGCGGCCGATACCCGCCATCGGATCGATCCGGGAAAAATCAAAGCGCAGCGCCTCGGTGCTGAACAACCAGCCGCTCAGCAGTTGCGGTGCAGCCAAGGCCACCACCAGCAACAAAAGCAAAAACGGAGCGATGGTCATCAGGCCTTCGATCGACAGCATGTTCATGCGCGTCATCATCTGCGTGGGGTCAAAAGCAGTGGCGGCATCAATCCGCAGCCCCTCGCGCACCAGATTCGACATGCGGTGAAACAACTGCCCGCCCATCCACCACAAGCCGGCAGCCGCCGCCGCCATCATGGCAAAGGTCGTGAGTTCCTGGGAACGGGCGACATGGCCATCTTCGCGGGCCTTTTCCAGGCGCTGCTCACTGGCCTCTTCTGTCCGTTCCTGATCGTTTTCTTCAGCCATGGCCGTCATTCATTTGTGATGGCTGCAAGTATCGCGGCTCGCGCACACCGGCGATGCCACAAACAGGCGGAGATAAGGGTGGTTATTCGCGCTATTGCGCACCGGCACCGAGTGGTGCCGGGTGGAAGTGACCGCGTTATGCGGCCGGATCGCCGGCGGCGGCGCCGTTCAGGAAGTCGGCGGCGGACAACAGGCGCGCCGAACTCGGCACGCCGTACCAATGTTCTTCAGACTCTGCCTGGCGGGCGATGTCAACCACCCGCGCGCGGGCCGCAGAGGGTTCGATACTCAGCAGCCTGGCGATGCCTTCATAGTCGTCAGGCAGCGCCGCATCGTCCCAGCCGTGGGCCGAATGACGTGCAACCGCAGTCGCCAGGGCAACGCTGGTGACACGCGGATTGCGGGCGTGATCCTCGTCGATCAGCACATGCAACAGTTCGGGCAGATGCCAGGCCTTGACCATCGCCAACTGCAGATCAATCAAACGAAAGCCGATCACCTCGCGCTGCGCACGATCGCTGCGCAGCGTACGGTCGCGCGCCTGCCGTTCGACGATTTCACGCGCCAGCCGCGGGGCATAACACCACAGCAGCATCTCGGCCATGTCGTGCAGCAAAGCGGCGACGAATACTTCTTCAGGGTCGACGTCGTGACGCAACTGCGCCCAGTCGCGCGCATACAAGGCGGCATGACGTGCACGACTCATCACGCCGCGCACACCGTTCAAGGACACCGCGTCGTTGGTGAGCCAGTCTTCGAGCGCCATCTGCACGCCGAAATGATCAAAAAACGGTGACATGCCGAGCATCATCAAGGCATGCGGAATGGTGGTGATATCAGCGTTGCGGCGGCGGCCGCGGTGCTCCTGCAAATAGAGCAGCACCTTGACCGTCATGAACGGATCATGCAGCACCGCATCGGCCACGCGTTGCGGCGTGGCGCCGTCTTCGTCCTCCTGGATGCGCCGCAATTCGATGACGGTGCTGCCGAGCACCGGCAAATCGGCCTCGCGCAGCATCGCCACCCATTGCTCTATCGTCTCGAGTTGTTGCGCCATCGTCACATCTTCCACAGATCATTCGTCGAACGGCGACACACACCAACGCCGATGACATCGGCGGCAGGCACGCCGTGTCGCGTTGCCCCATCGCGGATCAACAGACTACCCGACCGGCAATCATCACATACTATTTGCGCACACTGCCACACTACGCCCGGCGCGCTCATGCCCACCTCAGCGTTTGCCGGCATCACCGCCTCCCGCTTTGGTGTCGGCGTTGGCGTCGGCGGGGGCGGCGGCCGGTGCCGGTTTAGCCGGCGCAGCACTGCTCTCGCTTTTCACTTTTTCTTCAGACTCACGGGTCATGACGATCAAGGCGATGCGCCGGTTAACCGGACTCAAGGGATCATTCGGTTCGAACAGCACCGCCGATGACATACCAACCACGCGCTTGATCTTGCCCTCGGCAATGCCGCCTTCGACCAGCACACGCCGCGAGGCGTTGGCGCGATCGGCCGACAGTTCCCAGTTACTGTAACTGCGCTCGCCCGCGCTATACGGCTTGGCATCGGTATGCCCGGTCAGACTGAGCGCGTTATTCACTTCGTTGAGTGGCGCTGCCAATCCGACCAGAATATCGCGTGCATAGGGTTTGAGCTTGGCGCTACCCAGATCGAACATCGGGCGGTTGAGTTGATCGATGATCTGTACGCGCAGCCCTTCGGTCGTGATGTCGATCAGCAACTGGTCGCGATACTGACGCATCACCGGATTGGCCTCGATCACGGCTTCCAAACGCGCCTTCAGCGCCTTCAGGCGCTGCCCCTCGAGACGATCGAGTTCAGCCTGTGCATCCTTGGCCTTGATCGTCGGCTTTTTCTCCGGCAACGCACCGCGCTGCATTTGCATGCTGTCACGACGCGTCATGTCGCCACCGCCTGATGCCAGCGGGCTGGTGGCGTCGCCGCTGCCGCTGCCGCCCGACAGGGCGACCTTGAGCGGCGTGCGGAAATAATCCGAAATCCCCTGGAGTTCTCCCTTGGTGGTTGATCCGAGCAACCACATCAAGAGAAAAAACGCCATCATCGCCGTCACAAAGTCGGCGTACGCAATCTTCCAGGCGCCACCGTGATGACCGCCGGCAACCTTCTTGATGCGCTTGATGATGATGGGGCGTTGGGTATCGTCAGCCATAATGTGTCGGGGCGCCTCCTAAGGCGGCCTGTTCCGTACTTACTTTCTCTTGACGTGGGCCTCGAGTTCGAGGAAGGACGGACGCTCGGTGGAGTAGAGCACCTTGCGGCCAAACTCAACCGCCAGCGCCGGAGAGTAACCGTTAAGGCTGGCCAACAAAGTGACCTTGATGCATTCGAGCATCTTGCTCGATTCGACCAGCTTCTGTTCAAGCAGGCTCGCCAGTGGTCCGACGAAACCATAGGCCAGCAAAATACCGAGGAAGGTGCCGACCAGCGCATGCGCGATCAGCATGCCCAGTTCGGAGGGCGGTATGCCCACCGACTCCATGGTATGCACCACGCCCATCACCGCGGCGACAATCCCGAAAGCCGGCAACCCATCACCCAGACGCGCAATGCAATGCACCGGCACCTCGCCCTCCTGATGATGCGTACCGATTTCATTGTCCATCAAATTTTCAATTTCCATGGCGTTCAGGTTGCCGCCCACCATCAAGCGCAAATAGTCGGTCATGAACTCGAGCACATGGTGATCCGCTGAAACATTCGGATATTTCGCGAACAGCGCGCTCTGGCCGGGGTTTTCAACATCGTCCTCGATCGTCATCAGACCTTCCTTGCGCACCTTGGCAAGAATGTCATACAGCAATGCCATCAAATCCATATACAGCTGCTTGGAGTATTTCGAGCCCTGCAATACGGTAGGCAGCGTTTTGAGCGTGGCCTTGGCGGCCTTGGTGGTATTGCCGACCAGAAACGCACCGAGCGCCGCACCGCCGATCATCAGCAGTTCGAGCGGTTGAAACAGTGCACCCAGGTGGCCGCCGGACAAGGCAAAACCGCCGAACACAGAACCCATTACGATAAGGTAACCAACGATCACCAGCACGGCGCTGTCCTTTATTCAAATTCACTCTCGCACGGTCGCATTGCCGGCGCATTCAACGCGGCAATCCGTGCAGTTGGAAAATAACATTGAGGACGCGGCGACTAACCGCCAAATAAAGGGGGAAAGCGGGCCCTGTTCAGAATAGCAGGGTGGCAGGCAGCAACACGATGCGCCGGAAATGCAAAAGACGCCCGCAGGCGTCCTTTGCATTTTGCAGAGAACCAATCAGGCCGGCACGCGCACCCGCGGCTGCGCCTTACGTTGCGCGGCACCGATCACCACATTGGCCAGCGGCGCCTGCGGCTGCATCGCAGCGGAAATGGCAGCGTCGGCCTCGACGGCAGCAGCGGCGGCGGCGACGGCAGCCTGACGGGTTTTGCCGGCGCGCGAAGGCACATTGCACAGACCGCAGACGTAACCTTTATGCAGATCCATCGTATGCACCACAAAGTGACCACGGCATTCGGTGCACGGCACGGTCGTCAGCATCTTGGCGTCGAGAAAACGGATCAGACTCCAGGCGCGCGTAAAACTCAACACGCATTCGAGACTGTTCACCTGCAGGTGTTCGAGATAAAGCGTGTAGGCTTTGACGATCGCCTCAATGCCGCTGATTTTGGCGTGCTCGCCAAGGTAGCGGTAGGTATCAATGAACAACGATGAGTGGATGTTCGGCTGCCAGCTCATGAACCAGTCGGTGGAAAAAGGCAGCATGCCCTTCGGCGGCGAAACACCCTTGACCTCTTTGTAGAGCTTGAGCAAACGCTCGCGGCTCAGGTTGGTCTCGGCCTCGAGAACCTGCAGGCGCGCGCCAAGGTTGACCAGATCGATGGCAAGCTGGATTTGTCTGGCTTCGGTGACGACGCTTTTATTACGCATGGTTCTGCTCCTGGATTCCGGTTGGGTATGTTCTTGCAAACTACGATCAGGCGAGGCCGGCGACCGGCTGGCCCGCCATCAGCACGGCGGCGTGCGAGGCCATCATCGGCTTGGTGGTGTTATGGTCGGTGAGCAGACCCAGTATGGTGCGGTCATCGCAACGGAAACGGCACATCAGCATGTTTGAGGCGGCCATCTTCATGATTTGCGCCGGCGACAAACGGTCAAGAATTTCCGCCACTTCTTTGCTGATACCAAGACGGAACATGGCGGTGTCGATGTCCATGCGGATCATTTGCTGTGCGAGCAGGAGGTAGGCAAGGTTGGTTTCGCGGATCTCGCCCAACAGTTGGTCTTTGCTCATTTGGTTGCTCCTTGTGCTGTTGCGTTGTTGATTACGATGGGCGAATGATGAACCTGCCAAGATGAAAACTTAATCGGACAGATTCGATGAATTGACCTGCTCGCAACGCACTGCTTTGTGTAGGAAGAATTCCTACAACAGCACAAAAGCCGGCATGTTCTCCTATGAAAATAAAGCCCGTGATCCTTGCACACGATCTGCACCGCGCGCGGCCTAACCGTCAATTACAGGGCGTTTTACACGGCTGTTTGCACGGTCAAAGCAAAGTCTCTCGTCGTATCCTGCAATCATTCACGGGGACAACCCGGCAGGAACACCATGGCGGTCATTGCGGTATTCAATCAAAAAGGCGGCGTCGGCAAAACGACTACTGCGCTGAATGTCAGCGCGGGCCTGTCCATGCTGAACCTCGATCCGATCGCGATTGATCTTGATCCACAGGGCCATCTCACGCTGGCCTCGGGTGCGCCGGCCATCTCACCACAGGCCGGTGCGTTTGGTTTTTTTCAGAACGGCATCCCATTCGAGAAAGTCGTGCACCGTCTTGCCTCGGGGCGGCGCATCGTGCCGGCGACACTCGACTTAAGCAAGATCGACGCACTGCGCGGCGGTGAAGCCAATATTTCAACCCGCCTGCGTGACGGCATCCGCGATGGCACCGCGGGCAGCAGCGCACCCATCATCATTGATTGTTGCCCGATGCTGGGGGTACTGACACTCAACGCCTTGATCGCCGCCGACCGCGTGCTGATTCCGGTATCAGCGGATTTTTTATCCTTGCAGGGTGTCGAACGCCTCGACCGCGCACTCAATGCGCTTGAAATCAAACTCAAGCGCCGCATCGAACGACGCGTGCTGGTCACGCGTTACGATGGCCGGCGCAAACTCTCCAGCGATATTTACGCCGAACTCAAACGGCGTTACGGCAACGTGGTGTGCGAAACCCGCATCGTCGAAAACGTTGCGCTCGCAGAGAGCCCGATGCGCGGCAAGGATATTTATGCTTTCGCTCCGTCCAGCCCCGGCGCACGTGATTACGCCGCCTTGATGCGCGAACTCGGGGGAAGCGGATTTTTTAGTTAGACGGCGGCGCCAGTGCGCGCGCGCCATGGCGTGCTCAAGCCGCGGTCAAGGCATCCGGCAATGCGTCGGCGCGCCGCGAACGAATACGCACGATGACATCGACGCCTTCTGCCACCGTACCAGCAGGCAGCGGCGGCAGACCGCTGACCTGGATCGCATCGGCGTCGATATCAATGAGCTCACCGCTGTCAACATCGTAAAAATGATGATGCGGCGCGGTGTTAGGGTCGTAGAAAACCTTGCCCGGATCGGCGATGACTTCACGGATGAGCTTGTGTTCGACAAATAATTTGAGCGTGTTGTAAACCGTTGCCTTGGAGGTCTCGGTAGCACTCACATTGGCCAGGGCAAGAATACGATCAGCCGCCACATGTTCGTGATGCGAAAAAATCGCGTACGCGATTTCGATACGCTGATGCGTGGGGCTGATGCCGTGGGCGCGCAGTAGCGCGGGCAGGCTTTCGCGTGTGTGGGTTTTATGTTCCATAGTGGGGCTCCGAGCGTCAGCGATTCTAGGCCAAGCCCCATACCATGTCTAATGCACGCCTAATGCACGTCTAATGCACAGCGAATACGAGACTAATCCACGCCTGACAAACTTCCAATGTCCGCCCTCTCCATGCCTGGTGCCTCGCCGCATCTGACCCGCTGCACGCCTGTCAGAGCGTCCCGCCAGCGCGCTGCCAACCGCCCATCCGCCCCCCTGCCAAAGAGGCATGCAAGGCGCACATTACACCGCTCAATAGCGCCCCAAAGGGCCGTTTTAAGCCCTTGTTTTTAATTTACAATACGATCGGTCGCTAGAGATTTTCCGTTCGTGCCAACAGAGCGACCGCTTATCGGTCGGGCGTGGAATTGCCACCCTTCCCTGATTAACATGCGAGCACTGGAGAAATCACTTATGCAACGTTCAACAGGCTTTACTTTGATCGAGCTGATGATCACCGTGGTGATTGTCGCCATTCTGGCTGCCGTCGCTATTCCCTCGTATCAACAGCACATGGTCAAGGCGGTGCGTTCGCAAGCTCAGCAGTTTCTGCTCGATCTGGCGCAACGCCAGGAGCAATACCTCCTCGATGCACGCTGGTACGCATCGGGGGTCGCCACGACATCGACCGCAGGCCGTATCACCATCACCACACCCGAGGCCGTATCAGCCAAATATGCAGCCCCCACCTTCACAGTGCCCACACAGGCAGCGGGCACCATGCCGACCTATGTCATTTCTCTCGTCCCGTTGACCGGCAGCACTGTTGCCAGTGACGGCAGCCTTCTCATCAACAACCTCGGGCAACGCTGGCGCGAAGCCGATAACAACAATGCGTACGACAGCGCCAAGGATTGCACCTGGGAAAAAAGCTCGTGCACCCCCACCCCCTGATACTGACCGTCAGGCTACGCCGCGTAAAGCACGGCTTTACGCTGCTTGAGCTAATGATCGTCATGTTGATTGTCGCCATCATGACCACACTCGCCCTGCCGGCCATGACCGAATTTGTCGCCGACCAGCGCGTGCGTACAACGGCCTCGGATATGGTCTCTGAAATCGCGTTTGCACGCGCCAAGGCGGTTGAAAATGGCCGCCGTGTCATCATGGAAAGGCTCGTTAGCACCGGCTGGGATCAAGGCTGGCGCACCTATGCCGATGTCAACAGCAACGGCAGCTATGAAGCCGGTACCGACCTCGAACTCAAACAGTTCAACGGCTTCGGCACCGGCGCAGCACGCGCCACCGGCCGCCTGTATATCTGCAGCAACACCGCCGACTTTGCCACCAACATCATTTTCAGAGCCGACGGCCGTGTCGTGCGTTCAGCCACCGCAACCTCCGCCAATGACGGCATTTATGTCATCGACCACATGGGCGACAACAATGTCTGCAACAACAAGGTGCGTGCGGTGCTGTTTGATCTAAACGGGCGCGTCAACAGCCGGCTCATGAAGTCGGCCGATGCCAACTGCCCGGGGATTTTGCCGCCATGCTAAGACAACGCCGCGGCTTTACCATGATCGAGGTGCTGGTGACCTTGGTCATCCTGCTCTTCGGCCTGCTCGGCATCGCCGGCATGATGGCCAAGGGGCAACGCGCGGCTTACGAGGCCTTACAA
>CAIWNB010000433.1 GCA_903913965.1 uncultured beta proteobacterium
CGAAGTTGAACGCGCGCGGCGTATCGTCGAGGCGATGGCGCAGGCGGCGCGCGAAGGGCGCGGTTCGGCGCAACTCGACGGTCGCATGATCGATATCGCCAACATTCGCATGGCGCAAAGCATCATCGGCAAGGCCGAGGCCATCGCCGCCGCGGCGGCGTGAAATACCCACGCGGCTGCGGTGGCGTGAATGATCCATGCCGCCGCCGCTGCGCGATAACCCCCCGGCAGCGCCGGGCTTAAGGGCGCGTATTGCGATGACGACAGCGAACGCCGGTAACCAGACTGCAGGACAGACCGAGGTGTCGCTTGATGACGAGCGCGTGCGCCTGCTCTATCGGCTGTCGCGTGCTGGTTATGTCGGCACCGTACTGGCGGCCCTGTTGGTTGGCGTGGCGGCGCATGATGTGTTGCCGCAAGCCACGCTGATCGGGTGGTTGTTGTTGGTCGGTCTGATCACCGGCGGCCGCTTGGTGCTCTACCGGCGTTTTGTCGCGTTACCGGCGGCGACCGCGGGTTTGTCGCAGTGGGGGCGCGCGTTTGTCGCCGGTGCCCTGACGATGGGATGCCTCTGGGGGGCCCTCGGCGTGTTGTGGTTGCCGCGCGGCAACCTTGTGGAACAACTCCTGGCGGTGTTTGTGATTGCCGTGGTGATGGTGATGGCCGCGGTGGTGCTGGCGCCGTGGCGCGTCGCTTTCAGCGGATTTGCCGTCGCCGCGCTGCTGCCCTTGTGGGTCACCACTTTGCAGCAGCCGGGTTTGATGTATTGGTTTGCCGCCGGCGCGCAGCTGTTGTTTGCCGCAGTGGTGGGCACGCTGGCCGAGATCATGCACCGCGCCCACAACCGCGAATTGCGCTTGCGCTATTCGCAGCAGTTGCTGGTGAGCCAACTGTCGGCGGCTAATCTGGCTTTGAACGAGCGCCTCGCCGCACAGTGCGCGATCGAGGAAGAATTAAGAGCTTCCACCGCACGCCTTGATGCACTGGTCGAGGCTACGCCGTTGGCGATCATCGTGCAGGACGGGAATGGCGTCGTCAGTCGCTGGAATCGTGCCGCCGAACGCATCTTCGGCTGGCGCCAGCATGAGGTGATTGGTGGTCAATCGCCTAACGTGCCGGCTGACAGGCAGGCCGAAAAACTGGAGTTTCTCCAGCGTATCAAGGGCGGCGAAGTATTCCTCGGGGTGGATG
This sequence comes from uncultured beta proteobacterium, assembly GCA_903913965.1. Taxonomy (GTDB): domain Bacteria; phylum Pseudomonadota; class Gammaproteobacteria; order Burkholderiales; family SG8-41; genus PALSA-1004. Next base: position 1,192 of record CAIWNB010000433.1, read on the forward strand.
TGGTGCGCCAGCGGCGCGACGGCCGGCTGTTATCGGTAAGCCTGTCGGCGGCACCCTTGCGCGCGGCCGATGGCACGCCCGAGGGCAGCATTATTTTGCTCGCCGATGTCAGCGAACGCCGGCGCGCCGAACAGTTGCAATCGCTCGAGCACATCATCACCCGTGTGCTTTCCGAATCGCAGAGTGTCGATGAGGCGTTGCGCGATATTCTGCGCACCTTCTGTCAGATCGCTGACTGGGACTATGGTGCGCGCTGGACGCTCGATCAGGCGGAAAAGCAATTGCGTTGTATTGAAATATGGCATGGTGATGATGCAGCGGTCGCGGCCTTTGCCGCGGCCAATCGTGCCTCGAGTCATGCTTTTAATCCGCGCGAGGGCGGCCTCTTGGGCGGCGTATGGATGACCAATGAGCTGGTGTGGATGGAGGATGCCGCCGCCAACACTGCGCTCGGACGCGCCGCAGAGCTCGCGCCATCGGGCTTGCATGCAGCGCTGGCTTTTCCGATTCTCATTCTCGGCAAGTTCTATGGCGTGATTGAATTCATGGCGGTCGAGCCGCGTCCGCGTGACGACCATCTGATCCGTATTGCGCGTTCGATCGGCAGCCAGATCGGACAGTTCATTGCGCGCAAGGAGGCCGAACAGGATCTCACCTTCTTTGCCAATCACGACACGCTGACCGGGTTGCCCAACCGCGCCATGTTCGGCCAGCGCCTGACCCAGGCGCTGGCGCGGGCGCAACGCAGTGTGCGCATGATCGCAGTGTTGTTTGTTGATCTCGACCGCTTCAAGGTGATCAACGACACCCTCGGTCACGATGCCGGCGACCAGTTGCTGCAACAGGCGGCGGCGCGGCTGCGCGCCTGTTTGCGCGAAGGCGACACCATTGCGCGCCAGGGGGGCGATGAGTTTGTGGTGCTGGTCGAGGATATGGCCGACGTCGCCCAGGCCACCGGCGTCGCACAAAAAATCATCGACAACGTGGCGCAACCCTATGTGCTGGCGGGGCAGGAGTGTCACGTGACCGCCAGTGTCGGCGTCAGCGTGTTTCCCGACGATGCACTCGATGTGGCGACGCTGTTGAAGAACGCCGACCTTGCGATGTACCGCGCGAAAGAGGCGGGCAAGAATAATTTCCAGTTCTACGCCGCACAGGACAACCAGCATACGCTCGAACGGCTGGGGTTGGAGCCCGACCTGCGGCGCGCCATCGAACACGGCGAACTGTCGCTGCATTACCAGCCCAAGATCAACACGCGTAGTGGTTGCATCACCGGCGTCGAGGCGCTGGTGCGCTGGCAGCATCCGCAGCGCGGCAACGTCTCGCCCGCGCAGTTTATTCCGCTCGCCGAGGAGAACGGGTTCATTGTCACGATTGATGACTGGGTGACTGCCACCGCCTGTCGCGATGCCTGTCGCTGGGCGGCCGCCGGTCTCCCCCTGGTGCCGGTGGCGGTGAATTTATCAGCGCGGCAATTTGGTCGAGAGGGTCTGGCCGGGCGCATCGCTGCGAGCTTGAGTGAGAGCGGGTTGGAGGCGCGCTATCTCGAACTCGAAATCACGGAGTCAGCGGTCATGGGAAACGCCGAGCGCGCGGTTGCCATACTCGATGAATTGCATGCGATCGGGGTGCGCGTGGCACTCGATGATTTCGGCACCGGCTATTCTTCGCTCGGTTATCTGAAGCGCTTCCCGGTCGACAGCGTGAAGATTGATCGTTCGTTTATCGCCAACCTGCCGCACGATCAGGATGATATTGGGATCACGCGCGCGGTGATTGCGATGGCGCACAGCCTGCGCCTCAAGGTGGTTGCCGAGGGCGTCGAAACCGAGGCGCAGGAGCGTTTCCTGCGCGAGCATGATTGCGATGAAATGCAGGGCTATCGTTTCGGCCAGCCCTGCGATGCGGCCGCACTCGCGCGCCTGCTTGCCGCGCCGCCGCTTACGCCGTCGGCCTAGCCTCCAGCAGGCGGCTCTCACCGTTCTCGTCGCGGATGATCTCGAGGGTTTGTTGATGCAGCGCGCGCAGACTGTTGCGGTGCCCGATGCTGATGACGGCGGTGTGCGGTAGTCGTGCCTGTAGCAGGTGGTAGAGCGCGGCTTCGCTTTCTTCGTCGAGTGCCGAGGTCGCCTCATCCATAAACAGCCACGCCGGACGTTGCAGCAGGGCGCGCGCGAAGGCGATGCGCTGCTGTTCACCGCCGGATAAAACTTGCGCCCAATGACGGTTTTCATCGAGGCGTTCGGTGAATGCAGACAGGCGGCAATCCTGCAACGCGGCGATCAGTGCGGCGTCATCAAAGGCAGCGGGGGCGGCGGGATAACAAAGTTGTTCGCGCAGCGTGCCGATGGTGAGGTAGGGCTTTTGCGGCAGAAACAAAGTCTGGGCCTGTGGTGGTTGGTCGATACGGCCGTGACCAAACGGCCAGATACCGGCCAAGGCGCGAAACAGCGTGCTCTTGCCGCTGCCCGAAGCGCCGCTGATGAGCACGCGCTGTTGCGGCGCGAGGCTGAGGCCGCTGGCGTCAAGCAGGTGCTGGCCCGCAGGCAGATTGATTTGTAATGCATCTGCCCGGTAGCGGTCTTGCGTAGCCGCCTGCGTTGTAATGCCGGCTGGTTGCGCGGCGGCCGCGCGGATGGCGGCGCGAAAGCCGGTCAGGCGGTCGACGGTGGCGCGCCAGGCGGCGATTTGCGTATAGGCGTCGATAAACCAGCTGAGCGAGGACTGCACCTTGCCAAAGGCGGTCGAGGTTTGCATCAGGTCGCCGAGTTGGATCGCACCGGAAAAAAACCGCGGCGCGGCGACGATGAAGGGAAACACCACCGCCACCTGTCCATAGCCGGAGCGAAACCAGGTGAGTTGTTTGGTCTTGCGCATGATGTGCCACCAGTTGGTGGCGATCTGTGCGAAGCGTCCGTGCAGTTGGCGCAACTCGTCGGCTTCGCCGCGATAGAGGGCGACCGCCTCGCTGTTCTCGCGAAAGCGCACCAGCGAGAAGCGGAAATCGGCCTCGACTTTTTGTTTTTCAAAATTCATCGCGATCAGCGGTTTGCCGATCCAGTGCACCAGCAGCGTGCCGGCCACCGAATAGAGCAGTGCGACCCACAGCATATAGCCGGGGATTTCGACGGCGTGACCAAACAGTGTCACCGCCAGCGAACCCGATAGCGTCCACAGAATCACCAGAAAGGATAGCAGCGTGATCACCGCCGACATCAGGCCGAGAGCCAGTGCCAGCGTCTTTTCGCAGAATTCGGCGAGGTCCTCGGCGATCCGCTGGTCGGGGTTGTCGCTGCCACCACCGCTGATTTGCAGGCGGTAGTGAACGCCGCCGCCGATCCACTCGTCGAGATAATGTGTGGTCAGCCACTCGCGCCAGCGGATTTGCAGCATCTGGTTGAGATACAACTCGTAGGCGCCGATGCCAATGAAGGCCGCGGCGAGCCAGCAAAAGCGCATCAACTCACGAAAGAAGGCGTCCTGGTTGCTGGTTTGCAGGGTGTTGTAGAAATCGTTCTGCCAATAGCTGAGTACGACTTCGAGGTAGACGAGGCCGAGGTTGAGGGCGATGACCGCGGCAAGCAGGCCGCGGGCGGCCCATTTTTCCTGGCCGAACCAATAGGGGCGCGCCAGCGACCAGAGCTCGCGAAAAAACGCCAGGTGTTTTTTATACATAGAGGACTCCGGATGCGGCACCGCGCTGCAGAGGGAAGGCGCGAGGGCGCCGCGATCATAGCGTGATTAACGCGGCAGTTGCGTGGTGACGGGATTGGATTACACTCGATGCAAACCGGATTGTTGGTGTTTTTCCATCACGCAACGGAGGAAGACATGAAAACGGTCAGACAGTTGTTGCAGGGCAAGCAGTCCGGTGTGTACACAGTAGAGCCCGATGTGCCAGTGATCGCCGCACTGCGCTTGATGGCAGAGCACGGTATCGGCGCGCTGCCGGTGGTGGCCGGCGGCCGGCTGGAGGGTATTCTGTCGGAACGCGATTACGCACGGAAGATTGTTTTGCAGGGCAGGTCGTCACACGACACACGCGTCTCGGAAATCATGACGGCGCGCGTTGTTTGCGTGGGGCCACAACGGACTGTTGAGGAATGTATGGCCCTGATGACCGAGAAGCGCATCCGCCATCTGCCGGTGATCGAGGACGGCAAATTGACCGGACTGTTGTCGATTGGTGATCTGGTCAAAGAAACAATTTCAGAGCAGCAGTTCGTGATCGCGCAACTGGAATCTTACATACACGGCTGACGAGGCCGTGTTTCATGCAACCTGTCAGGGAGAGAAAAGCATCATGCAATTTGGCGCCATTATCATCGGTGATGAAATCATGTCCGGCAAACGCCAGGATAAACACATGGCCACGGTTATTTCGACGCTGCGCGAGCGTGGTCTTGAATTGTCGTGGTGTCAGTATCTGGCCGATGAGCCGGCACTGATCACGGCCACGCTCAAGCGCACGCTGGCCACCGCCGACGTGGTGTTTAGTTTTGGCGGCATTGGGGCGACACCGGACGATCACACGCGGCAGTGTGCGGCCGACGCCGTCGGTGTTGCGCTGGCGCTGCATCCGGATGCCGACACCGAGATCCGCGCGCGTTTCGGTGCTGACATCACGCCGCAGCGTTTGCAGATGGGCGAATTTCCAATCGGCAGCCGCATTATTCCCAACCCGTATAACCGTATTCCCGGCTTCAGTTTCGATCATCATCATTTTCTGCCGGGCTTTCCGCAGATGGCCTGGCCGATGATGGCCTGGGTGCTCGACGACCAGTATCGTGCAGAGTTTTCTGCCGGTAGCGTCGCCGAAGAAGCCATCATCGTGCGCGGTGCCGGCGAGAGCATGATCATCGACCTGATGAATGATTGCCTCAAACGCCATCCGGGCTTGAAGGTCTTCAGTCTGCCGCACATGAGTGACAGTGATCGTTACATCGAGCTCGGCGTGCGCGGTGACGCCACGCGTATCGCGGTGGCGATGGCGGAGTTGAAGGAGGGTGTGACGGCGCTGGGATTTCGCTGGGCGAAAACCATCGAAGAGGGACGCTAGCGCTGGTTGCGGGCGGCATAAAAAAACCCGGCACGCGGCCGGGTTTTTTTATGCGCAGAGAAAACTCAGGCGGCTTTCTTTTTGCCCGGGTTGATCGCCTGCGAGGCGGCCGCCTCGACGTTGGCATGGGTCAGATCGGCGAACTGCTTGGCCGATTTGCTCATGTTGTCGTAGGCGGCATTCATGCCGGTCATGGCTGATTTGAATGCGGCCACGGCGACATCCGATCCGGCCGGTGCGGTCTTCACGATTTTGTCGAGCGAAGTCACCACCTGCTTGTTGAACTCGGAGACCTGTTCTTCAACCAGCTTGTTGAGTTCGTTTTGGGTTGCCGTGGCGACGTCGTAGACGCTCTTCACATACTGGGCGGTTTTTTCCATCCCCGGTTGCAGCATCGAGGTCTTCATTTGCGTGAGTTGTTGCGGGTCTTTGATTTCGGATAATGCCTTGGCTTGTTGCACGCCATCAGCAAAAGCGCCCTTGGCGGCTTTCAATTGCACTTCCATGAAACGTTCGGCGCCTTCCAGGGCGATACCGGCGAAACGCACGGCGGCTTCCAGGCTGGCTTTGTTCATGGCCATCAGTTGCTCGGGGGTTTGATACATTGCAATCTCCTTCAAAAGTTATTGCAAAACAATCGTTTAATTTCCAGATTTGCGGCTTGATCAGGTTTAAATGTTGCAACGCACAATTGAAATTATAGTGGCGAGCAGGGCGAAGTCAAGGGCTCGGCTAAAATAAATGTTGCAACGCACCATTTAACGCTGTGCCGGCCCCTCATTTCGACTTGTGGTACGCCCAAAGATAGGATAAAAGTGTTTCTCAATCAGTGATCTAGGCGGTCTACCCGGGGTAGATCGCCGCCCGCCACCACTACTCATGTCTACCCCTTTCCCAGCCGCATCCACTCCCCCCAGCCTCACCAGCACGGTCGATGGCGCCGGGCAGTGTTGTCTGCTGGCGGGGGCGTGGAATTTGCGTTCCCTCGAGAGCGCCATGGCGGCATTTGAGCGTGATCTCGCGCGTGTGGCGCGTGACCCGGACTGCCTTTGGGATTTACGTGGCGTCGAGGTCATCGATCACGCCGGTGCGCTGTTGTTGTGGCGCGCGTGGGGACGCCGCCGCGCCCGCCGTCTTCAGTTAAAGCCCGAGCACGAGCGCCTGTTTGCGCGCTTGCAGCCAGCGCCGCCCGCCTTGCCGCCCGCGGCGCGATTTGATCCCTTGTTTCTGCCCTTGTTTATCGGCAGCAAGATGCTGGGGGTTTTGGACCACCTGACGCACATGCTGTGCGTGCTCGGGCAAGCGGTGATCGAAATACTGATGCTGGCGCGGCATCCGCAGCGCATCCCGTGGCGCGAACTCTCGGCGAATATTTATCGCACCGGTGCGCAGGCGCTGGGGATTACCGCGCTGGTTGGCTTTCTGATTGGCGTGGTGCTGAGTTATCTCTCGGCGCAGCAACTGAAATTATTCGGCGCCGACGCTTTTATCATCAATATTCTGGGCGTGAGTGTGGTGCGTGAGCTGGGCCCGGTGCTGGCGGCGATCCTGATCGCCGGACGCTCGGGGTCGGCCATCACCGCGTCGCTCGGTGTGATGCGCGTGACGCAGGAACTCGATGCGATGGCGGTGATGGGTATTTCGCAGTCCCTGCGTTTGATCCTGCCGAAAATGCTGGCGCTGGCGATCTCGATGCCGCTGGTGGTGTTATGGACTGATACGGTCGCGCTGCTCGGCGGCATGGTGGCGGCGCAGCTCGAGCTGGGCATAGGCTACCAGCATTTTCTGCTGAGCCTGCCGGATGCCGTGCCGGTTGCGAATTTGTGGTTGGGGCTGGGCAAGGGCGCGGTGTTTGGTGTGATGATCGCGCTGGTGGCGTGTCACTTCGGTCTGCGCATTGAACCGAATACCGAGAGCCTCGGCGTCGGTACCACGAATTCGGTGGTCACCTCGATTACCGTGGTGATCTTGGTCGATGCGGTGTTCGCCATCCTGTTCAAGGACGTCGGCCTGCCATGAGTTTGCCATGACGCACGATCACATCATCGAAATCCGCGGGCTCTATACGCAGTTCGGCGATTACGTCGTGCACCGGAACATTGATCTGGATGTGCGGCGCGGCGAAATTCTCTCGCTGGTCGGTGGTTCAGGCAGCGGCAAGACGACGATGCTACGCCAGATGCTGGGGCTGGAAACGCCGTCGCGCGGCGAGGTGCGCGTGTTTGGCACCGCCCTGCACGGCAGCGATGCGGTGGCGCTGCGCCGCTTGCGTAACCGCTGGGGCGTGTTGTTTCAGGAAGGTGCGTTGTTTAGCGCACTCAGCGTCTATGACAATCTGGCGCTGCCCTTGCGCGAACTGCG
>CAIWNB010000434.1 GCA_903913965.1 uncultured beta proteobacterium
GCGGATCTCGGCGGCAAGGACGCCAGCTATCTGGTCTCCAAGCAGTCGTATGACGACTTCCAGATGCGCGCCGAGTTCTGGGTCGACTCCGACGCCAACAGCGGTATTTTCATCCGCGTGCAAAACCCGGCCAAGATAGGCGCCGATAGTTCGTACGAGGTCAATGTGTTCGACAAGCGTCCCGACCCCTCGTATGGAACGGGCGGCATACCGAACGTCGCGCCGACACTGGTGCCACTCAAAGCCGGCGGCCAGTGGAATGTCTACGAAATCACTGCCAAAGGCCCGCAGCTCACCATCGTCCTCAACGGCATCAAAACGGTGGATGTGCGCGACACCAAATATGCCAAAGGCCCCTTCGCCCTGCAATACGGCGGCGGTGTAGTGAAATTCCGCAAGGTGCAAATTCGCCCGATCTAGTCTTTTGTAGCGCCAAAAAAAAGCCCGGTTTAGTCCGGGCTTTTTTTCGTCTGCAATACGGTCTTGGCGCTGGCTATTCTGGCCGCACGCCGGTTTCCTTCACCACACGTGCCCACTTCACCAGTTCCGCCCTGATCAAGCCTGCGAATTGCTCTGGCGTGTCGGCGGGTAGTTCGTAGGCTTCAGCACCCAACCGTTCGCGCACATCCGGTAAGGCGAGTATGCGCACGAGTTCGGCGTTCAATTTTTCAACCACGGGGCGCGGTGTGGCGGCTGGCGCGAACAATCCATACCAGGTTGAGACTTCATAGCCGGGCAAACCGGTTTCTGCGATCGCCGGCACCTCTTTCATCGCGGGTGAGCGCTTCAGACTGGTCACGCCAATGGCGCGCAAACGGCCGGCCTTGATCTGTGGCGCCGATTGGGCCAGGCCACCAAAGACCAGCGAAGTTTCACCACCGATCACTGATGACACCGCCAGCGAGTTGCCCTTGTAGGGAATCAACAGGAGATCAATTTTCGCCAGGCTCTTGAAGAGAGCGCCGGCCAGTTGCGACGGACTGCCGCCAGCGGCGCAAGTAATCTGACCGGGGGCGCCTTGCGCCAAACGGATCAGATCTTTAGCTGTGCGCACCGGCAGTGAAGGATGGGCAACGAGCACATAGGGCGCGTAACCGATGCGCCCGATCGGCGCAAAATCATTGGCCGTGTCATAGGGAATTTTCGGGAACAGGCTGGCATTGATGCCATGCGTGCCGTTGGTACCGATCAACAGGGTATAACCATCGGGCGCGCTCTTCGAGACAAAATCCGAGGCGAGGATGCCGTTGGCACCCGCGCGACTTTCCACCACCACCGTCTGCCCCCATGACTCGGTCATTTTCTGCCCGACGACCCGGCCCAGCAGGTCGGTCGGTCCGCCAGGGGCGAAGGGCAAAATCACACGGATTGGTTTCGACGGAAACGTCTGTGCGGCGACCGGCCATGCCGTCGCCAAAGCCGCCAGGATCAGGGGGATATGCGATTTATTCATCGGAAGGGTTGCGCTGTTACGCTGAAATAATTTGTCACCAATTCTAAGAGAGATTGTGCGCAAACGACAAACTGTTTGCGCGCGCAACACAAACTTCCCCAACCAGTGATTGACGCTAACCGCACACTGCGGAGATACTTTGCACCGCGTTTCGTCTTCGCCCCTTTCGTTCCCGCAAAGATCAAGAACATGACACTGACTTTTACCCCACTGCATCCACTCTTCGCCGCGGAAGTCCCCAACGTGGATCTGCCTGTGCTCACCGACCCAACCGTACTCGCCGAAATTCGCGCTGGCATGGAGCAATACGGCGTGCTGGTGTTCCGTCGGCAGCCGTTCAAGGATGAGGAGCAACTTGAGTTTGCGAAACGCCTCGACGGCACCTTGCACACCCAGACCTCGCAGGCGGTGCTGGTCAAAAACCGCCTTGGCACCGAAGCGCTATCGGATATTTCCAACGTCGGACCGAATGGTGAAATACTGCCGCCGAACGACCGTCGCCGCATGGGCTCGCTGGCGAACCGACTGTGGCATACCGACGCTTCCTTCGTCAGCCCCCCCGGCCGTTTTTCAATGCTATCAGCGCGTGTGCTGCCGCCAGTCAGCGCCGACACCGAGTTCGCCTGTATGCGCGCGGCTTACGACGCGCTCGACGACGACATGAAGACGCTAACCACCGGCCTCAAGGTGCATCACTCGATCGCCTACTCGCGCGAGACTCTTGGCTTTGAATTCACCCCGGCGGAAAAAGAGAAGTTAAAAGGTACGGTGCAACCACTGGTCCGCGCCATGAAAGACGGCCGCCGGGCGCTCTATCTGGCCTCACACGCCTCCAGCATCATTGACTGGTCGCTGGCCGAAGGCCGCCTGCTGATCCGCGATCTGATGGAACACGCGACGCAGCCGCGCTTCGTTTACCGTCACCACTGGCAGGAAGCCGATTTCATCATTTGGGATAACCGCACAACCATGCACCGTGCAACCGCCTTTGACGACAAGAAATACCGCCGTGAAATGCGCCGCACCACCACGCTGGATATCGAAGCGACTACAAACGCCTGATTTACACGGGAAGTCTCACGCCTATTGCAGCAACAGCGATCTTGTGAGGCACGGCCAGGAACGGCCGGCCTCCTGCAACTCAAGCCATAGTTACTGCGGTTCCAGGCCGATCTTTTTGATCACATCGACCTGCTTGACGACGTCTTTTTTCAGAAATTCCGCGAACTCCTCGGGAGAGCTGCCGATTGGTATGAGACCGCCGTCGGCCAGCATCTTCTTCGCCTCCGGTGTGGCCACCGCCTTGGCCACTTCAGCGTAAACTTTTCGCACAATCACTTGTGGCACACCCGCCGGGAACCAGATGCCGTGATAACAGGTGAGATCAAAACCCGTAAGCCCCGCCTCATTGAAAGTCGGCACGTCGGGCACCTGCGGTTGACGACGCGGCCCGCCGATGCCCAGACCACGCAGGCGGCCGGCATGCACGTAGGGCACCGCAGTAGTGGGGCTTGCCACCATGGCTTCAATATGACCACCCAACACATCGTTGAAAGCCACCGCAGTGCCCTTATACGGCACGTGTATGAGATCGATATTCGCCATTGCCGCAAACAGCGCGGCACTCACGTGCGGCGGGCTACCGACACCCGCCGATGCATAGTGCAACTGACCCGGCCGCTTCTTCGCGAGAGCAACAAATTCGGCCACCGATTTCGCCGGCACTGAAGGGTGTATCACCAAGAGGTTGCCGTAGGTCACATTGATCTGCGATACCGGCTGAAAATCATTGATGGTGTCGAATGGCAGTTTCTTGAAATATGCAGGATTCGCAGTATGCGAACAATTGGTCATCAGCATCGTGTAACCGTCTTTGGGTGCGCGAGCAACCGCCTCAGTACCGATGATGCCGCTCGCACCGGTGCGATAGTCAAAAACGAAGGACTGGCCGAAGGTTTCCATCATGCGTTGGGTCACGGCACGTGCCGGCAATTCGATCGGGGTGCCGGGACTAAACGGAATGACCACCCGCACCGCTTTCGACGGATAGACATCCGTTTGCGCCGCGACCATCAACGGCATCAAGCCCAGCGCGCAGACGAACACTCTCCTGCCTGCCATATTGCCTGCATTTTTCAACCGCATATTGTTCTCCTCCAAGAGCACAGCGTTGCACCGATTTTTACGCGACGACACTCTGCGGTGCAGTCACGC
>CAIWNB010000435.1 GCA_903913965.1 uncultured beta proteobacterium
GTCGAAGTCGAGGTTTTTATACAGCGCAGGCGAAATTGCGATCGACGAGCTTGAGACGAGCAAGGTGTAACCGTCGGCCGGTGCGCGTGCCACCAGCGCAGTGCCGACCGTGCTGCCGGCACCCGGGCGGTTGTCGATGACGACAGACTGGCCCCATAAATCGCTCAATGCCGTTGCAACAATGCGGCCGACGATGTCGCTGCCGCCACCAGGGGCCAACGGCACCACCATACGCAAGGGTTTGCTGGGGAAGTCAGTCGTACGGTTGTTGTTAGTCAGGACAGATGTCTCAGCGCATGCGAGCGCCGGTGCCAGCAGGCATGCGATGGCGATAACTCCGCCAGAGTAGCGCGCAATGCTGCGGCCGCGACAAAAATAATAAGCTGAGAGAATTAGCATGTGCGACATTCTGAGGTGTGAATGTTACGAAATGGTTACAAAGGCCTTCTCGCCGATTCCGGCGCATATCCAGGCATATCTGTCGGGCGTGATACCGCTGTCAGGGCTGTAAGCTTCGTGAGTTGTCAGCTTCGCTTTAGGGCCGCCCGCCAGGCTCGCTAATCCGCATCAGGCCTTCCCCGGCGCGTAGTCGCACCCCATCCTTGATGCCATCACACAGCGTAAAGCCGCGCGGTGCAAAGACGATGATCGTCGAGCCGTGCTCGAACCAGCCCATCTCCTCGCCTTTGCGCAGGCGGGCATCGCACGGAATCTGACGCGGGCCGCGATAGCGCAGATGCAGCAGCGTGTCGATAAAGTGCAGGCGTATGCTGGCCACCAGCACTGCGGCCACCGGCACCAGCACGATCCGCGTGTCGGCGGCGTCAAGATGGGCGACGATCGCCGCGCGCTCGTTTTTGCAGAACAGGCGCTCGACGCGTTTGAGTGCAATCGGGTTGACGTTCCAGGTGTCGCCGGAGAAATACGTAACGCTCTCCACCCGGCAATCGTGCGGCGCATGAAAGCGGTGATACATGGTCGAGCTGATGCGCAAGGTGGCGTAACAGCCGTCGCGCAGATGTTCGATGACGGCGGGGTCGCCGATCAGGTCCTCGAGCGTGTATGGAAAGCCCTTGGCCTGAAATACGCGCGTGCCTTCAATGGCACCGCAGCGCCCGACGATGGCGTCACAGGGGCTGGCCAGCACGGCCGGGTCTGCAGCAGTTGGCCGCGCACCGTCTTTCAGGCGGCGGATAAAGCAGTCGTGCAGGCTGCTGAAGGTTGTCTTCTCGGCTTCGTCGAGCTCCAGCGCGGCAAAACGTTTCCACAAGCCGAGTGAAAGATCGCGCACGAGCGGCTGTTCGATCTTGCTAAACCAGCCCATGAACAGGGTCAACGCCCGGCGCGGGATGCGGTTGGTGAGCAGGAAGTTGATGTCCTCCTGCAGAAAAAAACGGGTCAGTGCGGTGCGGATAGTCATCAGTTTGTAAAGTTCATCAGTTATACGAGGTTAGGAGGTAGTTGATGGAAGAAACCATGATGTTGTACGGACTCGGCGCACTGGCGGTTGCCGCGCTGTTGCCGAAGATCAAATCTCGCCTTGAGTTGTCGCTGGCCAAGCACCCGTCGTTGACCGGACATTCGCGCATGGCGCGCCGGGTTGCCGCACAGGTGCCGTTCTACGACTACGATGATGCAAAGTTCTTTTGTTGTGACGGTGCGCCGGATGACGTGGTGGCGCGGCGTCGTGCCGCCTTCACGCGTCTCGCGCTGCTCTACCGTGAACGCTATGCGCAATCGGCGGCCCTGACTACCGCCACCGCCGGTGGCGTGTCGGACATGCAATTCACCGCCGCCTACCGCGTGCCTTTCCAGTTTAGCCGCCACGTGCGTGAGCATTTGCGCGGCGGGGCTTTTATGCAGTCGGCCGGCGGCGTGATGCTGTGTGATCTCGACGGTAACCGTTTTTATGATTTGACCGGTTCCTATGGCGTCAATGTATTCGGCGTCGATTTTTATAAAGAATGCATAGACGAAGGGGCTGCGCGGGTGCGCGCACTGGGGCCGCTGCTCGGCAGCTTTCACCCGGTGGTGGCCTCGAATGTGCAGCGCCTGCGTGAGATCTCCGGCCTCGATGAGGTGTCGTTCCACATGTCCGGCACCGAGGCGGTGATGCAGGCGGTGCGGCTGGCGCGCTATCACACGCGACGCTCGCATCTGGTGCGTTTCTGCGGTGCCTATCACGGCTGGTGGGGCGATGTGCAGCCGGGGGTGGGTAATCCGCAGCCGGCGCATGAAACCTACACGCTCAAAGAAATGGATGCCGCCACGCTGCGTGTGCTGCGCCGCCGTCGCGACATCGCCTGCGTACTGGTCAATCCGCTGCAGGCCCTGCATCCGAATGCCGGCGCGCCCGGCGATTCTTCGCTGCTCGACAGTTCGCGGCGTGCACATTTCGACCGCGCGCGTTATACCGAGTGGTTGCGCGAGCTCAGGGCGATCTGCACCGAGCGCAACATCGTGCTGATTTTCGATGAGGTGTTTGTCGGCTTTCGACTGGCACCGGGCGGCGCACAGGAGTATTTCGGTGTGCGTGCCGATCTGGTCACCTATGGCAAGACGCTCGGCGGTGGTTTGCCGGTCGGCGTGGTGTGCGGGCGTGCCGCCTTGATGAAGCGTTATCGTGATGAGCGGCCCGCCGATATTTGTTTTGCCCGTGGTACCTTTAATTCGCATCCCTACGTGATGGGCGCCATGCAGGTGTTTCTCGAACGCATGGAAACGCGTGAGGTGCGCAGCCTTTACGAAAATCTTGATGCGCTGTGGGACACCCGTGCGCAGCAGCTGAATCAGCGTCTGCGCGAGGCCGGGTTGCCGGTGCAGGTGGCCAATCTGTCGTCGATCTGGACGGTGTTCTATACGCGGCCCTCGCGCTACAACTGGATGTTCCAGTTTTATCTGCGCGCCGAGGGGTTGGCGCTGAGCTGGGTGGGGAGCGGACGTCTGATTTTCAGTCTGAACTATAGCGCGGCGGATTTCGCCGCGGTGGCCGATCGCTTCGTGGCGGCGGCGCAGGCGATGCAGAACGACGGCTGGTGCTGGAGTCATGAACAATTGACCAACCGCTCGATCCGTCGCGGCATCCTGCGTGAATTGATAGCGCAACGTTTCAAGACGCTATAAAAAAGCGCCCCGCCGAGAGGCGGGGCGCAAGCGCGACCGGCAGCATGCGTTTAGGCGTGCTGATTACGCAAAGCCGGGTCTATCAACTCGCCGCGCAGGAGGTATAAAGGTGCTTTGTGGTAGAGCTTTACGTCGTGAAACGGATCGGTGAGGATTTTTGTCAGCCATACCAGCCCGGTCTGCACGTCTTTCAAGAAGAACAAATGCACGGTGCGGAACAGCAGGCCGCCGACACCGATTATTAGCCACATCTGGGCGGTTTTATCGAGGAAGCTGCTGCGGTCATCGGCGGCGAAGAAGCCGAACAGGGTGGGGTCGACATACAGTGCGACCGGCGCCAGCGCCCAGATCGTGAGCAGCACGATTTTTCTTTTCAGGTTGTAGCCGACCTTGATCGACTCTTTATATTCGTGCGTCGCCTGGTTGACTTCATCGTAGCCCTTCGGTTCGAAGAAGAAGTGGCCGAGCTGGCGACTCACCATGGCGGCCAGCCAGCCGGTCAGCGCAGCTGCCACCGGGTCGGTGAAGATCAGCACATAGGCAGAGAGGAAACTCAGGGCGCTGAGCAGATGCAGCGCCTGGTTGATGCGGCTGTGATGGTAGTAGCGGTGGTCGTCCCAGCGCTGGGTTTTGAGCGCCTGTAGAAAATTCTTCATTGCTTCTCCTTGGGTGTTCAACAGAAAAATATTACTAAGCGGATGTTGCCGTCTCAATGCTGCGGTTTGTTTACCAACTGTTTACAAAAGTATGACAAAGCGGCGCTGGCGAGCGCTGGTCTGCTGTGGCGATCAAGCTACGCCCTTACCTTTGCTGGTCGCGTCGCTGTCATCAAACTTTCTCAAAAACGCGGCATCATCGACGTGTGAACAGCGAATCCCTCATCTGCGAGCAATTTCCGCCCATGCAAAAATCCTTGCGTATTGCCTTTGTCACTGAGACCTATCCGCCGGAAGTCAACGGCGTCGCCAATACCGCCGTGCGTTTTGTCGAAGGGCTGCGCGCACGCAATCATGAAATCCAGCTGGTGCGGCCGCGACAAAGTCGCAGCGACCTCGCCGGCGAGG
Organism: uncultured beta proteobacterium; assembly: GCA_903913965.1. Classification (GTDB taxonomy): domain Bacteria; phylum Pseudomonadota; class Gammaproteobacteria; order Burkholderiales; family SG8-41; genus PALSA-1004. Next base: position 4,188 of record CAIWNB010000435.1, read on the forward strand.
CCACCGGTTTTCACGAGGTGCTGTTGCGCGGACTGCCAATCCCGCGTTATCCGGGGTTGAAGATGGGACTGCCGGCGCGACAGGCGCTGCTTGGTCTGTGGTCGCGTGCGCGGCCCGATCTTGTGCACATCGTCACCGAGGGGCCGCTCGGCTGGTCGGCGTTGCGCGCGGCGCACAAGCTGCGCATACCGGTGACGTCGGACTTTCGCACCAACTTTCACGCCTACAGCCGTCACTACGGCTTGGGCTGGCTGCAGAAGCCGATCGCCGCCTACCTGAAAAAATTTCACAACCGCACATTGCTGACACTGGTGCCCACCGACACCCTGCAACAGGAGTTGATGGCGCGCGGCTTTCGCAATTGTCGCGTGGTAGCGCGCGGGGTGGATACGCAGCAATTCACGCCGGCGCGGCGCAGCGAGAGCCTGCGTGCAGCGTGGGGTGCGGAGCCCGGCGACATGGTGTTTATGCATGTCGGTCGCCTCGCCCCGGAGAAAAATCTCGAACCGGTGTTGCTCGCCTACGAACGCATTCGTCAATTCGCACCGCGCAGCAAACTCGTATTTGTCGGCGATGGCCCGGCACGCGCCCAGTTGAGTCAGCGTTGTCCGAGCGCGATTTACGCCGGCATGCGTCACGGTAACGAACTCGCCGCCTACTATGCGTCGGGCGATGTCTTTCTCTTTCCCAGCGTGACTGAAACCTTCGGCAACGTCACCCTCGAAGCAATGGCGAGCGGGCTGGCGGTGGTTGCTTATGATTATGCCGCCGCCGCCCAGCATATCCGTCACAGCGTCAGCGGCGTGCTCGCTGGTTTTGATGACGCGGAGGATTTTGTGCGCGCGGCCGCTGCACTCGCGGCGACACCCGAACGCATCGCACGGATCGGTACCGCCGCGCGTGCGACCGCTGAAGAACTCTCGTGGGTGCGGGTGGTCGGCCAGTTTGAAAACCTGCTGCTGGCAGCCGCCGGTGCACAGTCGGCACCCGCGACCGTCGCCGATCTTGAAACGCCTGCCGGCGCCGGCCTGTAAGCTGCCACCGCTACCGCCGCCGCCCGTAACGGTCTCGGTTTCGGTCTTCTAAAAGGTGGCGCGACGCGCGGGGTGTTGTGCGATGAGGGTCGCGTATAACTCGGCCAGACGCGCCGCCTGTAGCGGCGCGCTCCATTCAGCCGCATAGACCGGGCCTTCGGCGGCCATCGCCGCACGCCGTGCCGGATCGGCCAGCAGCCGGGTGACGGTGTCGGCGTAGCCCTCTATCTGCGCAGGTGCGATCACCGCACCACGGCCGGCTTCGAGGATGTCGACAGTCCCCATTTCGGCCACCGCCACCACTGGCACCCCCAGCGCCATCGCTTCGAGCAGAACAAGACCCTGGGTTTCAGTGCGTGAGGCGAATACAAAGAGATCGCCGGCGCGATAACAATCCAGTAGCGTCGTCGCGCGGTCGAGGTAGCCGATGAATTTGATGTTGCCATCGAGCAGCAGGCTGTTGGCGAGCCGGTGTAAATGGGGCAGGGCCGGACCTTCGCCGGCAATGACCAGCAGCACATCGGGGTGGCGCGTGCGCACCTGCACCAGCATGTGCAGCAGGAAATCGATATTCTTTTCGAAGGCGACGCGACCTACATGCATTAGTAGCGGACGGGTGGCTGAGATTCCGTGCTGAAGCCGGAAGGCCTTGCCATCGCCGCCGCTGAGTTCCTGCGGGCGAATGCCGGTGGGCAGCACACGCATCGCAGTCTTCACGCCGTAGGCGGTTAACGCGGTGAGCATGGCGCGTGAGGGCACCACCAGTGCATCGACCTGGTCGCCCTGACGGCGTGACAGCGAGCGCGCAAAGCGGCGCATTAATCCGCGCGGCGCGAACGGCACATAGTGATAGAGGTATTCCTCGAAGAAGGTGTGATAGGTGGCGACACAGGGCACGCCCGCCGCGCGCGCAATGCGCAGACCGGCGTAATGCGCGGCGAACGGCGTTTGGATATGCACGATATCGATGTCGCGCAGCGCAGGGTGGCCGGTGAGCGCTTTCAGATCGCCCCAGCGCATTAAGCGGTCTTCAGGGTCGAGCGGTATGTGCCGCGCCGGCATGCGGATGATGCCGTCGTCCGCGCTTTGCGCCAGCGGTGCGTAGTCGGGGGCGGCAATGATGACTTCGTGCCCCAGCGCCTGCAATTCGCTGCGGAAGGTATGAATGGAGGTCGACACCCCGTTGATGCGGGGAAAGTAGACGTCGGAGATATAAAGGATGCGCAAGCGGGAGGCGGCCATAACCGGGAACGCGATGGCTTATTCTAGGGTGCGGATATTACGATTTGGCGACAGCCGGTGATGTGCCGGCACGGGCGGTTGTGATGGGGTTTTGATCGCTATGCGGCCGGCAGAAAAACGTCGTTCATTGCGCCGCGCGGAATATCGCCGCCCAGCACGTCGAGTATGTTGCGCGCAGCTTCGATTTCGGCGGCATCCCCGTTCTGCCGCGTGGCGATATTCGTGATCCAGATGCCGCGGTTGGTGCAGGCGTGAAAGTCCACCGCCTGCGGCTGGCGGTAAGCACAGGCCACCACGCGCAGACGCGGAAAGCGTCGCAGCAGCGCGGCGTCGATCCGTTCGGGGCTCGCCATCAACAGCGCGTCGGCACGCGAAGCGACCTGCAGCAGGTCGTCGTCTTGCGAGGTGCCGCCGCCGCTGACGCTCACACGCGGCAGGATGGCGCAGATGCTGGTCAGCATTTCAATGGCCGCAGGTGCTACGGTCCGCGTGATCATGACGAATGGTTTCATGGGTTCATCCTTGCAGTGGGCACAGGTGAGTGTTGCGATGGCCGGCAGGATAGCCGTGGATTGTTGCAGGCAAATTGCTTGCGCCTGTTTTTTTGATGGTCGTTTTGGTGGGCTTGTCATCGTTTTGTCATCTGCGCCGATTAGCCTCGGGCGATCTGCGATTCTGCGATTCGCTAATTCGTCAATTACCCCCAACTTCGATCGACAGGAGCAAGGCCGACATGAGCAGCAGTTACAGCGACCCCAAGAGCATCGACAATATCTCGGCAGAGGCCGCGTTTTCGACAGTCGTCGACGCATGGCAGGGGCGGCGGCGGTTTTTGCAGGCTGCCGCCGCGTTGCCGTTGCTCAGTCTGCCGGTCGGTTGCGCGACTTCGGTCACGCGTCCTGATGACGGTGTGGTTGGTTTTACGCCGATCAGCATGTCGAAGGACGATGTGGTGCGCGTCCCCGCCGGCTATCGCGCGACGCCGCTCTTTCGCTGGGGCGATGCCATCGGCAGCGCCCAGGGCATGCCGGCGTTTCGGAGTGATGCCGGCAACACGGCCGATGAACAGTTGCTGCAGGCCGGCATGCATCACGACGGCGTGGAGTTTTTTCCGCTGCCGCATGGTTCGAATAGTTCGACGCGCGGCCTGCTCGCCATCAACCACGAATACACCGACGACGGCCTGCTGCATAGCGACGGCATGAACCGCTGGAGCGCGGAAAAAGTGCGCAAATCACAGGCGGCACACGGCGTATCGGTGATTGAAATCGCCTTGCGTGATGGCCGCTGGGAAGTTGTGCGGCCGTCGCCGTATGCGCGGCGCGTCAGTGCGATGACGCCGATGCGCATCGCCGGCCCCGCCGCCGGAGATGCGGCGATGCGTACCGCGGCTGATCCGAGCGGCACTGAAATGCTGGGCACCATTAACAATTGCGCGCATGGCCACACGCCCTGGGGCACCTATCTGACCTGCGAAGAAAACTGGAACGGTTATTTTGCCAACGCCGGCAGTATCCCGCCGGAACAGACGCGCTATGGCGTGAATGCAAAAGGTGCTGGCTATCGCTGGCATGAGTTTGATCCGCGCTTTGACGCCGCCGCCCATCCGCATGAGCCCAACCGCTTCGGCTGGGTCGTTGAGATTGACCCCTATGATCCGAACTTCAAGCCGGTCAAGCGCACCGCGCTCGGCCGTATCAAACACGAGGGCGCCGCACCGGCGCTGACCAAAGACGACCACGTCGTCTTTTACATGGGCGACGACCAGCAGTTCGAATACATCTACAAATGGGTGTCGCGTGATGCGTGGAATCGCAAAGATCGCGCCGCCAATCGCGATCTGCTCGATCATGGCACGCTGTATGTGGCGAAATTTAACGCTGATGGTTCGGGGGCCTGGCTGGAGCTGACGCAAGGGGTCAACGGCTTGACCGCCGCCAACGGTTTTAACACCCAGGCTGATGTGCTGATCAAAACCCGTCAGGCCGCCGATACGGCAGGCGCGACGAAAATGGATCGCCCCGAATGGACTGCGGTCAATCCGCGCGACAACGCGGTGTATTGCACGCTGACCAACAACAGTGCGCGCGGCGCCGCCGGCCAGCCGGGGGTCGATGCCGCCAATCCACGTGTCAACAATACCTTCGGTCACATCATCCGCTGGAAGGAAGACGGTGATGATTTCGCCGCGCGTGCTTTCCGCTGGAATATTTTTGTGCTCGCCGGCGATCCGCTGCTGCCCGACGCCGCCAAGCACGGCAATATCCGCGGTGATGTGTTCGGCAGTCCGGACGGACTTTGGTTTGATCCGGCCGGGCGCATGTGGATACAGACCGATGTCTCGACCAGCGCCCTTTATCGTGGCGACTACGCCGGCATTGGCAACAATCAAATGTTGTGCGCCGATATGAACAGCGGTCGCATCACGCGTTTTCTGACCGGCCCCAAGGGTTGCGAGATCACGGGTGTCACCGAGACGCCCGATGGCAGGACGATGTTCGTCAACATCCAGCATCCGGGTGAAACGTCCAGCGAGCGCAGCGATCCGGCGCAGCCGCTGGCGGTGAGTAGCTGGCCTGATGGCCCGGCGGGTGGGCGGCCGCGTTCAGCCACCATCGTCATCCGCAAGGATGACGGCGGTGTGATCGGCTCTTAACGGCGGTGCGGGGCCTGCATTGCCGCGCTCAGGCGCGCAGCAAATGGCGCGGGTAACGCGGCGCCATGCGCGCCACCGGCAGCATCATCAGCAGATCGGCGGTGTTGAAATCGGGGTCCCAGGCCGGCGCGCCGCAGACTTGGGCGCCCACCCGCAGATAACCCTTGATGAGCGGCGGCAGGATCAGCGTGGCCGGCGTGCTGGCATAGGCGTTGAGCGGCAGTGCGCAGCGCGGAAAGGCCCGATATTCGGCAGGCGCCAGGCTGGTTTGTTCGAGGCGTCGGTAAATCGCCGCCGCCTGCTGGCCGCCATCCGCCATGCCGATGCTGGCGCAGCCGATGATGTACTGGTAGCCACGGCTTTGCACATGGCGCAGCACGCCCGCCCACAACAACGCGATGGTGCTGCCGGAGCGATAGTTCGGGTGCACGCAGGAGCGGCCGATTTCGACGATCTGGCTGCGCAGATGGTGCAGACGCGCGAGATCGAATTCTTCCTCGCTGTAGTAGCCGCCGGCGTGGTGTGCGGCTGTCGGGTCGAGCATGCGGTAGGTGCCGACTACCTCGCCGCTTGCCGTGTCGCGCACGATCAGATGTTCGCAGTGGGCATCGTAGGTGTCGCAGTCGAGGCCGCTGCCGGCCGACTTGAGGCTCGCGCCCATTTCGCCGGCGAACACCTGGTAGCGCAGGCGCTGCGCTTCGATCACTTCGCGCTCACTTTGTGCGATCGACACTTCGAGGGCGGCCGCTTGTCCCGCGCGATCGCGGACCAGACTTTGCAGCATGCGTCATCTCCGGTTGTGAATGTGCGCATAAGGTAAGCAGTCGGCATTACAAGGCTGTGAAAATTTTTTTGCGAAATGATGAAGGTTGAAATAGATTGCATAAAATTCCACACACAACGTGACGAAAGACGAGAAAGGCATAGCAACGCGAAACTGAAATGCATATACTTTCGCTCATCATGAAACCGGTCAATCAACAGCACGATCACCTCCCGCGCGGCCGCCTTCCGTACGGTCGTCTCGAGCACGGTTGCCTTAAGGGTGGCGCTTAGGCCATGGCGGTTTATCCGACACTTGCCGCGGTTGATCTCGGCTCCAACTCATTTCACCTGCAGGTCGCGCGCGTCGTCGGCGACCAGATCTATCCGCTTGATTCGCTGCGCGAGCCGATCCGTCTGGGCGCGGGTCTGACACGTGACAAAAGCCTCGAGGAGGATGCGCAGCAGCGCGCGCTTGACTGTCTCGACCGCTTTGGCGAGCGTCTGCGCGGCTTTGACCGCCATACGGTGCGAGCGGTCGGCACCAATACACTGCGGGTAGCCAAGAACTCGGCGTCTTTCCTGCAGCGCGCGCAGGCGGCGCTGGGCTTCCCGATCGAAGTGGTGGCCGGCCGCGAAGAGGCGCGCTTGATTTATCTTGGCGTTTCGCACGGCCTGCCGGCCTCGCCGCACAAGCGTCTGGTGGTGGACATTGGTGGTGGATCAACCGAATTCATTATTGGCCGCGCCTTAAAGCCCTTGCATCTGGACAGCACTTACATGGGCTGTGTCAGCTACAGCCGCCGCTTTTTCGAGGACGGCAAGATCAGTAAAAGCGCGATGAGGCGCGCCGAGCTCGCCGCCCGTAATGAGATACAGACGCTGGTATCGCGGTTCTCTGCCGGCAACTGGCAGACGGCCTACGGCTCGTCGGGTACCGCCCGCGCGCTGGCCGAAATTATTGAACTCAACGGTTTTGGTGACGGCACCATCACGCCCGACGGGCTTGAACAGTTGCGCGCCGCCATGATCAGGGCCGGCGATTTCAATGCGCTTGATCTCAAGGGGCTCAAGGGCGACCGTCGTCCGGTGATCGTCGGCGGTCTGGCCATCATGAGCGCGGTGTTGTCAGAATTGCATATTGATTCATTGCGGGTGGCCGCCGGCGCCATGCGCCAGGGCATACTCTATGACCTGCTCGGGCGCACCCAGCATCACGATATGCGTGATGTCACGGTGTCGCAGTTCATGCACCGCTATCACGTGGATGCACGCCAGGCGCGTCGCGTGGCGGCGCTCGCGCACGAGTTGTTTACCCAGTTCACGCAGGGCGACCCCCATGCGGATGACACGGCGCCGCAATATCTGGCGTGGGCGGCGAAGCTGCACGAAATCGGCATTACGGTGGCCTACAGCGGTTATCACCGGCATTCCGCCTATATTTTGCAGAACGCTGAGATGCCTGGCTTCTCCAATATGGAGCAGGCGCAACTGGCGACGCTGGTGCTGACGCACCGGCGCAGCCTGCGCAAAGCCTTCCCGCAAGGCACCGACGCGGTCGACTGGCGCATGGTGATGGCGCTGCGCCTGGCCGCGCTGATGTATCGCAGCCGTGTCGATATTGCGCGTCCGCTCATACGCGCCAGCGCCGACGCGCGCGTCGTGCAACTCGATATCGACCGTGAATGGCTGGCGGGCAATCCGCTGACCGTAACCGCACTCGAAGAGGAAATGGCCGAGTGGGCGGTTACCGGCTACCAGCTCGACGTGCGGACCCTGCGCGAGGCGCAACCCATCGAGGCGGTCGAGCAGGCGGCCTGAGTGCTCTGGCCGGCTTGACGCGCCGGCTTTGATCCAGCTCAATCTCCGCCATGGTTTCGCGTAATTGCAACAAATTCGTAACTGCGGCGTCATCCATGCTTGTCAGTCTGCATTCACGCAAATCAACCCAAGGAGCGAACACTCATGCGTGAATTTATCTCGAAAGTCCGGATCTTGCGCTGGGACGACCACCGTTATTACCATCAGAGCCGGATCAACCAGACACTGCATTTGATCAGCGCTGTGAGCTTTGTGGCCGCCTACGTGCTGCTGTTTATCGATCCCGCTAAAGCAGCCATATTCGGCTGGTTGGTCGGCATGGTGACGCGCCAGTCGGGGCATATATTTTTCGAGCCGCGCAGTTATGACCAAATTAACCAGTCCACCTACGCGCACAAGGAGTCCATCAAGGTCGGCTACAACATGCAGCGCAAGGGTGTTTTGATCGCCGTGTGGCTTTCAATGCCGGTGTTGTTGCACTTCACGCCAGATTTGTTCGGCATCCTCGGGCCGGTAACCGATTTTAACGGCTATGTTCATCGCGTCGGCATGGCATGGCTGGCACTGGGTGTCGGTGGAATTATTTTCCGCGTCGCCCACCTGTTTTTTCTGCGCGGGCCGGCGTGGGGCCTGGCATGGGGCTGCAAGATAGTGACCGACCCGTTCCATAACATCGGCATCTATTGGAAATCACCACTTGCATTGCTGCATGGCCAGTGGCTGGACCCGCTCGATGCCGATCATCATCACGCCTGATACACGCCAGGCGGCGGCCGCGTCTGTTCTACTTCTCGACCGAATCGACCGCCTTCTGGCACAGCGTGATGATACGTTTGTAAGCGGTTTGCCGCTTGTGTTTGCTCGCATACTCGGGCATCGCTTGCACTTTGGAGATGACTTTCTTGCAAGTACGCAACAGGTCTTTTGATTCATTCAAGATATTTGGATATTTCTTTAGTGTGCTGAATTCCTTACGGGTCAGTTTTTGCAGTATCTGATACTGGCCCCGTGTAACCTTGATGGTTTTCATAATTTTCTGTCAACGCCCCGTATCGTTTAACCGTTGTGAGTCGCGCAAAAAATATCCACAAATCCTGTGGGTAATCCTGTGGGTAAATCTGTGGGTAAGTTCCCGCCATTTTGTTGACCACGGGCTATTTGGAAATGTTACATAGATTGCCTAAATACCGAGCAATCGCAGCAACGCCCGCCGGGGAGATTCTTGCTCGTTTATATTGCATTAATATTTCAGGCGGGCTTCTTTGCACTTATCCGTAAATAAGGCGACTGTAATGTCACAGTCATAAATCGTTGCTATTTTTATCCATCGCGGAATCGTTCCGCAATATCCATATAAGGCAAATAAATCATGTTACCTACGGCAAGGCGTTTAATAGGGTGTGCTTCGCTGGTGACCGTCAGCGCACTGCTCTTCGTTGCGGGCGCGACCCACGCACAGCAATGGCCGGTTCGCGCCGTGCGCCTGGTGGTGCCGTTTCCCACTGGTGGTGGCACTGATGCATTCGCCCGACCACTCGCCATCAAGCTCTCGGCGCAGCTCGGTCAGCAGGTCATCATCGATAATCGCGGCGGCGCGGGTGGCACGATCGGTGCCGATGCGGTGGCCAAGGCGGCACCTGACGGCTATACGCTGCTGCTCGGTGCGGTGCATCACACGGTGGCGGTGAGCGCGTATCCGGGTTTGTCCTACGATCTCGAGAAAGATTTGTTGCCCATCACTACGGTTGGGTCGGTTCCCGACGTGCTGGTGGTCAATCCCAAGGTGCCGGCGCACAGTATTCGCGAACTCATCGCGTATTCCAAAGCCAACCCGGGCAAGGTCAATTACGGTTCGTCGGGCAATGGCACTACCCGACACCTGGCGGGCATTATTTTCAACGCTAAAACCGGCACGTCGATGGTGCATGTGCCCTACAAAGGTTCGGGGCCGGCCATGGCAGCGTTGCTGGGCGGTGAGATCGATTTGATTTTTGAAGGGCTCGGCAGCGCTTCGACGCAAATACGGGCGGGCAGGATACGTGCGCTGGCGGTGACTTCGCCACAGCGTTCGCCGGCCTTCCCGGAGATTCCCACCATGGCTACCGCGGGCGTGCCGGGTTTTGAGTCACTGTCCTGGTACGGCTTGTGGGTGCCCGCACAAACACCCCGTGACATTACGACCCGCCTGCACGCGGAAGTCGTGAAGGCGCTGGCTTCACCCGAGTTGCAAAGCATTTGGGCGCAGCAGGGGGCCGAAGCAGGCGGGGAGTCAAGCGAGCAATTTGCGCGTTTTATCCGGTCGGAAATCGAAAAATGGGGTACTGTCGTGCGCCAGAACAAGATCGTCATTGAATAGCCGGCTGGTGCGGCGCGAAGGGGAGTAAACGTCATGGAAAAAACGGCGGTGGTGGTTAACGGGCGCGCCTATCGATGGATGGCGCGGCCGCTGGTGGTGGTGTGCGTGGATGGCTGCGAGTTTGATTACATCCACCGTGCGATCGAGGCGCGGGTCGCGCCCTTTCTCGCGCGCATGATGCAGCGCGGCGCCGCGTTTGAGGCTGATTGTGTGGTGCCTTCATTTACCAATCCGAACAACCTGTCGATCGTCACCGGTGTGCCGCCGTCGGTGCATGGCATCTGCGGCAACTATTTCTTCGACCGCGAGGCCAACGCCGAAGTCATGATGAACGACCCGAAATATCTGCGCGTCGGCACCGTGCTGGCGGCGTTTGCGCAGGCGGGGGCCAACGTGGCGGTGGTCACGGCGAAAGACAAGCTGCGCGGTTTGCTCGGCAAGGATCTGCGCGGTGTGTGCTTTTCGGCAGAAAAAGCTGATCAATGTACGCTCGCTGAAAACGGCATCAGCGCAGTCCTCGAACTGGTGGCCAAGCCCTTGCCCTCGGTTTACAGTGCCGATCTCTCTGAATTTGTGTTTGCCGCCGGCGTGCGCTTGATGGAAACGCAGCCGCCCGACCTGATGTACCTCTCCACTACGGATTATGTACAGCACAAGGCGGCGCCCGGAACGGCGGCTGCCAATGCCTTCTACGCCATGATGGACGGCTATCTTGCGCGGCTCGATGCGCTGGGCGCGACGATTGCGCTAACCGCTGATCACGGCATGAATGACAAGTTCGGGGCTGACGGTCAGCCCAATGCGATCTATCTGCAGGACCTGCTGGATGAATGGCTGGGCGCCGCTGTGGCGCGGGTGATCCTGCCGATCACCGATCCCTATGTCGTGCATCACGGAGCACTGGGGTCTTTCGCCACCGCCTATGTGCCGCAGAGCGTTGATCTCCCGGCGGTGATGAAGAAGTTGTCGGGTATCGCCGGTATTGATCTGGCGATCTCGAATGCCGACGCCTGTGCCCGCTTTGAACTGCCGCCCGACCGCCTCGGCGATATGGTGGTGGTGTCAGCCAAAAACGTGGTGCTCGGCACCAGCAAAACGCGTCACGATCTCTCGGGGCTGGACTCGCCGCTGCGTTCGCACGGCGGCGTTTCCGAGCAATGCGTGCCGCTGTTGTTCAGCCGCCCGACCGCTGGTATCCCGGGCAAGGCGCGCTTGCGCAATTTCGATATTCTCGACGTTGCGCTCAACCACCTGCAGGAAAACTAACCGCACTACAAAACGAGGCGGGCGATTTTCAGCGATGCGTCGTCGCGACTGACGGTGATCCCGACGCCGCAGCGGGCCGTTTCAGCCCGCTGGTTTGCCCGTCAGCAGATCGAGTATCACCGTTTGCGGATGGCCGCCGCGTCCGCGTTTGCCTTTGTGCAGGCGGTAGTCGCCGGTGGCGTCCATTTCCCAGGCCTCGGCATCGCGCGACAACAGGGTGGTGAGGCCCTCGCGAATAACGCGTTTTTTCAAACGCGGTTCGAGCACCGGGAAACAGATTTCGATGCGACGGAAGAAATTGCGGTCCATCCAGTCGGCGCTCGATAGATAAACGTCTTCAGCGCCGTCGTTATGGAAATAAAACACACGGCTGTGTTCGAGAAAGCGGCCGAGCACCGAGCGCACGCGGATGTTGTCGGAAACGCCGGGCAGGCCCGGACGCAGCGAGCAGACGCCGCGCACGATGAGATCAATGGTGACGCCAGCCTGCGAAGCGGCGTAGAGCGCGGCGATGATTTCCGGTTCGAGCAGCGCGTTCATGCGCGCGATGATGCGGGCCTTGCGGCCGGCCTTGGCAATGCGCGCTTCGTTTTCGATCGCCTGGATCATGCGCTGGTGCAGCGTAAACGGCGCCTGCCAGAGATGTCGTAGCCGGCTGGCGGTGCCGAGGCCGGTGAGACTCATGAAGACGTCGTTGACGTCGGCGCAGATTTCCTCGTTGCAGGTGAAGAGACCGAAATCGCTGTAGAGGGTCGCCGTGCGCGAATGATAGTTGCCGGTCGACAGATGCACGTAGCGACGCAGTGCGCTGCCATCGCGCCGTACCACCAGCGCCATCTTGGCGTGGGTCTTGTGGCCGACCACGCCGTAGATCACGTGCGCGCCGGCTTCTTCGAGGCGCTGCGCCCAGTTGATGTTGGCTTCTTCATCGAAACGCGCCATCAGCTCAACCACCACGGTCACCGCCTTGCCATTGCGCGCAGCCTGGATCAGCAGTTCCATCATCATCGACTGTGAGCCGGTGCGATAGACCGTTTGCTTGATGGCGACGACCTTCGGATCGTTCGCCGCCTGGGCGATAAAGTTGATCACCGGCTGGAACGACTGGTAGGGATGATGCAGCAGAATGTCGCCGCGGCGGATGCAATCGAAGATGGCGGGGTGGCGCAGGAGTTCGCGCGGCGTGCCGGCGGTAAAGGCGGGAAATTTAAGTTCCGGGCGTTCGACGCGTTCGACAATCTGTTGCAAGCGAACGAGATTCACCGGTCCGTTGATTTGATACAGATCGCTCTCGCCGAGGCCGAATTGTTGCAGCAGTGCATCGGCAAGGCGGCGCGGGCATTCGTCTGCCACTTCGAGACGCACGCCGTCGCCGAACTGGCGCTGGCTTAGTTCACCCTGCACTGCTTTGCGCAGGCTTTTCAGTTCGCGCAACTCTTCGTCGTCGATATACAGATCGCTGTTGCGCGTCAGTTGGAACTGGTAACAACCCAGCACCGTCATGCCGGGAAACAACTCGTCGACGTGGGCGTGCAGGATCGAGGAGAGAAAGACAAAACCGTATTCACAACCTGCGATCGAGCGTGGCAGGTTGATCACGCGCGGCAGCACGCGCGGCGCCTGCACGATGGCCATACTCGATTTGCGGCCGAAGGCGTCCTTGCCCTCGAGTTCGATGACAAAGTTCAGGCTCTTGTTGAGCAGGCGCGGAAACGGGTGTGAGGGGTCGAGACCGATCGGTGTTAATACCGGCATCAGCTCGCGCGAAAAATAATCGTGCAGCCACGCCTTCTGACTGGCGTTCCATTTCGTGCGGCGCAGGATGCGGATACCTTTGGACGCCAGTAGCGGCAGCACCTGATTGTTGAGGATCTCGTATTGCAGTGTCATCAGTTCGCGCGTCTTGCGGCCAACCGCTTCAAACACCTGCCGGACCGGCATGCCATCGGTGCCCGGTGCGCCGCGTGATTCGATTTGCGCTTTCAGGCCGGCGACACGGATCTCGAAGAACTCATCCATATTGCTGTCGACGATGCACAGATAGCGCAGTCGTTCGAGGGCCGGCACGCGCGGGTCGGCCGCCAGGGCGAGCACGCGGCGGTTGAATTCAAGCTGGCCGAGTTCGCGGTTGAGGTACAGGTCTGGCGGGAGTGAGGTTTTGGCCATGGGTGACCCGTGAAGGTTTTCTTGTGGGCATCCCGGGGCTTGCGCAAACGGGGATATGAGTCTGCATGCTAACGGCGTGTTGTTGCATTCATGTTACAACACGTTGTGTCCTGTCGTTGCGGTATTGCTCAGTGGTTTTTCTTGCGCCCGATGTAGAGGTAATACGGCACGCGCAGGCCGGGCAGATACGGTAACGCCGCCAGATGCTCTTCGCAGCGCACGTTTTCGGTGAGGCGCATCACTTCGTCGAATTGCCCACCATCGAGGCTGACACCATCGTGACGGAACCAGCGCGGCCAGCATTGCCGTTGCAGCCAGCCATGGCGTTGGCGGCCCGGTGGCGGCTCTTTACCGGAGACATAAAAATCGACCACACCGATGAGACCGCCGGGTTTGAGCATGCGCAAGGCGTTGCAGAGTGCGCGCCGCCAGTCCGGTATCATGCTGAGTGAATAGGAGAAGTAGACGCAGTCAGCGACCTGCCGGCCTTCTGTGTCGGGGCGGAAGCGTGTGGCATCCGCTTCGTGCACGCGCACGATGCCGGGCCATTGCGCTGCGCGCAGCCGCGCCTGCGCGAGCAGTGACGGGCAGAGGTCCACCAGATCAAAGCGCGCCAGCGTGCCCAGACGTGCACCGAAAAAATCCAGATTGCGACCGGTGCCACCGCCGAGTTCGACGACCCACTGGCCGGGGGCGGGCTGCAGTGCTGCGATGAGTTCGCGCCGCCCGTGTAGCAGACGCTCGCGGAAATGATCGTAATAGCCGGCCTGCGGCGCGTAGAAATTTTCAAGGCGTTCGGCGTGGCTGCCGGCGCGTGGCTGGCCGCGCAGCAGATGCAGCAAGACCTGCCGGTCCTGCGTGGTGATCATGCCGGCACATCCGCGATATGGAAGCCGGCGTAGGTGTGCACGCGATCCATCGGTTGCAGCGCCCACGCCAGACCGTCGTGGAATTTTAAAATTTCGCGCAGCGGCCGGCCGTCGAGGCGCAGCTGGTCGAGATAGGCCGGACGGCGGTGTGCGCTGCGCAGAATGATGCGGGCGCCGCTGGCGGCACGCGCGAGGATGGCTTGCCACTCCTCACGCAGTGCTTCAGGTTGGGCGGTGCTCATCCAGTCCATGTGATCGAGTAGCACAAAGCGCGTGATCGGCGCGTTGGTCAGACGCAGGAATTCAGTCACCGTGCAGGTATGAACCTCGATACGGGAGGCGAGGCCGGCCTTCAACGCGGTGAAATTGTCTGCTTTGAGATATTCGGGGCAACACTCATTGTCATAGCGACCGCGCAGATACAGTCTCCAGAAATAATTCGAGCGCAGCGGCAGATCGCGGAACACATATTCGATCGACTCACGCACGAAACCAGCGACCCCGCCCTCATGCTGGCGTTCGACTTCGTGTTTCTGTGCCGCCGGCACACCGAGCATGCTCATTGTCACGTTCTGTGAAAGCACCCAGTTGAGTCCGCCGCTCCACAAATAGGGATTGACCCGTGTGTCGAAGACGTCGCGCTGTTCTTTCAGATTGTGCGTTTCTAGCAGTGCCTGCACGCCACGACGCAGCGCCGGGCGCATGGCGAGGTAGGCGCGAAACGCCCGCGCCACTACACCGGAGAGGCCGTGAAAGTAGAAGCTGGTTGACGGGTTGTGGTCGCAGAACCAGTTGATACGGCGGTCCCAGAACTCGCGCGCAAATGGTGAGAGCCCGGCGCGCAGCGCGCTGCGATAAATTTTTTGCGCGTTATCGTGACGGCCTTCACCGAAGAAGCGGAAAAAATCTTCGTATTCGAGACGGTGCACGCCGGCCAGTTTCAGTTCGAGCAGTGCCGACTGCCGCGGATTGGCGTCTACCGCATGCACACGCTGCACACCGGTCAGCGCGTAATCGAGAGCGTTGCAGCCGGCGCTGGTAATCACCAGCACGCTGTCGTCGGGCGTCAGGTTGAGGGCGCGACGGTCCACCGCCGGATCTTCCCAGCAGGTGTTGTAGACGAGTGAGCGCGAATACAGGCCGTCGAAAATTTTCTGGTTCAGACGACCCGCCGCGCTTTGCTGGAGGTTGTTCATAATTAGTGGCCTTTCTGGTTGGTTGCTCGGCGCTTGGTGTACTTGTCAGCGTCAGGCGAGCGGGACTTCGGCGATGGGCACTGCGATAGCCTGGGTATTCATGTCGGGCTTGATCCAGCGCACGAGTTGCATGCGGCCGTCAAAGTGCTCGACGATGGCGGTACAGCTGTCGACCCAGTCGCCGCAATTCATGTAGGTCAGGCCGTCGATGGTTTTGATCACCGGCGTGTGGATGTGACCGCAGACCACGCCGTCGAGGCCGCGTTTACGGATGTTTCGTACCACCGAGGTTTCAAAGTCGCTGATGAAACTGACGGCACGCAACACGTTGCGTTTGGCATAGTCGGCCAGCGACCAGTGGCCTCTGACGCCGATCTTGCGGCGGATTAACGACAGGAGTCGGTTGAGGTGCACGAGCAGGCCGTAGGCAGCGTCGCCCAGCACCGACACCCAGCGGTGGTAGGTGGTCACCTGGTCGTATTCATCGCCATGCAGCAGCGCGTAGCGGCGGCCGTCGGCGGCGGTATGCACATGGTCACGGAGTAGCGTGATGTCGCCGAATGAGTTGCCGACGTATTCGCGCAAGGCCTCGTCGTGATTGCCGGGGATCAGATAAACATGCACGTGATGACGCGCTTTTTTGAGAAATTTCTGCACCACCGTGTTGTGTTCCGGCGGCCAGTAGAGGCTGCGGCTCATCGCCCAGAAGTCAACGATGTCACCGAGCAGAAAAATATTCGAGGCTTCGTAGCCCTTGAGGAAGTCGAGTAACTCGGCAGCGCGGCAGGCGCGCGAGCCGAGGTGGATGTCGGATAAAAACAGCGAGCGCACTTTTTGCACGTTTTTCCCTGCGGGTGGCTGGTTGTGTGGGGTGGTGTCCATTAGTGTTTTGGATCGGCGTGTACCGTCAGGCAGTCGTCGATCACCTCCGGGCGGTGTTGGGCAGCGATGATGTCGCGTAATGCA
>CAIWNB010000436.1 GCA_903913965.1 uncultured beta proteobacterium
GATACGCACCTCGTGCGCCACATCCAGGCCTGACATACCCGGCATGTTGTAGTCGGTGACCACCATGTCGAAGCTGTCCGGCGCGGCACTCAATGCAGCCAGCGCCTCGTTTTGGTTCGAATATCCGCTGACTCGATAACCACGTCGTTCCAACAGGCGTTTGACCAGAAAGACCAGCGCCTCTTCATCATCGAGATAGAGAATATGGCGGCCGGCGCCCTCGTCCCGGACAGGTATTGCCTGCGTGACAGGCGATGACAGCGCTGCAGCGACATTGGAATCGGGCGGCAGATAAACGGTAAAGGTGGTGCCCTTGCCCGGCGTGCTCTCAACCGTGATGGCCCCGTCGTGGGTCTGCACGATACCGTGCACCACCGACAAGCCGAGGCCTGTTCCTTCGCCAGCCGGTCGGGTGGTAAAGAAGGGTTCGAAGATCTTGGCGAGCGTCTCTGGCGCCATGCCCACGCCATTGTCGCGCACCGACAAACGGATGATGCGACCCGGATGTCGCGCGTACAAGGCGGCGAGTTGAGACTGGCTGCCCACGACCGCTGCATCCAACACCACCGTATCGAGCCGTATTTCAACACGCCCTGCACCGCCCTGCATCGCCAGCATCGCGTTCGTCGCCAGGTTAATCAGCACCTGCTGGATCTGCGTGACATCGGCCAGTGTCGCGGGTACTGCATCATCACAATGCACATCCAGAATGACGCGGGCGGGAATCGAAGCGCGCAATAAACGCGCACATTCAGCGACCACCGCATCCAGCCTGACCGGTTTGCGTTCAGTGGGCTGACGCCGGCTAAAGGAGAGTATCTGCTGCACCACATCGCGACCGCGGCGGCCTGCCTTCAGTATCTCCTCGACGCTCTCGCGTACCCGCCGTGGATTCCCGGCAGTATCCTCGATGGCAAGCTCGGCATTGCCCAGTATCGTGGCGATGATATTGTTGAAATCATGCGCAATACCACCTGCCAGCGTGCCGATGGCCTCCATTTTCTGGGATTCGCGCAATTGTCCTTCGAGTGCCATCTGCGCAGCCTGCGCCGCCTTGCGTTCAGTAATGTTGCGCGCAATCTCCGAAACACCGATGAGCTTTCCTGACTCATCAAGAATCGGTGACAGCGTGCTCGCTACATCAATCAGGTGGCCATCGCGGTGCAGGCGCAGCGTTTCCGCGCTAGCCACTTTCGCCCCCTCACTCAAGGCATCTATCATTGCAGTCATCTCGGACTGCCGCTCGCTCGGTACGATCACCTTGATCGGCTCGCCGATCATGCTCTCAGCGGCATACCCGAACAGGCGCTCCGCGCCAGGGTTCCAACTGAGAACAATGCCGTCCAGGGTCCTGCTGATAATGGCATCGTCACTGGCATTGACCAGCGCCTTAAATTGCCGCAGCGTCGCCTCGGCGCGTTTGCGTTCGCTGATATCGCGAACAAACGCATTAAAAAAGTGCTTGTCGTCACGTCGAATATGGGCGATTGATAATTCAATTTCGAACTCAGAGCCGTTCGCGTGCAAAGCACTAATCTCGATGCGTTTGCCAACGACCCTGGCGTAACCGGTCTGCAGAAAACGTTGCATACCCTCGGCGTGCGCCTGACGGAATGCGCGGGGAATAATCAGCTCGGCGAGCACCCGGCCGCAGGCCTGCTCCGCCGTATAGCCGAAGATCTGCTCTGCGCCAGGACTCCAGTCGGTGATCAACCCATCACCATCCATGCAGACCACCCCGTCCATCGAAGTGTTCAATATTTGCCGCACGCGCCCCTCGCTCTGGGCTAGAGCAGTCATCCGAACATCGAGTTCGCGCGAAGCGGCATTGAGCGCCTGCCCCAGAGCCTCGGACTCGACAGTGGCATGACGCAATTGCAGCGTCTCGCCCAGCGAATGGCCAAGGCGTCCGGCAAATTCTATGCAGCGCGCCAGCGGCTGCAGGGCACGCACAAAAAATGCGTAGAGTACCCCCAGCGTCAGTAGCGAAATGCACAGCACGCCGATGAGCGTGTCGCGGCGCGCATTGGCGCTGACCATGGCTGCGCGTTCAACGCCGACGGTGACGCGCACCCAACCCAGCCGCGTGCCGTTTTCTACCGTGGCATAAGCCTCGATGACCGGCTCCCCTGCAAGTAGGACGTGCGCGGGTTGTTGCAGCACAGCCTCGCTGGGCACCGGCATTGCCTGCAGATCAAAATCGGCGACTGGTTTGCCGAGTCGATCCTGTTTTACGGCGGCTGCAATGCGTCCCTCGGCATTGGCCACCGTAATCGTGCGGACGCCCGGATAAGCGGCACTTTTCAACAGCAAGCGCTCCAAACCAGCGGGATCACTATTGACCAGATGCAAAGCTCCACCACTGGCGACGCTATAGGCCAGACCGGCGGCCTGGTTTTCCAGCAGGAGGCGGCCCATCTCATCAATGCGCCGCGCCGCAATTACGCTGTAGATGGTGCCGGAGATAATGATGACAAGCGCGGCCAACGCCAGCACCTGATGCATCAGGCGTCGCGGCAGCACCCGCGTGCTGGCGTCCTGCAATAGCTTCATTTGGGGATCACGACGTGACGATCGAGGTTTAGTTTTTCCAGCGGCGCGTAATCGCGGCGGTAATCCGCCGCCACCGGTGCAGTCAGCTCGACCGTGGCCAGCCACTGACGACCCTCGGCGGTTTCGGCGATTTTCAAGAGCGCACGTGTGATTTTTTCTCGTAGTTCGGGTTTCAGGCGCGGATGCGCGGCCACCGGATGCGAGGGAAAGCTCGGCGTTTCATACAAGATGCGCAAACGGTTGCGTAAATCCTCCGGTTCACGCTCCAGCGTGGCACGGATGCCACCAGCGGCAGCAACCTCGCCGCGCGCCACATAGCGATAGGCGTTGCTGTGGGTCTGCACATATTTTGGCGTAATCCCCAGTCGATGCTGATCGGCCAGGAGAGCGCGCAGCAACAGCGAGGCACCGAACGCATTCGGCGCCGGGAAGGCGATCTGCAGCCCCTGCAACTCATTCACTGTCGTGATTTTCGAGGCCGCCTGCACAACGAGTATGCCGGAGAGCTGCTCGGCACTATCACGCACCAGCGGCAGGTATCCCCGCGCACGCTGTGCCAGCACCATGTGATACGGGTTTAGATACAGCAGATCAGGCCCGCCAGCGAGAAAATCCTTCTCAAACTCCGGGATCGACTGATACATTTTCAACTGCACCGGTTGACCCAGGCTGCCCTCCAGCGCTTTGGCAATGGGCGACCAGGTACGGTGTATATCCAGGGCTGGAAACTGCGGCACGATGGCAAAGCTTAATTCAGCCTCGGCCACGGCGGCTCGAGCGCTGAGCCCAAACGTGATAGCGACGACGATCGCCGCTAGCCGAGTGATGCAGGACTTCATTCGAATCTCCCAATACAAAATCTAAACAGACACTATGAGCGGAGGCACCAATAAGGCGACAGGGCGAATTATGGACAATTTTTATGATAAATCTTGTTAATATTTGTTAATCGTAAAAACGATTTTAAAACCTGCCTCCACGATGAGAATAATACGATGAAAAACACATCCTCCCAGCGATTATCCTGCCTCTCTAAGGGCGCGCCGATCGCTTTCTTGATCGCGTTATCCATCGGTGTCGCGACGGCACAAGATTACCCGGCGAAGTCCGTGCGTATCGTGGTGCCCTCATCCCCCGGCGGCGGCACCGACATTCTGGCGCGCCAGATCGCCACCAAGCTGACCGAACGCTGGGGGGTCTCGGTGATCGTCGACAACCGGCCCGGTGCCGGCCAGATGATCGGACTCGAACTCACGGCGAAAGCCCCTGCCGACGGCTATACGCTGGCGTTGGCCGCCACCCCGCTGGCGGTGAATTCCGCACTCTACAAAAAAGTGCCCTATGACCCGATCAACGATTTTGCCGCCATCACCCAGGTCGCTGCCATGCCGAATATTCTCGTCGCTCATCCTGCGTTGCCGGCACGCACAGTCAAACAACTACTGGCACTGGCGAAGGCACGCCCCGGCGAGCTGGCTTATTCTTCATCCGGTTTCGGCACCGGTCCGCATTTGTCGATGGAATTGTTCAGCTCCATGGGCGGCGTCAAGATCGAGCATGTCCCGTATAAGGGCACCAATCCGGCGATGATGGACACCATCTCGGGGCAGGTGCAGATGCTGATGTCGACGCTGCTGCCGCCCCTGCCACATATGAAGACCGGTCGCCTGCACGCGTTGGGCGTAACCAGTGCCAAACGGCTCGCCAGCCTGCCCGACGTTCCGACGCTGGCCGAAGGTGGCGTGCCCGGCTACGAAGTGGTCGGCTGGTATGGCATGGTCGCGCCCGCCAATACGCCACGCCCTGTCATCACCAAGCTGCATAAAGAAATTGCCTCGATCCTGACCGCCCCTGAAAGCCGCGAGAAACTCGCCGCCGACGGTGCCGAAGCGGTGGGCTCGACGCCGGAGGAATTCGCCGCCTTCCTCAAACTCGAAATCGCCAAATGGACGAAGGTGGTGAAAGTGGCACGCCTGCCAATGGAATAAACAGCGGTGGCGAGTCGTTCCCTTACGCCACCCTGTAAAGGCCAGGCGCCGCCGATCAAACCCAACGGCTGTGCGCAGCCCCCCGCCTTACTTGACGCCGGCCTTGAGTTTGGCAAACGCCAGCGCCATCGCACTCGGAGCTGCCGGCGCAGCGCTGCCACCGCCGCGCGCATTACGCTCGCCACCACCCGACGACCGTCCGCCGCCGTCCCTGCCATCGCGCGCATTTCGTATATTGCGCGGATTGGACGTATTGGGCATGTTGCGTCCGTCGCCCTGATCACGCGGCGCGTGCGCACCGCGCGACTCAGCCGCACCACCGCGTTGCGGCGCGCGTGCGCCGGCGGCGTCGTCAAGCCGCATGCTCAAAGCCACACGCTGGCGTTTCACATCGACCTCGATCACTTTGACCTTGACGACCTGACCGGGCTTGACCACCTCGTGCGGATCTTTCACGAAGCGATTCGACAAGACCGAAATATGCACCAGACCGTCCTGATGCACGCCGATGTCGACGAAAGCACCGAAGGCCGCCACGTTGGTGACGACGCCTTCGAGAATCATATCGGGACGCAGATCACTGATTTTTTCCACGCCGTCCTGAAAGGTTGCGGTCTTGAATTCAGGCCGCGGATCGCGTCCGGGTTTTTCCAGTTCGTTGAGAATGTCGCGTACGGTCGGCACGCCGAAACGCTCATCGGCAAAGTCCGCCGGCGCCAGGCTTTTCAATAACACCGCCTGCCCCATCACTTCGACGATGCCCTTGCCGATGCGCGCGAGAATGCGTTCTACCACCGGGTAGGCCTCGGGATGCACCGCCGACCGATCAAGCGGATTATCACCACCACCGATGCGCAGAAAACCCGCCGCTTGTTCGAAGGTCTTGTCACCAAGACGCGGAATCTTCAGGATGGCCTGACGGTTCTTGAACGGACCGTGCGTATCACGATAGTCAACGATGTTGCGCGCGAGTGTGGCGTTAAGCCCTGAAACCCGCGCCAGCAAAGGCGCTGAAGCGGTGTTCACATCGACCCCCACGGCATTCACGCAATCTTCAACCGTGGCATCGAGCGACCGTGCCAGCGCGCGTTGATTGACGTCGTGCTGGTATTGACCGACACCGATGGCCTTGGGATCAATCTTCACCAGTTCGGCCAGCGGGTCCTGCAAACGGCGCGCAATCGAAACCGCACCGCGCAAGCTGACATCGAGTTCCGGGAATTCCGCGGCGGCAAATGCCGAAGCCGAATACACCGAGGCCCCCGCTTCGCTGACGACGATCTTGGTCACCGTGGTCCCGGGCGCTTGTGCAGCCAGTCGTTTGATCAACTCGACCGCCAGCTTGTCGGTCTCGCGACTCGCCGTGCCATTGCCAATCGAAATCAATTCAACACCGTGCTGCAACGACAGTTTCGCCAGCGTCGCCAGCGCACCCTCCCAGTCATTACGCGGCACATGCGGATAGATGGTAGCCGTATCAAGCAGCTTGCCGGTAGCGTCCACCACCGCCACCTTGCAACCGGTGCGCAGGCCCGGGTCCAGACCCAGCACCGCCTTCGGTCCGGCTGGTGCCGCCAGTAGCAGGTCATGCAGATTACGGCCGAAAATTTTAATCGCCTCGGCCTCGGCAGCTTCACGCAACTGGATCATCAGTTCGCTGCTGATATGCAGCTGCGCCTTCACCTTCCACGTCCAGTGACAAACGCTTTGCAACCACTTGTCAGCGGCGCGGCCGCGATCTTCAAGATTAAATTGTTGCGCAATCATCGATACGCAAGGATGCGGAACAGCGGCCTCGAGCTCTTCGCCCAACCCCAGTTGCAGCGACAACACGCCCAGCGCACGACCGCGGAACAAGGCCAACGCACGGTGCGATGGAATGGTACGCAGCGTTTCCGAATAAGCGTAATAGTCACGAAATTTTTCCTCTTCCGCGCCTTCCTTGTCCTTCATCACCGTGGAACTCAGGATGCCTTCGCTTTGCATGCGCGTGCGCAGCTTCGCCAACAGTTCGGCGGTCTCCGCAAAGCGCTCGGCCAGAATATCCCGCGCGCCGTCGAGTGCAGCCTTGGCATCGGCCACATTGATCGCCTCGACACCTTCGGCAGCCGGCACCACCTTGATGTATTTCTCCGCTTCGATCTGCGGATCCAGTGACGGATCGGCCAGCAACGCATCGGCCAGCGGCAACAGACCCGCCTCGATCGCAATCTGCGCCTTGGTGCGCCGCTTCGGTTTATACGGCAGATACAAATCTTCCAGCGCCTGTTTAGTCACGCTGGCTTCGATTGCAGTGCGCAGCGGATCGGTCAGCTTGCCCTGCTCTTCAATCGAGGCAAGGATGGCGGCGCGACGGTCTTCGAGTTCGCGCAGATACACCAGCCGTTCTTCCAGCGTACGCAACTGGGTATCGTCGAGATTGCCGGTGATTTCCTTGCGATAGCGCGCGATGAAGGGCACCGTGTCGCCGTCGTCCAGCAGACCGACCGCGGCGATCACCTGTTTGGCATTGACACCGAGTTCACTGGCGATGTTCTGTACGATTTTGGCCTGTGCGGCCGCTGTGATGTTGATGCTCATGTCTTTTCTTTTTCCCCGCCCAACGCTTTAACCAGATCGGCCAGCATCAGCGCGAGCTCTCCGGTCATCAACGCAAAGTCGATTTCAAACTGTTCTTTTTCATCCTGCACCTGACCGTCGGACTCGTTCTTGAGTATCTCGAGAAAGGTCACGCGCTTGATGTGATATTGCTCGGTCAGCACGAAGGAAATCCGGTCGTTCCAGGTCAGACCCAGACGCACCACGGTCTTGCCGTTGGCGATGTGATCGCGGATTTCCTTGCCGTCGAGATTGTGGTGCGCATAACGCACGCTGGCCTTGCTTTCATCGGCAGCGCGCAATTCAAGATCCTGATCGATGGTGAAACCGGCCGGTGCATCGCCGGCAACCAGCCACTCCGCCATCGCCGAGGCCGGCGAACGCCTGGTTTCCAGACGCGGCGCAAGAAACGATTCATCGGCGCGCCGCAGCGTCTCCATGAATTCCTCGGCGCGCGGGTCACCCGCCGCGTCAACCACCAGCCAGTGATTGAGGGCATCGACCCAGCAATGCGTAATGCGGCGGCGCGACAGCGCGCGCGGCATGAACTCGTTGGTGACTTCCTCACGGATATCGCGCATTTGCTTGCGGCCGACAGGATGGGCCTGGGTGCGCGCAATTTTTTCGGCGCGGTCCTGGGCCTCCTGACGAATGATGGAGGCCGGCAGCAGCTTCTCTTCCATGCCCAGTGCCAGCAACCAGTGACGGTTCTGGTTGTAGAGGTATTGATCCTCTTCAAACGGACAGGTCCAGCCGCGGCTTTCCATTTGGAAACCACCGCAAGGCTGCAAGGGTTGTTTGGCGAGCTTGCGCTCGAGGTCTTCGCCAGTCACCGCCCATTCTGCGGGCAGCCGGTAGACAATCAGATTCTTAATCCACATGGCCGTAAAAAGCGTCGGATTATAAGGGCTGCCGGGGGCTGGGAACAGCGTTTGCCGGCCCCGCAAAAAAACAACCCGCGCCCGATTGATCCGGGGGCGCGGGTGTGTTTAAAAAAAACGGGAACGTTCGACGCTTCAGGCCGCGGGTATCACCGGCAGCAACAGATACGATTCCTTGTCGCCACCAGAGTAAATCGTGTTGGTGCCGGTGTTGTAATCGGCGTGATAGTGCATGTAGGAGGCGCTGCCGACGCCGTCCCGCGGTTGTACATCGAGGCGCAGCCGATGGCCTTTGGCAAACACCATCGAGGTCGGCCAGATCTCCACCTCTACCTGGACGATTTCGCCGGGCTGCAAAAACAGCCGCCGCTTGTGCTTGTGATACGGCCGGTACGGCAGTGTCATCCCGGGGTCGAGCTCGCGATGCGAAACCCGCAACCAGCCTTTGGCCACCGGCACCGGGGCGCCTTGCTGACCGGTTTCCATCAGTTCATTGCCGTCGGCATCAAAATGGCGCAGCGTCAGGAACAAATCCATATCCTCACTGGAACTCGACACCCACAGCGTGGCCGCCAGCGGACCAGTGATTTCCACGTCGCGTTCGAAAGCGGGCGTCACCAGCGCAATGCCCATTCCCGGCTTAATGCCACCGCCCATCACCTGCGCCGATGCAGCCGAGGTCGAGCCCATCGAACCAAGGCCGGTCGCAGCATAGGTGCTGGCGGTCATTTTGGCGGGATTGGCATCGACCAGAGTGCCGCTCAGCGCTACATCCTGCACCGAGGGTTGAGCCAGATCGAAATAAAACTTCGTCCATTGGGTGCGCGCCAACGGCCATTCTTTTTCATAACGCCACTCAACCTGGTCGCCGCCCTTGCGGATGGCGAGTTTGACCGGCGGCTCATCCATCACGCCGTTCTGGATATCTTTAAGCCAGTAATCGAAGAATCGAATCTGATCCTGGCGCCCTTCGGCCGAGTAAAACGGATGCACATGGGTGCCGTTCTGCATGCGCAGCTTTTTGTGCGGCGAGTTGGAGCGCATATAGGCCTCGGTGTTGCCACGCAAATGCAGACCAAAGCCGGTCCAGTTGCCGACCGACAAAAAAGGCACGGTGATCTTGTCCCATTGCGCCTGCGAGCCGCTGAAGGCACCACTGTCGAGATTGTTGTTCAACCAGAAATGCAGCGTGTTCTTCTGCCAGGTATCCGGATGAATTTGCGAAGCGCGGCCGAGGGTGTGATGAATCAAATGAGCGGTGAACCAGTTCGTCATGAAGATGCACAGAATGCCGCCGTGATACAGCGCATCACGATAAATATCGGCAAAGCCTTCCCATGGAATGATCGCTTTCAACGAAGGCGGCTGCTGGTTGGCGGCAAACCACTGGTTGATGGCGAAGTAGGAAATCCCGCTGAGACCGACTTTGCCATTGCACCACGGCTGCGCCGCGGCCCATTCGATGGCGTCGTAAAAATCGACTGATTCGGCGCGCGACCAGGGCTCGTATTGCCCCGGCGACTCACCGCTGCCGCGCGCATCAACGCGTACCGAGGCATAGCCCTGCGGCACCCACCATTCAGGGTTAACCGCCTCCCAATTCATATAGGGGTTGGCGGCCTCTTCAAGGTTGGGCGGCGGCGTCCACAGCTTGTCCTTTTGATAGGGCCCCATGTTGAGGATCGCCGGCACTTTGCCCTCGCCCTTCGGGCGGAATACATCGGCTTTCAGACAAGCGCCATCGCGCATCGGCACGTCAATATTTTTTTCATGCAGGAAATGCTCGGTGACAGCGACGGACGCGGCATGCTGTGGCATCGTTCAAACTCCGATCGGAAAATTCAGTCGCACCAGGGGCGACGGGCGCGAAAGTATCGCGTGCGCGCAGCGGCTGCGTCAACCGTGCTGGCATGCTGCAGCGCACGGCTTCGCATGGTCCGGGTTGCGTTGACCGCGCACGCTGCCGCCAACCAGACGTCCGAATACCAGCCCTTCTCCGTCTGCGCACAGGTTTGACCCACGTCAAAGGAAATCTGCACCAACCCCGCTAGCATGCAGGCTCCGTCGATCGGCAGACACACGGGGCCTGCGGGGGCTCGCGGCGCCAAAGCAGCTGGCCGGTACGGAACCTGGCGTGTTTTTCACAATCGGAGGTGCGATGTACAGTCAACGCGTTCGCAATGTGATCGAGCTTAAAAAACTGCTCATCGCGGCACCGCATACGACGGTAAGCGAGGCCGCCAAGCTGATGGCGAAGGCAAAAGTCAGTGCCCTGCTGGTGCTCGACAACGA
>CAIWNB010000437.1 GCA_903913965.1 uncultured beta proteobacterium
CAGCACGCGCGGCACATTGTCAACGATGCCGCCGCCGGTGATATGGGCGAGGCCTTTAACGTCGATGCTTTGCATTAACTGCAGAACCGGTTTGACGTAAATGCGCGTCGGCGCCAGGATCACCTCACTCAGAGGGCGGCCATCAAGTTTGGCGGTGAGGTCGACCTTTTTCTCGGCGATGATGCGCCGGATCAGCGAATAGCCGTTGGAGTGCGCGCCGCTGGAGGCCAGGCCCAGCACCACGTCACCGGCTTGTATGGTCGAGCCGTTGATGATTTTGCTTTTTTCCACGACGCCGACCGCAAACCCGGCCAGATCGTATTCCCCCGACGGATACATCCCCGGCATCTCGGCTGTCTCCCCGCCAATCAGCGCGCAGCCGGATTGTTCGCAACCGGCAGCGATGCCTTTGACCACATCGGTGGCGGTAGCGACATCAAGTTTGCCGCAGGCAAAGTAATCGAGGAAGAACAGCGGTTCGGCGCCCTGCGTCAGAATGTCATTGACGCTCATCGCGACCAGATCGATGCCGATCGTGTCGTGACGGTTGAGCTCGAAGGCGAGTTTGAGCTTGGTGCCCACGCCATCGGTACCGGAAACCAGTATTGGCTCTTTGTATTTGGCGGGCAGACCGCAGAGTGCTCCGAAGCCGCCGATCCCGGCCATCACTTCGGGCCGCATGGTTCGCTTGGCAAAGGGCTTGATGTTTTCGACGAGTGCGTCGCCGGCGTCGATATCGACGCCGGCGTCACGATAAGTGAATGCTTTGGAGGGTGTGCTCAAGGCGTGCTTTCGGAGGAAGTTCAAGGCCGGAAGGGCGGGAGTGGTTTAATATACGTCCCGTATACATTCCCACGCGCCAAACGCAGCGCCATATCGTTGTGGCCCGATGAATTTTACCCGAAATAATCCTTTGCGCGCCTGCCCCGAAATTGGCAAATCCAACCTCAGGCCAACCTAAACCATGAACCGATTGAATGTGATGTGGTGTGATGTGATACGCCAAGTGCGACGCGTCGCGGCCATGCGGGTGATACGGTTTGTGCCCGGTTACAGTCTTGCACGCCATGAGCCAGCTTTTTTTTCGCAGATTCGTAGTTGCTGATGGAGCAACTGATATTGGATATCGCGCCGGCACCGGCGCCGACACTCGACAGTTTTGTCGTTGGCCGCAACGGCGAACTGCTGCTGGCCCTGCATGCGCTGGCGGCGGGGAACGGCCGCGATCAGTTTGTTTATGTGTGGGGGCAGAGCGGCTGCGGCCGCAGTCACCTGCTGTCTTCTGTGGTGACCGCGGCGCAGTGCCTTGGTCGCGCGGTTTTTCACTTCGATGTCTCGGCTGCCGCCGCCGATGACGCACTGGTGGTGGTTGACGACGTGCATCAACTCGACGCCGCGGCACAGATTGATCTCTTTAATCTGCATAACCGTTTGCGTGCGGGCCACGGCGCCTTACTGGTCAGTGGTGACGCTGCGCCGGCGCATCTCACGCTGCGCGACGATCTGAAAACGCGGCTCGCCGCCGGCCTGATCTATCAGGTGCACGGTCTTGATGACGCGGAAAAAGCTGCGGCGCTGCGGGGCCACGCCGATGCGCGCGGGTTTCGCCTGTCGCAGGAAGTGGCCGATTACCTGTTGTCCCACGCCGAGCGCGACCTGCCTACGCTGCTTAATTTGCTCGACGCGCTGGACGCGTATTCGCTGGCGAACCGTCGCGCCATCACGGTGCCACTGTTGCGCGAACTGTTAAACGCCTGAGACGGAGGCTGCTTTGAACCTCGCATTATTTGATCTGGATAACACGCTGCTTGCCGGCGACAGCGACTTTGAGTGGGCGCAGTTTCTGATCGAGCAGGGTGTACTCGATCGCGAAATCTACGAAGCGCGTAATCAAGAATTCTACGAGCAGTACAAAAAAGGCACGCTCGACATATACGAGTTTCTCGATTTTCAGTTGAAGCCGCTGGCGCGTTATCCGCGCGGCCAACTCGACGAGTGGCATCGCAGCTACATGCAGGCGAAGATCATGCCGATGATGCGCCAGACTGCGCGCGCGCTTGTCGCGCGTCATGCGACCGATCTGTGCGCGGTGGTGACCGCCACCAACAGTTTTGTTACCGCTCCCATCGCGCGCGAGTTCGGCATCGAACATCTGGTGGCCACCGAGCCGGCACAGGACGGCGGCGAATTCACTGGCGGCGTGGCCGGTCTGCCGTGTTTTCGTGACGGCAAGATCGTCCGCGTTGAAGCCTGGCTGGCGGCACGCGGTCAACGTATCGATGCGTTTGAGCGCAGTTTTTTCTACAGTGATTCACTCAACGACCTGCCGCTGCTGGCGCGGGTTAGTGATCCGGTCGCCGTTGATCCCGACGCGACGCTGCGGGCGCACGCACTGGCGCACGGCTGGCCGGTGATGTCGCTGAATTAGCGCGGCAGCTGGCGTGGCTATCCAAGGCTTTGATGCAGCCCCCCCGCCAGCGGACGG
>CAIWNB010000438.1 GCA_903913965.1 uncultured beta proteobacterium
ATTAATCATGATGTGGTTTGTCTTTCATGTAAAAACATTGCGCAATCAGCATACGGCACGCCCGTGACATTTCATAGCGCGGTGGTCATAGTATGGTGGATTTTTCCCTTCGCGGCGGCCTGCCTGTACTGACGCCGCCTGTGCTGGGTGAGACTGGGTGTGCCAGTGGCTCAGCGATCGCCGTGCCGCTTGCCTGAAAGAACGAGGGTGATTAATCCTGAATGTCCTCGTGGACCGGGAGCGGCGGCGTTCCGCAGCCCTGTCATGTATGATCCGCGGTCGTCCGCGCTACCTGCCGCGAAGTGAGAGATACATTATCAAACCGACCGTCAAGAAGCCGGACCCAGCAGTCTTGCGCAGCGCAGCGGAGTCTACCCTTGCGCGTAAGCCAGACGTCGAACCACGTCTTGCCGACGAACTGCTGCATGAACTACGCGTGCATCAGGTTGAGTTGGAAATGCAGAACGAGACCTTGCGTGTCGCGCAGGCTGAGCTGGAAGCCTCGCGCAACCGCTATCTCGATCTCTATGATTTTGCGCCGGTCGGTTATGTCACCATCAGCACCGACGGCCTGATTGCCGAGATTAACCTCGCCGGTGCGACTATGCTGGGTAGAGCGCGTAAGGGTTTGCTGCGAAAACATTTTTCCACCATGGTCATGCCTGCCGACCAGCATCGATGGATACACCACTTCACGAATGTAAAACGCGGAAACCGCGAGGTCAGCATCGATCTCGCGTTGCTCCGCGCGGATGGCACGGCGTTTGAGGCCAGACTGGATTGCGGGCACGACACGCCGGAGGCTAGCAGCCGAGAGGGCCGGACTCCCGGCATGCGCATAATCATTATTGACGTTACCGAACGCAAACACGCCGAACGCGCGATCGCCGACCAGACGCAGCGCTTGCAGGCCCTGTCGCGTCAGTTGACCGAGGTGGATGCAGAGGTGCGGCGGCGTTTGGCGCGCGAGTTGCACGACCGTGTCGGTCAAAATCTCTCATCGCTGATCATGAGTCTGAACCGGATGAAGAGTGAAATGCCTGCCGAGGTGCTCGAACGCAGCGGCAAATGGTTTGATGATTCGGCGAAGCTCCTCGGGCAGACGATCGACGAAGTGCGCACCGTGATGAGTGAGCTGCGGCCGGCCGAGCTGGATGACTTTGGTCTGTTGCAAGCCGTCAGTTTTTATGCCGAGCAGGTGGGCCTGCGCGCCGGATTTGCCTTCACGCTGCGCGCAGCGCACGGCGACCTGCACCTGCCCATCGGGATTGAAACGACCCTCTATCGCATCGCCCAGGAGGCGGTGACCAATATCGGCAAGCATGCGCGCGCCACCGAGGTCGTGATTGTGATCGAGATTATCGAAAATGACGTCACGCTACGCATCAACGATAACGGCGGTGGTGTTGTCGATGGTGAAAATATGATGTCCGTCGCGCGGCGTGGCGTGCTGGGCATGCGTGAGCGTGCCGAAGCGATCGGCGCGCAGTTTGAGTTTCAATCAACGCCGGGTGCCGGCACCACGGTGGCGGTCAAAGTCCCGGCGGCGCTTGAACGCCGGGCGGCAAGCGCAACGGAGTAAGCGGGCATGTCGCAACCGATTCGTGTGTTGGTGGCTGATGATCACGCCTTGATGCGCGAGGGCCTCGTCGAACTGCTGAAAAAATATACGGATATCACGGTGGTCGCGTCCGCGGCGAACGGCCGCGAGGCTGTGCAACTGGCTGCCGAGCACCGTCCGCAGGTCGCTATTTTCGATATCTCGATGCCGGAACTCAACGGTATCGATGCCACGCGCGAACTCGCGCAGCGGGTGCCCGGGGTGCGAGTGATCATCCTGTCCATGCATGCCGGCGCACAGCATATTATTCAGGCGCTGGCAGCTGGCGCGCATGGCTATCTGTTGAAGCAATCGGCCAGCGAAGAGGTGGCTGATGGGGTGCGTACAGTCACCGCTGGCTGGCGTTATCTGAGTCCCGAGGTGTCCGGCGTTTTGGTCAAACAAATGGGGCGTCCGGCGGCTGTGAGTCTGTTCGAAACGCTATCTTCCCGCGAGCGCCAAATCCTGCAACTGGTTGCCGAAGGGCGATCGAGTACGGCGATCGGCCTCGCTCTGCATTTGTCACCGAAAACGGTGGACACCTACCGCAGCCGCCTGATGCGAAAGTTGCAGGTGAAAGATGTCTCCGCACTGATCAAGCTGGCGATCCTGCACGGCCTCACGCCGTTGGAATAGGCGTCGGCGTTCAATAAAGCCAGCAAGGGTGTAATAACTGCGGCGCATGGCGCCAGATAGCGGCAGCCACGGTAGTTGTTCGGCGCAATGCGCTGCGCTTATTACGCCTTACGAAAATACCCACGCAGTTTTTTTGGGGGGGCGCAATAACTGTAAGGCATGGCGCCGGATGGCGTGTCTGTCGATGATCGCGTTAGTAAAGGCGATAACACGGCCGCGCGCTCTGATTTGAATCTTCCGCCGCGCAGATTTCTGCTGTTCCCGCAGGAAATCATCAAGAACTCCCTACAGACAATCGCCCGGTAATCCGGAAAAATAAAGCGCGAAAAAACCAAAACCGTAAATCTGCCCAACAACATCAGCCCCAAAGCTGTCTATTGGAGGGCGAGTGCACATGAATCAAAAATTGCTCGGCCGTATCCGCGCCGACCGCCAATGTCGTATCGCCATTGGTGCGGGCCTGTTTTTTCTCGTGACGACGGTGATCGGCATGCTGTTGTTTTCGATGGCGGCGTGGGATGCGGTTTACCATGGTCGGGTTGAAGCATTAACCCAGCTCTCACGCACCCTCACTGAAAACGTGCGGCGGGTGTTTGACAGCGGCGATCAAACAATCCGCTTCATGCGGCGTGAATACGAGCTAACGCATCACGTTCACACCCTGCCTTTGCTTGGCGCCGAACTCAATCAAATCGGCAAGCCCTGGCACCAGGTCGCGATTGCCGATCAAAGCGGCATATTGGTGGCGACTTCCGGCGCCCTAGTTACGGCAGCGACGCGTCCGGTCAATCTCGCCGACCGGCCACATTTTCTCTGGCACGTCGAGCACGCCGAGGATGTGGCGCACGTGAGTCCAGTGGTGATGGGGCGCGCCAGCGGCAAGCTGTCGATACAACTTTCGCGCCGCCTGCGAGGGCCGCAGGGGGCGTTTGGCGGCATGATTGTCGCGTCTTGTTCGCCCGACTATTTCATGGACTATTTTTCCAGTGTCGCGGTCGTCGGCAGTAAAAAGATAGGGATCTCTCTGGTGGGCAATGACGGCTTTGTCCGTGCGTATTCGGATACGCAAAGAACCCACTACGGTGTGCAACTCGGCGACGACAGCATGTTCGGCAAAACAAAAAATATTAAGGCCGGCCATGCGCAAGCGGTGTCGCGGCTCGATGGTATAGAGAAGCTCTATGTTTTCGATTCGATCGAGGAGTACGGGCTGAAACTCTTTATCAACGTACCACTGCCTGAATTGCGCAGAGAATGGTGGGCAGCGGTACAGAGCTCTTTGATTTTGAGTCTCCTCTTGATCGCCATCACGATCGCTGCGACGGTTTCAATTGTGCGGGTCAGGTTGTCTGAAATCGCCGTGATGGCGGCCTTGCGTGCGCGCGAGCATGATCTGGCGGCGGCCAATGCGTTTCAGGCGCGCATGATCGCGAGCGTCTCACACGAGTTAAGAACGCCGCTCACCAGCATACTGGGCTACGCTTTTCTGGTTGGTGAGTTCGAAGGGGATAAGGAGATCCAGGGCTTTGGCAAAACCATCTGTGCCGCCGGTGAACATCTGCGCATGGTGATCAACGGCATTCTGGATTTGTCGCCCAAGGAAAAGGACAATATCGAGGCGCAATTTGCCGCGGTGGATATCCGCAAGCTGCTGGCCCAGTCGGTGAAGTTGTTCAGCATTCAGGCGCAGCAGAAAGGCCTTGGTCTGGTGCTTGATATCGCCGGGGTCGTACCGGCGGTATTCATCAGCGATCCCACCAAGCTCGCACAGATTCTTGCAAACCTGTTGTCGAATGCGATCAAGTTCACCGATGGCGGCCAAGTAAGCGTCAATGTCGACATCGTAGATGGCGGCGGCAGTCTGGCCATCGTGGTGGCGGATACCGGCCCCGGCATTCCGGCCGCCGCTGTGCCACGCCTCTTCGAGCCTTTTACTGACGTTAAGGGTGAGGCCTATCAAAAGCACAAGGGCGCCGGGCTTGGGCTCAATATTGTGCGTGAATTCGCCACCTTGTTGGGCGGGCGCGTCGCGGTGGTCTCGACGCTGGGTGTTGGTTCAAGCTTCACCGTAACCCTGCCATTGCGCGCCAATGCTGAAGCCTGATGCAGAGCGATCAAAGCGCCAAGAGTGCGGGGTGTTAAGGGATGATAAAGGGGCAGGTGTGAACCAAACGTTTGTATTGCTGATTGAAGATAACCCCGAGATTTGCAAGCTACTGGAGATTTTGGTGCGGCGGCTCGGTGGTGAGTCGAGGTCGGCTGCCAGCCTGCACGAGGCCGCGCTTTTGCTTAAGACTACGCCGGTGAGGCTGGCTTTTGTCGATTACATTCTGGCTGACGGCATCGGCATTGGTCTGGCCGCAGAAATCAAGGCAAGCAATCCGGGCGCACGCGTCGTGTTGTTAACTGCGCGCAATGAACCAACACTGCTCGACGATGTTGCGAAGGCCGGATTCGACGCGTATCTGGCGAAACCGTTTACGCTCGAGGCGATTGCGCGCGAGTTTGCGTTGAGCGCGCCCGCTGAAGGCGCTTCGGCTTGAGTCACGGTATGTCCCGTCCCAGGCCTGATAGCGATAAACGCGTCGCAGGATGTGCATTTCAGTATGAAAATTTTTTTTCACGAATTTATAGGTGGTAACGCTTTATGCAGCAGTTGATTTACGTGAGTTCTGCCGCCGCCGTGACAGGTTGCAGCGAAACGGACATCCAGGCGATCCTCGATGTTTCCAGAGCCTTTAATCACGCCCACGATATCACCGGTCTCTTGCTCTATCGCCATTTCAACTTCATGCAGGTACTCGAAGGGCCGCAGGCGGTGCTTGAAGATTTGTTTTTTAAAGATATCGTCAATGATCTCCGCCACCGCGATATTTTGCTGCTGCGAAATGAAGAGGTTACACAGCGGTCTTTTCCGCACTGGGCGATGAGTTTTGATGCGGTGGGTATGACTGCTGCGGCCTCGGATATTCCCGGTCTGATCGCGTTTGATCAGTGGGTGCCGCAGCGCGACCCGGCGGCATTCAAGCCCGGCGATGCCGAATTTTTGCTCTCCCAATTCTGGACTTCCTGGTACAGCCCTCTGTTGCACGGGAAAGATTTTTCCGCGTCGCGCTGAGGCGGCGGCAGGTCTTCTGGCCGCAGTCTGGCTGAACGCATCTAACCGAATTGTTTGCAGCAATTTGAATTGTTGCTCGACTTGATCGACGCTACGTCGAATTAAGACCAGCGCTTTTTGTTGCATGCAGTTTCGAACACCAATCGGGCGGGATAGCGTCAAGCGCTGATGACATTCACCTCGTGTGCGCGTATACATCTAAGCAGGTGTTGCAGCCGCAACGGCGCGTTGAAAGATCGGTGGAGACTGTGGTGGCCAAAAAACAGAGCGATGAAAAAAAACCGTCTGATCTGAGCGCCGCTGAGCCGGCGCTTTTGCCTGTGGTGCAGCCCGGTACGGCGGTGGTCGAGTCGCCGGTTTTACCCGTCAGCGTGTTCCCGATCGTCGGTATCGGCGCTTCGGCCGGCGGCCTTGAAGCCTTTGAGGCGTTTTTTCGCGCCTGCCCGGTCGATACCGGCATGGCGTTTGTGTTGGTGCCGCATCTCGATCCGGGGCACGGCAGTCTGCTCAGTGAAATTCTGCAACGCTGCACGACCATGCCGGTGGTCGAGGCGCTCGATCAGGTTGCGGTCGCGCCCGACCATGTGTATGTGATTCCACCCAACCGTGAAATGGCGCTGCTCAACGGCGTGTTGCAGCTATCGATCCCCGAGCAGGTGCGCGGGCAGCGCATGCCGATTGACAACTTTCTGCGTACGCTCGCCGAGGATCGTGCCGAGCGCGCCATTGGCATCGTGCTCTCGGGTACGGGCACCGATGGCACGCTGGGCTTGCGCGCCATACAAGGCGCCGGTGGTCTGTGTCTGGTGCAGGAGCCATCGACTGCGCGCTACGACGGTATGCCGCGCAGCGCAATTGACGCGGGCTATAGCACGCATATTCTGGCGGTCGAGCAGATGCCGGCCGCGCTCGTCGAATCGACGCGCACCGCAGCCTATCGGCAGCGGGTGCCGGTGGCGCCGGCTGCGGGTAGCAAGTTGAGCGGTCTCAACCGCATCCTGTTGCAGTTACGCAGCAGCACCGGGCATGATTTTTCGCTCTATAAAAAAAGCACCATCGGGCGGCGCATCGAGCGGCGTATGGGGCTGCACAAGATCGATGACGAAGCGGCCTATGCGCGCTACCTGCGCGAAAACCCCGCTGAAATCCAGCTCCTGTTCAAAGAACTGCTGATCAACGTCACCGGCTTTTTTCGTGATCCGACCGCCTTTACGGTGCTCAAACAAACCATCCTGCCGGCGCTGGTGGCGGGCCAGGAGTCCGGCTATAACTTCCGTGTCTGGATTCCCGGTTGCGCGACGGGCGAGGAGGCCTACTCGATCGCCATGCTGCTGCTCGAATTGCAGGATGAGCTGCGGGCGCGTCACGAACAAGAATTGAATATCCAGATTTACGCCACCGATCTCGATGACGAGGCTGTTGATGTGGCGCGCAGCGGCCGCTACCCCTTGAATATTGCGCAAGACGTCACGCCCGAGCGCCTGGCGCGTTTCTTTATCAAGAGCGAGGCGGGCTACAAAGTCAAAAAAGAACTGCGCGACCTGCTGGTGTTTGCTGTGCAGAACGTGATCAAAGACCCGCCCTTCACGCGGCTTGATTTGTTGAGTTGCCGCAATCTGATGATCTACCTCGAGACGGAACTGCAAGATCGCCTGATCCCGAATTTTCACTACGCACTCAAGCCCAACGGCGTGTTGTTTCTGTCGACTTCCGAGAGCATCACCAACCAGCCGCATTTGTTTGTGGCGCTCGATCGCAAGTGGAAGTTTTATCGCGCCATCCAAGTTGGTACCGCGGCAGCCCGCGCCGCCCCGCGGGCATGGAGTTCATTTACCCATGCGGCCAACCGCGGCGAGGCGGCCGGCGAAAAGCAAAAATCGACGCCGCCAGGCAGTCTGGCGGCCGTCAGCGCGCAGGCCTTGTTGCAGCATTACTCGCCGGTATCGGTGACGACCGACAGTCGCGGCAATATTCAGTATGTGCATGGTGATACCGGTGCCTACTTGCGTCCGGCACCCGGGCTGGCCACCAACAACGTGGTCGAGATGGCGCGTGAAGGCTTGCAGCTGGAGTTGCGCCGTGTTTTTCAGCAGGTGAACAAGGAGGGGCGGGCGGTCATCGGCCACCCGGTGACGATGAAAACCGCCAGCGGTCATGTGGCGTTGAATCTCGACGTGCGGCTGTTGCCGAGAGCCGTCGACACCGAACCCTTGTTACTGATCAGCTTTCATCCGGCGGTGACTGCGGATGCGGAGGGCGGCAAAAAGACCGCTGGTGCCAGGCGTGGTCGTGCCGCCAATGCCGCCGCTGAAACGCTGCGCATCGCAGAACTGGAAAGCGAGCTCGCTCATTCACGCGAAAACCTGCAAATCACCATCGAGGAGCAGCAGGCCTCCAACGAAGAGCTCAAATCGACCAACGAAGAGCTGCAATCGACCAACGAGGAGTTGCAGTCTTCCAACGAGGAACTCGAGACCTCCAAGGAAGAGCTGCAATCGCTCAACGAAGAAACAATCACGGTCAACGCCGAACTCAACGCCAAGATCGAACAGCTGACCAGCATCCGCAACGACATGAAGAACCTGCTCGACAGCATCAATACGGGCACGATCTTTCTCGATCACGATCTGTTGATCCGGCGTTATACGCCGCCGGCCGTCAATGCCTTTCGTCTGATTGCGACTGATGTCGGGCGGCCGCTGGGGGATATCACCAGCCATCTGGATGTCGATCTCACGGCTGATCTGCAAGCTGTGCTCGACAGCTTGATTCCGGTCGAGCGCGAAGTGCGCAGCGGCGAGGGCGGCTGGTATCTGGCCCGCATCCAGCCGTATCGCACGCTCGACAATGTGATTGAGGGTGTGGTGCTGACCCTCACCGATGTCAGCAAGTTGAAACGCATCAGTGAGGCCGCACAGGCGGCGGCGGCCGAACTCGCGGCGACAAAGCTGGCCGCGGTGGAGATGGCGCGCACGCTGGCGGTGGCGATTGTTGATACGGTGTCCAAGCCTTTGGTTGTGCTCGACGGTACCTTGAAGGTGGTGTCGGCCAGCCGGTCTTTTTACCAATACTTTAAGGTGGCCGCCGAGGCCACCGTTGGGCGCAAGATCTACGATCTCGGCAATGGGCAGTGGAATATCCCCGCCCTGCGTGAATTGCTCGAACACATCCTGCCGCAGGACCAGAAGCTGGACGACTTTGTGGTCGAGCATGTGTTTCCGGAGATCGGCTGGTGCCGCCTCGAACTCACTGCACGCCGCATCGCCACCACGCTCGGCACGCCCGAGCTGATTCTGCTGTCGATCACGAAAATTGAAACCAAGGAGTCTGCATGACCAAGGACGAAACCGAGCGGCTGGCCGACGAGCGTTTGCGTGCGCGGGCCGAAGGGGTGCTCGCCGGCCCGGGCGCACCCGCCGCCATGGTCGGCACGATCGAGCAAATACGGCACGAGTTGGAGGTCGACCAGATCGAGCTGCAGATGCAGAACGAGAGCCTGCGTCAGGCGCAGATACAACTGGCGTGGTCGCGCGATCGCTATGTCGACTTGTATGATTTTGCCCCTGTCGGCTATGTCACGATGTCAGCCGACGGCATGATCGAGTCGATCAATCTGACCGGGGCCAAGATGCTCGGCGTGACGCGCAAGGATCTGCTGCAGCGCCGCTTTGCCGGCCTGGTGGTTGAGTCGCAACGGCCGCTGTGGATGCAGCATGTACTTAAGGTCAGATCGGCTGACGGTGTGCAGCCGGTGGAGTTGTCGCTGCGCAGCGGGCCATCGTCGGTGATTGACCTCTTGCTGAACTGCGAGCGCATGGCGGGCGAGTCGGGGCCACAGGCGATGCGCATTGCGATGAGCGATATCAGCGAACGCAAAAAACTCGAATTAAAACTCGAGGAATACCGCAACCATCTGGAGGGTGAGGTTTACGCGCGCACCCTCCAGCTGGCGCATACGCGCGATCAGGCCGAGGCCGGCAGCCGCGCCAAGAGCACTTTTCTCTCGGTGATGAATCACGAACTGCGCACACCGCTGCAGACCATCATGGGCATGATCGAGCTGGTCTCGCATCGCGCCACCGACGCGCACCAGCTCGAATGGCTCGGCAAGGGCATGCAGGCATCAAAACATCTGCTGTCACTGATAGACGACGCGCTGGATATTTCGCGTATCGAAGCCGACCAACTGGTGCTGAAAGACTACAATTTCTCGCCGCGCGCGGTGATCGACGAGGTTCTGCGCCGGCAGGGTGAGGCGGCGCGCGCCAAGGGTTTGCACATGCTGTCGAATTTAAGCGCTGCGCTTCCCGACACCGTGCGCGGTGATCGTTTGCGTTTTGAGCAAATCCTGCAGAACTTCACCAGTAACTCGATCAAGTTTTCCGAGCGCGGCGAAATTATGCTGCGCGCCGACGTGTTGAGCGAGGACAGTCTCAGCGTGACTCTGCGCGTTGAGGTGAGTGACGAAGGCATCGGCCTGACGGCCGAGCAGCAGTGTCAGTTGTTCGCACCGTTTACGCAGGTCGATGGTTCATCCACCCGCCGTTATGGCGGCGCCGGGCTGGGCCTGGTCATTGCCCGGCGTATTGCGCAGTTGATGGGTGGCGAGGTTGGCGTGTCGGGCGGTAAGGGGGCGGGTTGCGTGTTCTGGGCGACGATGCGCTTATTACGCGCGGCACCGGCGCAAGCGGATGCGGCGCCGGCGATACCGTCGCCGTTGTTGCTGGCGCGGGAGTTTTCCGGCGCACGCGTGCTGGTGGCGGAAGACGAAACTGCGCACCAGCAGTTGCTGGCCTGCATACTGCAAAGCGCAGGGCTGCAGGTGGATCTCGCGGTTGATGGCGAAGCCGCCGTCGAGAAGGCGCGGCAAGGCGCCTACGATCTGGTGCTGATGGATATCAATTTGCCCAAGCTCAACGGTGTCGAGGCGACACGGATGTTGCAGGCGTTACCGGGCATGGCCGGGCTGACGGTGATTGCGCTGACCGCCAGCGTTCGTGATGAAGATCGTCAGCTGTGCCTTGAAGCCGGCATGAGCGATTTCATTCGCAAACCGGTGGGTGAAGAAGAACTGTGTGCGATGGTGTTGCGCTGGTTGCGCAGCAAGGGGCGGGTGACCGTCGCTTAAGCGCTGGTTAGGATGTGGCTAGCCGCGGCTTGTTGAGAGGTCGACATTAACGAGGTGCCAGTCGCCATGCCGCGTTGATCAGTCGGGGCATGGGTTACGAAGCCTGGGATGACAGCTCATCTTCATGCTGCGGGCGGGGGCGTTTCCAGTTGAGGTGGAAAAACGACCATATATTTGCGTATAAATAGTCGATTCGCCTCAGGGGCTGCGCTTCTGCAAGCGCTTGAGCATTTCACACCAGAGCAGGGTCAGCAATCCGAGCGCGGTTGCTGCGGCCAGGGCATCGGCGGCGAGCGGCGCCAGGCGAAAGACGCCGGCGATGGCGGGCACATAGAGCGCCAGTGCGAGCAGGCCGAGGGTCAGTGCCGTCACCATCCAGGCCACGCGGTTGGCGGGCGCCCGCCAGAAAACGGCCGGCGAGCGGTTGGCAAAAATCAGACTGAGATTGGCGGTCACCAGCGTGACAAAAGCACAGGCGCGCGCCGCGGCTTCGTCGAGGTGCTGGTTGCCCCAGAGTTGCGCGAGGGTGACGAGCAGCAGCACGCCGCCGCCTTGCAGCAGGGCGTGGACGATGGTGGCGCGGCCAAACAGTGCGGCCTCGGGGTCGCGCGGCGGGCGTTGCATGACATCCGCTTCGGCGGCTTCGTTTTCAAATGCCAGCGAGCAGGCCGGGTCGATGATCAATTCGAGAAACGCGATGTGCACCGGAAACAGCACCGCCGGCCAGCCCAGCAATACGGGGATCAAGGCGGTGCCGGCGATCGGCACGTGTACCGCGAGAATGTACGACATCGATTTGCGCAAATTGTCGAAGATGCGCCGGCCAAGGCGGATCGCGCTGACGATGGCGGAAAAGTT
The DNA here is from genome assembly GCA_903913965.1 of uncultured beta proteobacterium. Taxonomy (GTDB): domain Bacteria; phylum Pseudomonadota; class Gammaproteobacteria; order Burkholderiales; family SG8-41; genus PALSA-1004. Next base: position 11,341 of record CAIWNB010000438.1, read on the forward strand.
GTCATCCACCAGCACCAGTGAAGCGGCTTCACGCGCGACGTCGGTGCCGCGTCCGCCCATTGCAATGCCGACGTGCGCAGCCTTGAGCGCGGGTGCGTCGTTGACGCCGTCGCCGGTCATGGCGGTGATATAGCCGTCGGCTTTGAGGGCCTGCACGATGCGCAGTTTTTGCGTTGGGGTGATGCGCGCGCAGACACTCACGCCATGCAGGCGCGCGCGCAGTGCGCTGTCACTGAGCGTGGCCAGCGTGTCACCCGACAACACCACCTGTGCATCCAGACCGGCGGCCTGCGCGATGCTGGCGGCGGTGGCCGGATAGTCGCCCGTGATCATGATGACGCGGATGCCGGCTTCACGGCACTCACGGATGGCGGCGGGAATCTCCGTGCGCAATGGATCGGCCAGACCGATGAGGCCGACCAACTCAAACGTGAAATCATGCACGGCCTGCGGCCATGCGGTGCCGCTGTAGCGCGCCTGTGCGACGGCGAGTACGCGCAGGCCCTCGGCGGCCATCGCATCGACGGCGGCGACCCAGCCGGCTTGCGTCACGGTATCGAGATGACACAGATCGAACACCGCCTCCGGCGCGCCCTTCGCCGCAACCACATGATCGCCGCCGTCTACGCGTTGCCAAATATGCGACATCGCGCGCAGTTGCGGCGTGAGTTCATAGTCATGCACCAACACCCAATCGTGATGCAGGTGTTCGCTGCCGGCGAGTACGCGCAGTCCAAGACGATGAAAGGCCTGCTCCATCGGATCGAAGGGTGCAGTTTCGCTGGCGAGGATGGCGAACTCCAGCAGCGGGTGAAAGATTTCCGGCAGTGCGTTGCGGTCGGTTTCATGCACCGCCAAAGAATGGCCGGGCACATATAAGCGCGCCACGCTCATGCGGTTTTCCGTCAGCGTGCCGGTTTTGTCGACGCACAGCACCGAGGTTGCCCCCAGCGTTTCAATCGCCGAAAGGCGCCGCGTCAGCACCTTCTGACGCGACAAACGCCACGCCCCCAGCGCCGGGAACACGGTCAAGACAACCGGATATTCCTCCGGCAGCATGGCCATTGCCAGGGCGATACCGGCGAGCAGGGCTTGCAGCCAATCGCCGCGCATGAGCCCGTAGAGGATGACGGTGGCGACGCTTAATGAAAAGGCCAGCAGCGCCAGCGTGCGCACCAGTCGTGCGGTTTGTTTTTGCAGGGGCGAGGATTCAGCCTGCAAGGCGTTCAGCGCCGCGCCGATACGGCCGATTTCGCTGTGCGCACCGGTGGCGGTGACGCAGGCGAGGCCCTGACCTTGTACCACCAGCGTGCCTGAGTAGACGTGTTGTTGCGTGGCGCTGGCGGTGGCGATCTCGTGGTCAGCGCATGCCGCGGCGGGGGGCGACGAGATTGTTATCATCGTCGATGTCGTCGTCGTTCGTGTCGCGCTGTTGAGTGAGGCAGCAACCGCTTTCTCCACCGGCATGGCCTCACCCGTCAGCAACGATTCATCGACCTGCAGATTGCGTGTGCTAAGCAACAACGCATCGGCCGCCACGCGGTCGCCTTCGGCGAGCACCAGCACATCGCCGCGCACGATAGCGGCACCGGCGATACGTTGCGGGCTGCCATCACGGATCACCAGCGCGCGCGGACTGGTGAGATCGCGCAAGGCGGCAATTGCACGCTCGGTGCGGCCTTCGTGATACAGCGTGAGGCCCAGCGTCGCCAACACGCAGGCAAAGAGAATTAAACCTTCCTGCAGTTCACCGAGGAGCAGATAGAGCGCGCCGGCGGCGAGCAGCAGCAGGAACATCGGCTCGCGGCCGGTTTCCAGCGCGATCCGCAACCAGCCGCGGTGCCCGCCATTGGGCAGCGCGTTCGGGCCGTCTTCCGCCAGCCGTTGGCGGGCGGTGGCGCTGCTCAGTCCTTGCGGGGTGCTCATTTGAGGGCCGCTTTATTTTTACACGCGTTGAGTGGCGGCTAACGGTGGTTTAAAGCCCGAGGTACTGAAAATCGATGAAGCCGCGCTCGACATCGGTGCTGACCAGCCGCACCCGCACGCGTTCACCGACCGCCAGTTCGACGTTGCGGTTGACCAGTTTGCCCTCGGCCGGCGGCGCGAAGATGCGCACCCAG
>CAIWNB010000439.1 GCA_903913965.1 uncultured beta proteobacterium
GACCTGCGCCAGCTCTACATGGCGCAGGGCGAGGAACCGGCCTATTCGAGCGTGGCTGATTTCACCCGCATCATCAACGATGATTTTGTACAGATGGGCAAAATGGTCAAGCTGGCCGGACTGAAGCCCGAGTAGGCGGCAGGCCATCCACAGTCAGCGATTGGTGCGAGAAGACACACCGCGCGACGGCAGCCTCATACGGGAAGCCGGCAGCAAGCTGACGTCAGTAACCACGCCGGTATCAGCCGGCAAAGGCGTGATGTGTATCCTGCAGCACGATGATCAAGGCGTCCTGACCCACTGCCGGACTCAGACTGTGCGGCATGCCCGGCGGCACATGCAGCGCGCAGTGCCGGCCCACACGATGTTCGATGCCGTCGACTTCGGCCACGACCTCACCGGCAGCAACAAATACGAACTGTTCATTCGCATGGCTATGTACTGCACCCCGCATGCCTGCAGCCGCACGCAGGCGCGCCACGTGCAAGGTCTCGCCGCTGACCAGATCGCCGGTCCAGATGCCTGCGGCCACATTTGGGGTGACCTGGGCGCTGGCCACGCGTCCGGGTTTTTCGGCAAGCCGTGCAAAATCGTAGATGTAGCGCGTCTTTTCACCGGCCGTATCTCCACGGCAGGCCGCCATTAATTGCGCCGTCGATTGCGCGGCTTCAGTCGCACGGGTACCGAAGCCGGGCAAAAAATTGGGGCCGTTGTATTGACCATCGACGGGTGGCCCGACGATGCCATGACGGGTGTCTTTCATGGCAAAGAAGACCAGATCCTCGTCCGGACAGGCCATGCCGGTATGCACGGCACGCGACGGCGTATGCAGCAAGGTATCCACCGGCGCGAAGACCTGCTCGCCTTCGATCTCGCCAGTCATCACGCCCTGCACGATGTAATTGATCTGTTCGTTAGGGTGGGTATGCGCCTTGGCACCAGAACCGCGAGTCTGGCGCCCCAGCGTAACAATCAGATGAAGTCCGGTAAGCACGGCACCGACGGTTGACGATTTGCCGGTCTGCAAAGTCGGCCCGGACAACAGGCGTTTAGCCGCCACGCGTGCACTGGTCGCCCCCGCAGGCACTTGATCCAGCAGCGCAAAATCGTAGACGTATTGGACGGCATTGTTTGGCAAAACAGATGACATTGAACTCTCCTGCGCAGGCGCGTATTTTTTTGTCATCCTAGCATAGCCGGCAGCGCGCTTACCCCGGCCTGACACTGGCTTCTGCAGCACCGCTGCGGTTAGACTAAAATCTCGCCTCGGGCCTCGCCCCTTGCACGCAGAAAATCCGGTCGCACGTTTACCAAGGAAAAAAATGCGCACTCAAAAATTTATGACCGCCGTTGTGTCTTCCCTTGTGCTCCTCAGCGCTTTCTGCACCGGCGCATCCGCCGCGCAGACCAGCTTTCCTGAAAAACCGGTTCGCCTCGTCATCGGTAGCGCGCCGGGTTCAGGGCCGGACATCATTTCGCGCGCACTGGCCGACCGCCTGTTCGGCGCCTGGGGCCAGCGCGTGGTGGTTGACTCAAGGCCCGGCGTCGCCGGCGTCCTTAGCGCCGATCTGGTGCTGCACGCGCCAGCCGACGGCTACACCTGGATGATGCTGACCTCGCAATTATTGGTCGCCACCGCGGTATTCCCGAACATCAAATTCAATCTCGAAAAGGATTTCGCCTCGCTGAGCCTGATCGGAACGACCTCGTTCGTATTGGTGGTCAATCCGGAAATTCCCGCGAAGTCGATCAAGGAGCTCATCGAAGCGGCAAAGAAGACGCCGCTCAAGTACGGTTCGGCCGGCACCGGCGCATCGGAGCATCTCTCCGGTGTTCTGTTCACCAAACTCAGCGGCACCGACATGCTGCACATCCCGTACAAGGGCGTAGCCGAAGCGGTGGCCGCGACCATGGGCAAGGAAGTCAATCTCACCTATGGCGTGGTGCCGGCAGTCCTCGGTGCGGTGCAATCCGGCCGCGTGCGTGCGCTCGGCGTGACCGGACCGCGCCGCAGCCAGTTGTTGCCCGACGTGCCCTCGATCTCCGAAGCGATCCCGGGCTATCAAACGCTGGCCTGGTACAGCGTTGTCGCCCCGACCGGGGTGCCAGAGCCGATACTCGCCAAGGCCAGCGCCGCGATCAGCAAGATCGTCAAAGACCCCCAGTTCGGCGAGCAACTCAAGGGCCTGGGCCTCGAAATCGTCGGCAGTGACCGGGCGGAACTGGACAAATTCCGCGCCGATCAGAGGAAATCCATCACCGAAATCGTCAAGATTTCCGGTGTTGATGTTAAATAAAGCGCCGCAAGCTGTTTTAGAAGGCCCAGCCAAGAGGGCTGGACCGTCCCAGGCAAACGCCGACACATCAGACTAATAGCCATATAAATCAAAATATTACAGACAAAAACCCGGCCACTCACCAAGGTGGTCGAGGTCTGCGGCAGCGCAAAGCCGGCGAAGATTCCGCTTGTCAGAAACGCCCGCAGCATGGAAACTCCCGTGGTCGATTGGTTATTGGCAAGTTCTCCTGACATCCGTTCCGGATGTTTTTGCGATTTTTCCCGATGGATCATTTGATGCCGCGCTCAATATCGTGCGCGGCCTATTGCAATACATATACTAGGAACACAATGTCTACTACGGGCACCGTAAAGTTTTTCAATGCAACCAAGGGCTTCGGCTTCATCGCACCGCAAGACGGATCGAAGGACGTTTTCGTCCATATTTCCGCTGTGGAAAAAGCCGGCCTCTCGACGCTGAGCGAGAACCAGACTGTTTCGTTCGACCTCGAGCGCGGCAATAACGGCAAGACGTCGGCCGTGAATCTGAAGGCTGTGTAAAGAGTTTCTGGCAGGCGGCCGTGCGCGGTCGCCTGTTGTTGGTGTAAGAGGCAGGTTGCGCGCAAGAGCACAGGCTCACGGTAGAGTAAACCGAGGATCAACCCGGATACCGGCGCCCAAATTCTGCAACCACGGGCTTCCCGTGTGCAAAACCGGATTTTCAAACGGGCGATACAGTATCCCGCCCGCTCCCAAGAACACAAACAGGGTCCATTGCGAAACTGCGGCACGTGTGGAAAACATCCCGTCGACGATGCAGGACTTAAATGCCTAAACAACTACAATCTGGAGCATTTCGGATGCAGCGAATCCTGGATTACTTGAAGAATCACGGCGAACGGCTAGACTCGGAAATCGCCGCAGCAACCGGCATGTCGGTTGAAAATGTGCGTGTCGCGGTCTCCGACCTCTCCGCCAAGGGTGACGTCATGGTGTGTCGCTCGATCCGTTTCCGCGACGGCAAACATATCGAAGCCGTGCTGTGCCGCATTGCCGGCTATATTCCGCCAGCCGCACCGGGTCGTAAACCGAAAGCGCAAACGGAAAAGAAGTAATCGTATCGGCTGCGCCGGCAGGCAACTACCGGCGCTGACCGCCGGGGCAGTCGAAGGCTGTCACAAAACGCTGCAGAGGCTTAGCCTGACGCAGCGGTCTTCGGACCTATCGCCCCTTCCTTCTCGAGCAACGCATAAATGCCGCCCGCCTTGAGCAGATCCAGCAGCTTGGGCGGCAGCGGGATCGCCTCCAGGGCGGTGCCGCGCGTGATGTTTTTGACGGTCGCCGCATCGAAATCGACCTCGGCAATATCACCTTCTTCAAACGTGGCAAACGCATCGACGCATTCCATCGCCGGAAATGCAAAGTTCACGCAGTTGCGAAAAAACAATCCATTGATCGATTGCGCAACCAGACAACTCAAGCCAAGGTTCTTCAGCGAACGCGCCGCCGGCCGGCTCGAACCCATGCCGAAGTTACGTCCGCCGACCAGTATGTCGCCCGCTTGCACCTGTTCCGACCATCCCGGCCGGTTGGCCCGAAACACCCACTGCGCCTGCTCTGCAGGCGTCAGATAAAAAGCCTGCACCGGCAGAATCAAATCGGTGTTGATGTTGTCGCCAAATTTCCAGACGCGTGCCTGATATTTCATAACGCCTCAGTTCAAAAAATCGCGCGGATCGGTGATCGTGCCCGTGATCGCCGAAGCCGCCACCGTTGCCGGTGAACCCATGAAGATTTTCGCGCTGGGGTCACCCATGCGCCCTTTGAAATTGCGCGTCGTCGCCGTGATGCAGGTTTCGTTCGGCCCGAGCACGCCGAGATGTCCACCGCCGCAGGCGCCGCAGGTCGCCGGCGTAACTACCGCGCCGGCATCGATCAGTTTGGCAATCGCACCGCTCTTGAGTGCTTCGCGATAAACCAGCTGCGATGCTGGTGTGATAATCAAACGTACCTTGGGTGAAACACGGCGTCCGTCGAGGATGGAAGCCGCAAGCTCCAGATCATCCAGCGTGCCATTGGCACAGGAACCGATAAACGCCTGATCGATCCTGGTCCCCGCCGCGTCACCAACCGGTCGCGAATTGTTGACCACACTGTCCGGATAAGCCACCAGAGGAGTTAGCGCACCGAGATCCACCGTGCGCACGGCGGCATAGCGGGCGTCAGCGTCCGCATAGACCGCCTCAAAAGGCGCCGGGTTACGCGCACGCACCCACTCCAGCATAACCTCATCGGGTTCGAAGGTCGCAAACTCAGCGGACAGTTCGGCCGCCATGGTGGTCAGTGTTTTGCGCGCGTTGATGCTCAAACTCTTCATACCCGCGCCGCCGAACTCGACATTCATCGTCGCATGATCGCCATACTCACCGGCGATCTGCAAAAAGGCATCCTTGGCCGTCACCGCACGCGACAGCGCGCCGGTGAGTTCATAGCGAATGGTTTCACCGACGCGAAACCAGGTCTCGTTCTTGCACGCCGCATACACGATGTCAGGCTGGCCGACGCCGCGCGCGATGCAATTGAACACCCCGCCCGAACAGGTATGCGAATCGCTGCACAACAACACACTGCCCGGCAGCCCGTAACCATGATCGGCCACCAACTGGTGCGCAATACCCTGTGAGTAACCGACATCATGAAAACGCTTGATGCCGAAGCGCGCGACAAACTCGCGGCCGATACCATGTGCGGTGGCCGAGGCTTGTGTGGCCGCCGGCACGCGGTGATCAAAGACAACGACAATGCTGTCGGGATTATTCACCTTCAAGACTTCGCGCCAGCGATTGGTCATGAAGTTGTTGTCGAACAAAATCACCGTATCAACCGCTACCGTCACGAGATCCCCGGGACCAACTTTTTTCAAACCGCCTTTTTTCGCGAGTATCTTCTCGGCGATGGTCATGCCCATAATGCAGCCCCTCCCTGTCTATCAGCCGCCGACAAATTTCTTCTCAAGCTCATCAAGACGCTTCATGCCCATCAAATCGTTGAGCTCGTCGAACGACGCCAAGAGGTCAGGACGATCGACGACGCGGTTATGCTGAACCACTTCTTCCTTGAAAACCGCCATGGCGTTCATCATGCCCTTCAACGCCGCGGTGGACAGTATGCGGGGATAGCTGACACCACCCACGCCCAGATCCTCCAACTCCTTCGGCGACATCAACGGCGTGGTCGCACGCGAACGCAGCCCGAGCCCCATGTTGACGATGAGTTTTTTAGGCACGTTCTTCGCCACCTTGGCGATGTCTTCCTTCGACAACAGCGCATCGGCATAGAGCACATCGGCCCCTGCTTCGGCGTATAAATTAAGGCGGCGGATCGCCTCATCAACACCATGTGGACCGGCCGCATCGGTGCGCGAAACAATGCAGAAATCGTCGTCACGCCGCGCATCGACTGCAGCCTTGACCTTCTGCACCATTTCTTCAGCCGGGATACAGGACTTGCCGGCCATGTGACCACAGCGTTTCGGCCACACCTGATCCTCAAACATCAAGGCGGCCATACCGGCTTTCTCGAAGGCGCGAACCACAAAATGCACGGTCATTGCGTTGCCGTATCCGGTATCAGCATCGGCACGCAACAACAGATTGTCGGTGCAGTCGGCAAGACGGCGCGCGTTGTTGAGGTTTTCATCGAATGTCATGATGCCGCGGTCAGGCCAGCCCATGCGGCTCTCCGACACACCAGCCCCGGAAATGGATGCAGCCTTAAAGCCGCTCGCCTCGACCAGCCGTGCGGTATATCCGTCATAGATACCCGGCTGGATCAAAATCTCTGGGGCATTGATCAACTCTTTGAACTGGCGGCCTTTACTTGCCATGCAAATCTCCTTTGAGTACGTAACGATGCGGCGCCACTGGTGCACGCAAAAAATAAACTCCGGACTGGTGATGATTATCCCATATTCAGAACGGCCTTCCGCGTGCGGCCCGTATGACCGGAGCCGCTGAGTTGGCCTGGACGCAGGGCTGCGGTGGGGAAAAATTGAACGGCGAATGCTTGGGGATTGGCAAGCCGTGACCTAGAATGAGTGTTACACAAAATTTTCAGAACGATTAACTCATGACCAAAGTTTTCCGCTGTGCTGCCCTGATCGTGCCCACACTCACGTTCGCACTATCGCCGGCGTTTTGCGCAGCCCAGACTTATCCAAGCAAACCGATCCGCATCATCGTGCCCAGCACACCCGGTGGTAGCGTCGACATGCTCGCCCGCACCATCGGCGCACGGCTCGGTGAACGCTGGGGTCAGCAAGTAGTAGTCGACAATCGCTCTGGCGCGGGTGGCGTAATTGCCGGTGAACTCACCGCACGCGCCGCGCCCGACGGCTATACGCTGATCATGGCCACGATATCGTCGATGGCCACCAACGTTAGCCTGGCGCGCAACCTGCCCTACGATCCGATACGTGATTTCGCACCGATCACGCACGTCGCCTCGCAACAAATCGTGTTGCTCGCCGGAACGAATTTCGCGGCGAAGACGCTGCAGGATCTGATCACGATGGCCAAGGCAAAACCCGGTCAGATCACTTTCGGCACGGCGGGTAACGGCACCGGCGGACATCTCGCCGGAGAGTTGCTCAAGCTGATGGCCGGCATTGATCTGACGCATATTCCCTACAAAGGCTCCTCACCGGCACTGATTGATGTCATCAGCGGACAGGTCCCGCTGACGCCGATTTCAATCAACACCGCGCTGCCTTCGATCAAAACCGGTCGCGTGCGTGCGCTTGCCGTGAGCGGTGCCCACCGCTCGCAAACGCTGCCCGACACACCGACCATGAATGAAGCCGGCGTCAAGGGTTATGAGTCCTACACCTGGTACGGCCTGCTGGCGCCCAAGGCTACTGCGCGTGCCGTGATCACAAAACTCAATGCAGAAACCGTCGCCATCCTGAAAATCCCAGAGGTACGCGAGCGCCTGCTGGCTGACGGTGCAGAACCGGTCGGCAACACACCAGAGCAATTCGGCACCTTCATCCAATCCGAAATCGACAAGTGGGGCCGCGTCATCAAGGCGGCGGGACTAAAAGCCGAATAAGACTGATCAGGGTTGCGCGCGCGCCGCGGCGCGCACTGAATCAAGCTGGCGGCAGACTTCCTCGGCGCCCGTCAACACGCGCAGCGTCTGCCGTTGTATCGCATCTGGATCAACATACCTGACCGGAAGATCGCGCAGTCCGCACAATCGTGTCGGCGCGCGCCACAACTCCATAAATTCATCCGCTGACAACGAAGATCCACCGCCCAGCACCACCTGCGGTTTTCGCGCCA
>CAIWNB010000440.1 GCA_903913965.1 uncultured beta proteobacterium
GCGGCACGCAAAAAACTTGACGAATTCGTCGCCTTTACCAAGAGCGTTTAAAACCGTGAGCGATATCCTTCAGCGTATTCTCGCCGTCAAGCAGGCCGAAGTCGTGGCGGCGATGGCCGTCAGCGACCTCGCCGCGGTGAAACTGGCGGCGGCAGCTGCCGACCGGCCGCGTGATTTTGTTGGCGCCATGCGCACGCGCATTACCGCCGGCCGGCCGGCGGTAATTTCTGAAATCAAGAAGGCCAGCCCCAGCAAGGGCTTGCTGCGCGACCCGTTCGATCCGGCGGCGATTGCGGTCAGCTATGAAAAAAACGGCGCGGCCTGTTTGTCGGTGTTGACCGACCGCGATTTTTTTCAGGGCTCGAGTGACGACCTGAAAAAAGCGCGTGCCGCTTGCGCGCTGCCGGTGCTGCGCAAGGATTTCATGATCGAGCCTTATCAAATTTATCAATCACGCGCGCTGGGTGCCGATTGCATCTTGCTGATCGCTGCCGCGCTCGATGATGCGCGTATGGCCGAACTCGAAGACATTGCGCACGGGCTGGGCATGGCGGTGCTGGTCGAAGTGCATGATGGCGATGAACTCGAGCGCGCGCTCAAACTGAAGACGCCGCTGCTCGGCATCAACAACCGCAATCTGCGCACGTTTGAAACCCGTCTCGACACCACCCTCGGTCTGCTTGATCGCATCCCGGCCGGACGTCTGGTCGTCACCGAGAGCGGCATCTTGAACGCCGATGATGTGACCAAAATGCGCGCACAAAAGGTCAACGGCTTTCTTGTCGGCGAAGCGTTTATGCGCGCCGCGGATCCCGGCGCTGAACTCAAACGCCTGTTTGCAACGGCGTAGTCGCTGGCTGCGGGCGATCGCCGGGCGCGCTTGATGCTCTTCTCGATCCTGAAGACCCTGTTTCGACCAAGCGCTGCGGCGGATCGCGCTGCAGAGCGTTGCGCGGACGCCGCGCCTTTGCGCCTGCATATCGGCGGTCAGATCGCGCATCCCGATTGGAAGATACTCAATGTGCAACCCGGGCCGCAGGTCGATTTTGTCGGCGATTGTTCCGACCTGCGGCAGTTTGCCGATGCATCGGTGACAGAAATTTACGCTTCCCACGTGCTCGAACATCTGGGCTTTAAGCATGAGATGCCCGCCGCCTTGAATGAATTCCATCGCGTTCTCGTGCCCGGCGGCGGGTTGCGCATCGGCGTGCCGGATCTGGCTGCGTTATGTGTCTTGTATGTGGACCCCGCGCTGGATGCGGAGGATCGTTATCAGGTGATGCGTATGCTCTACGGCGGGCAGTTGAATAACGCGGATTTTCACTTTGCCGGTTACGACGCCGAATCGTTGGCTTTACGATTGCAAAAGGCCGGCTTTGTCGGCGTTGAGCGTGTCGATAGTTTTGAGCTGTTCGATGATTCGAGCACTTTTTATTTTAAGGGCCGGCCGATCAGCCTGAATTTGCGCGCGCGCAAAGGTTCTGCGGCCTGATTAGTGCGGCGACAGTAACGCCAGCATCGTCGTAAAATCATTCCCTCCATCAATAACGTGAGCGGGTGTTTCGAATGAATCTTGACCGCCTGATTACGGTGTTCGACAACAGCCTGCGGACGCTGCTGGCGCCGGCGCGCAGTGCGCGCCCGCATCCTGATGCCGCCATTGACGACGCCGGTCTTGACGACGCCCAGCGGGCCTTGTCGGCGGCGCTGATGCGCGTCAACCACACCGGTGAAATCTGCGCGCAGGCGCTCTATCAGGGACAGGCGCTGACCGCGCGCAATCCGTCGGCGCGCGTGGCGCTCGAACAGGCGGCTGCCGAAGAGACCGATCATCTGGCGTGGACCGAGCGGCGTATTACCGAACTCGGCGGCCGACTGAGTGCATTAAATCCGTTGTTTTATGCGGGCTCGTTCGCGCTGGGCGCGATGGCCGGTATTGCCGGTGACAAATGGAACCTGGGTTTCCTCGCTGAGACCGAGCGTCAGGTTGAAAGCCACCTCGACAGTCATCTGGGGCGCCTGCCGGAGGCGGATGTCAAAAGCCGCGCCATCGTCGATCAAATGAAGGCGGATGAGGCGCGTCATGCACGGACGGCAGTCGAGCACGGCGGTGCTGAATTGCCGCAACCGCTGCGTCAGGCAATGAAACTCGGCTCCCGCGTGATGACTGAAACGAGCTTCCACCTATAGCCTGGGCGCGTGACCCGCGGTGCGACGTTTCTGCTTCAGGCTTCGCGAATCTCGAAGTCGTGCGTAATGGTCGCTGTTTTACCGAGCATGATCGAGGCGGAGCAATATTTTTCGGCGGTCAGGTGCACCGCACGTTCGACCTGCTGCGGCTTCAGTTGCCGGCCGGTGACGATGAAATGAAAATGGATTTTGGTGAACACCTTGGGGTCTTCGTCGGCCCGTTCGGAATCGATTTCGACTACGCAGTCGGTAATGTCGGCGCGCGATTTTTTGAGAATGTGGACCACATCGTAGGCGGTGCAGCCGCCGGTGCCGATCAGCACGGTTTCCATCGGGCGCATGCCCAGATTGCGGCCGCCGCCTTCCGGGGCGCCGTCCATCACCATGGCGTGGCCGCTGCCCGACTCACCGACGAAACAAACGTTTTCCACCCATTTAATGCGCGCTTTCATAGGCTTAATCCCGCTAAAAAGGATCGATTATGCCCGAGCAGCGGGTATTCCGCCGATGCCGGCGGAGCGCTATTCCACGCGGGCTTCAATCATCGTTTGACATGCTTTCGAATTCCGTCATAAAATCCGCGGCTTTCCGTCGTTTTCAACTGTCAGAGATAGCGGGTTCGGTTTATGAAGACCTTTACAGCAAAAGCCCAAGAAGTTACGCACGACTGGTTTGTCGTGGACGCGCAGGACAAAGTGCTCGGGCGGCTGGCTGCTGCGCTCGCCCATCGCCTGCGTGGCAAGCACAAGCCTGAGTTTACGCCGCACGTCGATACGGGCGACTTCATCGTCGTCGTCAACGTGGATAAATTGCGCGTGACCGGCAACAAGGCGGAAGCCAAGTTGTACCACCGTCACAGCACGTATCCGGGCGGCCTCTACACCACCAATTTTCGCAAGTTGCATGATCGCCATCCGGGCCGCGTGCTCGAGATCGCGGTGAAGGGTATGTTACCGAAGGGTCCCCTGGGCTACGCAATGTTGAAAAAGCTCAAGGTCTACGCCGGTACCAGCCATCCGCATAGCGCGCAGCAACCGAAAAATCTTGAAATAAGGGCCTGATTTCATGGCTATCAAATATCCGCAGTACAACTACGGCACCGGCCGTCGTAAAAGCGCCATTGCCCGTGTCTTTCTGAAAGCCGGCACCGGCGACATCGTCGTTAACGACAAGCCGATCGATGTCTTTTTTTCGCGCGAAACCGGTCGTATGGTGGTGCGTCAGCCCTTGGTCTTGACCGATCGCCTGAATTCGTTCGACATCATGGTGAACGTTTGCGGTGGTGGTGAATCCGGTCAAGCCGGCGCGGTGCGTCACGGTATTGCGCGCGCTCTGGTTGAATTTGATGCTGCGCTGAAGCCGATTCTGAAAAAAGCCGGTTTGATGACGCGTGATGCCCGCGAAGTCGAGCGTAAGAAGGTTGGTCTGCGCAAAGCGCGTCGTCGTAAGCAGTTCTCGAAGCGTTAAGCTGCTGTTCAGTCGCAAAAAAGCCGCCTGCGGGCGGCTTTTTTGTCGCTTACAATAACGTGCGCATGCACGCAGTGTGCGACATATACGGACAAAGACCATGGCAGGCAAAACGAAAATCGGCATCGTTGGCGGCACCGGCTATACCGGCGTCGAATTATTGCGCTTGCTGGCGCAGCATCCACACGCGGAAATTACGCTGATCACTTCGCGCGGCGAAGCGGGTACACCAGTGTCGGCGATGTTCCCGAGTTTGCGCGGGCGGATTGATCTTGAATTTACCGCGCCTTCCGACGCGGCACTAAAGCAATGCGATATCGTGTTTTTTGCAACGCCTAATGGCATTGCCATGCAACAGGCGCGCGCCCTCTACGATGCCGGCACACGGATTATCGATATCGCCGCCGATTTTCGTATCAAGGATATTCCGACCTGGGAAAAATGGTACGGCACCCAGCACGCCTGCCCCGAGCTGGTCGCCGAGGCGGTGTATGGCCTGCCGGAATTCAATCGTGAAAAGATTCGCGGCGCCCGCATCGTTGCCAATCCCGGTTGCTACCCAACTGCGGTGCAGTTGGGTTTTATGCCGTTGTTGCGCAACCGGCAGGTCGATCTGCGGCAGCTCATCGCAGATGCCAAATCCGGCGTCAGCGGTGCCGGTCGCAAAGCCGAGGTGGCAACATTGTTTGCAGAGGCTTCGGATAACTTCAAGGCTTACGGCGTGATGGGGCACCGGCATCACCCGGAAATTTCGCAGGGTCTCGCTGCCATGGCGGGCGCTGATGTGGGTCTGATCTTTACCCCGCATTTGACGCCGATGATTCGCGGTATTCATGCCACGCTCTACGCCACCCTCTCGGCCGACCTTGATTTGCAGGCGTTGTATGAGGCGGCTTACGCCAATGAGCCTTTTGTCGATGTGATGCCGGCGGGCAGCCACCCGGATACGCGCTCGGTGCGCGGCAGTAATTTATGCCGTATCGCCGTGCATCGTCCGCATGGCGGCAATACCGCCGTGGTGTTGTCGGTCATCGACAATCTGACCAAGGGCGCTGCCGGGCAGGCCGTACAGAATATGAACCTGATGTGCGGTTATGCAGAAACCAGTGGTCTGGAGCAGGTTCCATTAATGCCTTGATCAAACGTCTTACCCGCATGTTTGGTATCGCGGCGCCGCGGGTTTCGGTGCGTACGGCGATTCCCTGGTATTGGCGCTGGCTGGCGATCACCGCATTGTTTATTGTGATCATGATGTTTTCCCGCAGTGCTTATGAGTTTGGCCGCAAGTTCGCCGGCTTTGATCAAAGCGAAGCCGATCACGAGATGCACCGGCTGGGCGAGGCCAATGCAAAATTCGAACAGGAAGTTGCCCAACTCAGCGGTAGCGCTGCCCAGCTGGAGCGTCAGATACAGATCGAGCGGGCTGCTTACGCCGACGTGGTCAAACAGGTAAGAGCTTTGACCGAGGAAAATGTTACGCTCAAGGAAGATCTCGCTTTCTTCCAAGGCTTGATGCCTTCCGGGGGTAAGGAGGGCGGGGTGGCGGTCAACCGCTTCATAGTGCAGAATGACGCACTTCCCGGGGAGTTCCGCTACCGCTTGTTGCTGACCCAAACCGGCCAGCGCGGCAAGGATTTCATTGGGCGGCTACAGTTTGTGGTGAATGTGCAGCGTGACGGCCGTAAGTCGGTGCTGACCCTGCCGGCCGAGGATGAAAAAGACGCCAGGGCTTATAAGTTGAATTTCCGGTTTTATCAGCGCGTTGAAGGAACATTCCGGGTCACGCCTGGTACCGTAGTCAAGGGCATGCAGGTAAGGGTGCTTGAGGGGGACAGCAAGGAACCCCGATTGACCCAGCAGGCTAATTTGTCTTGAAGGGGGGCTCACATGTTCGGTAGCAAAAAAGCCAGTAAACCGCAGAGTCGTATTGATAGTCTGATCGGGGCTGGAACGACGATCGAGGGCAATATTTGCTTTACCGGCGGCTTGCGTGTCGACGGTCAGGTGCGCGGTAACGTCACTTCAGCCGACGACAAGCCCGGCACTCTGGTGTTGTCCGATCAGGCCCGCATCGAGGGCGAAATTCGTGTTGCCCATGCGGTGATCAACGGTACTGTCATCGGCGCGGTGAATGTTCTCGAGTATGTGGAACTGCAGGGCAAAGCCAATGTCACAGGAGACGTCCAATACCGCACGCTGGAGATCCAGCTCGGTGCGGTAGTGCAGGGCCGTTTGGTCTATCAAACTGAAAGTAAATCGGACAAGGTTGTGCCGATTAAATCCGCAGTCGCGGAATAATTATTCGCAGGAGCGATCCATGAATGCAATGACAGAGATGCCGGTTCCGTTGGTTTTTACCGATAACGCAGCGAACAAGGTCAAGCAGTTGATCGAGGAAGAAGGCAACGATGAGCTCAAGCTGCGGGTGTTTGTCACCGGCGGCGGCTGCTCCGGCTTTCAATATGGCTTTACGTTTGAAGAGGCGGTCAATGACGACGACACGCCGATGGAAAAAAACGGCGTCACCCTGCTGGTCGATCCAATGAGCTTGCAATACCTGACCGGTGCTGAAATTGACTATCAGGAGAACGCCGAAGGCGCGCAGTTCGTGATCAAGAATCCGAATGCAACCTCAACCTGTGGTTGTGGTTCTTCGTTTTCTGCCTGAGCGGAATTTGCCGCATAAAAAAAGGCGCCGCTGGCGCCTTTTTTTATGCGCGATGGATCGCCCCGAGTATGCGCGGCCCTGCGGCACCCGTCACCGCGGGCAGATTGCCGTCCTGGCGCTTCATGGTGCGTTGTGCGAGCCACGCAAAGGCGGCGGCTTCGACGAATTCCGCATGAATGCCCAGTGCATCAGTAACCGCTACCTCGGCCGGCTTCAATAGTGTCTCGATACGCCGGCGCAGGGCGTTGTTACGTGCGCCGCCACCGCATAAATAAATTTCATGCGCTGTCTTGCAGTGCTGGTGGATCGCGTCGCTGATGGTCATCGCGGTGAGCTCAAGCAAGGTCGCTTGCACGTCGACCGCCGCTTCATTTCCACGGAGATGTTTTTCCAGCCACGCCGGATTGAACAGGTCACGACCGCTGCTCTTCGGCGGCAGGCGCGCAAAAAACGCCTCCGACAATAAAGCCTCCAGCAAGGGCCTGATCACCGTGCCGCTGGCAGCCCAGGCACCGTCGCGATCAAAGGCGACATGACGATGCCGTCGTATCCACGCATCGAGCAAGAGGTTGCCGGGACCGCAATCAAAACCGGTCACCACGCCCGCTGGCAGCAGACTGGTGAGATTAGCGATACCACCAATGTTGACGATGACGCGATGCGCCGCGCTCGACGCGAACACCGCATGATGAAAGGCCGGCACCAGCGGTGCGCCTTCGCCACCGGCGGCAATATCACGGCTACGAAAATCACAAACTACATCGATGCCAGTCAATTCTGCCAGTAGCGCACCGTTCAGGAGTTGTATGGTGTAACCCTCATCCGGCTGGTGACGCACGGTCTGCCCGTGACCGCCAATCGCGCGCACTGTGACGTCTTGCACTTGCGTCAGCAGTGCCTGAACCGTTGTCGCATAGACCTTCGCCAGCGCGTTGCCAGCGCGCGCGGCACGTGTCAATTCATTCGCACCGCTTGTGTTCAGCGCCAGCAGTTCGTCACGCAGTGCGCCGTCGAATGGTTGATGTGCATCCGCCAAATGGCGCGGCGAGCCGCCGGCGCAATCGACCAACACGCCGTCTACGCCATCGAGGCTGGTGCCGGACATCAGGCCGATAAAAATTTCAGACATATTTATCAATCAAGGTATTTGAGTCAGTGTGCGGCCCGGGCGCGTGCCGGGAGTAGGCGATTTTTGCGCTAAAATCATGCTTTTAGCAGCGTGATTTTGGTTGCAACCGGGGTGCGCTGCAAGCTTAGCAGAACGGCATCGGGGCGCAAATTTACAGCCATTGTCACCCATGCCAGTAAACAACCACTGACACTACTACCACTGCCGCAACGCCACAGGACATCCATTGATAGCCATGAACGATCAGCTCGACATTATCAAGCGCGGTTGCGACGAATTGTTAGTCGAGTCCGAGCTGATTGAAAAACTCAAAGCGGGTCGCCCGCTACGCGTCAAAGCCGGCTTTGACCCGACCGCGCCCGATCTGCATCTCGGTCACACCGTGCTGATCAACAAAATGCGCCAGCTGCAGGATCTTGGTCATCACATTTTGTTTTTGATCGGCGACTTTACCGGCATGATCGGTGATCCGACCGGCAAAAACGCGACCCGTCCGCCACTCTCGCGCGAAGACGTCGAACGCAACGCCGAGACTTACAAAGCGCAGGTGTTCAAGATTCTCGATCCGGCCAAGACCGAGGTGGTGTACAACTCGACCTGGATGAACAAGTTGTCGTCGGCCGACATGATCAAGCTAGCGGCCACGCACACCGTTGCACGCATGCTCGAACGCGATGATTTCGGTAAACGTTATCGCGGCAACCAGCCGATCGCGATCCACGAATTTCTCTATCCGCTGGTGCAGGGCTATGACTCGGTTGCGCTCAAGGCTGATCTCGAGCTCGGCGGCACCGATCAGAAATTCAACTTGTTGATGGGTCGCGAGTTGCAAAAGCAAAACGGCCAGCCGCCGCAGTGTGTTTTGATGATGCCGCTGCTCGAAGGGCTCGACGGCGTCAACAAGATGTCCAAATCGCTCGGCAATTACATCGGCATTACCGAGAGTCCCAACGAAATTTTCGGCAAGCTGATGTCGATCTCGGATACGCTGATGTGGCGCTATATCGAACTGCTATCGTTTGCGCCGCTGGCCACCGTGAGCCAATGGAAAGCCGAAGTCGCCAACGGCCGCAATCCGCGCGACATCAAGGTCGGCTTCGCGCAGGAAATCGTCGCGCGCTTTCACGATGCCGTAGCCGCAGAGTCTGCGTTGGCGGATTTCGAAACCCGTTTCAAACAGGGCGAGGTGCCGGCTGATATCGTCACGGTTGAGTTGCAGGCAGGCCCGGAAGGGTTGGCTATTGCGACCGCGCTGAAAGAAGCGGGACTGTCCGCAAGTACCTCCGAAGCGATGCGCATGATTGCCCAGGGCGGGGTCAAACTCGATGGCGAAAAAATCAGCGACAAGGCGCAGAAGCTGCACCAGGGGACGACCGTCGTTGCTCAGGTTGGCAAACGCAAGTTCGCACGCATCCAAGTGGTGTGAGCCGCTTCCCTGCGGTATTTGTTTCGCATGGTGCGCCGACCCTGGCGCTGGAAGATATTGATGCCAGCCGTTTTTTGCGCGGCCTCGGCGATCAGCTTGGGCAGCCGCTGGTTGTATGACACGCTGGCCGCCGGTAACAGTGAAGCGCTGCTCGATTACCGCCGCCTCGCACCGCAGGCAGTACGTAACCATCCGAGCGAAGAACATTTCCTGCCCTTGTTGGTGGCGGCCGGCGCTGGTTTAACGCCCCAGGGCCGGCGTCTGCATACCAGTAACAGTTATGGTTCGTTGATGATGGATGCCTACGCCTTCGATTGAGGCGGCAGCTTAGGGCATCGCGATGAGCGCGTTGTGGATGGGCACCGGGGCGAGTATGTGAACGCGTTGGCTATCGCCGCCCGCCTGCCACGGTGTTAACGTTGTTTGACCTGTAGTGCCAGTTTTCATCCAGATGCAATCTGGGCTTGCTAACCTCCGTTGGCGCAATTTCAGACATTTAATTTTTCGAGGCGACAACGATGCAACCCAAGCATATAAACCACGTGCGTGCTGTTCTCGTCGGCATGGCTCTCTGCCTGTCATGGTCTGCCGGTGCGACCGAAACCTATCGCTGGGTGCAACACGTGCCGGGCGGATTTGAGGCACGCGCCATCAGTGAGAATGGTGTCTGCCCCGCCGCGTTGGTGGACGGTGCCGCGGTTGCCATGGGGCTGCGCTCGACGCCGGGCGAGCAATATCCGATCACGGTCTGCGCGCTGCCGCTGCCGCCGGCTACACAGCGTTTGCAGATCGGCGACACCGCGATGGTATTGCCGCGCACGTCACCACAACGCATATTGGTGATTGGTGACACCGGTTGCAGGCTCAAAGGCAAACGCGTGCAAGCTTGCAATGACCCGGTTGCGTGGCCGTTTCGCGCCGGTGCGGCCCACGTCGCACAACTCAAGCCTGACCTGATTGTTCACGTCGGCGATTTTCATTACCGTGAGAGTCCTTGCCCCGAAGGTAACAGCGGTTGTGCCGGCACGCCGTATGGCGACACCTGGGCGGTTTGGAAGGAAGACTTTTTCTCGCCGGTTGGCAAGTTGCTGGCGACCGCACCGTGGGTGCTGGTGCGTGGCAATCACGAAGAGTGTGATCGTGGCGGCCGCGGATGGGCACGCACGCTGGACCCGTATGCGTGGTCCGCCGATAGTGGTTGTTTGCCGCCGGCCGAGCCTTATCTCGTTGATATTGGCAGCCTGGCGATTGCGGTAGTGGATGTTTCAACCGCTGATGAAGACTCCGCAAATGAACAACAGGCGGCACGTTATCGGCAGCAATATGCAAAGGTTGCCGGTGACGCCAACAAACCGGTGTGGATCGCGCAGCATCGCCCGATCTGGGCGCTTGAGACCGCCACACCAAAACCGGCAGGTGATAACAAAACCCTTGCCGCTGCCGCCGTTGATGGTTTTGCCGCCAATGTCGCGGCGCTGTTGTCAGGCCACCACCATGTGCTTGAAGTGCTGACCTATGAGCGGGACTTGCCGCCGCAATTGATCTCTGGCCATGGCGGCGATGATTTGTCCACAGGCGTACCGGTCAAGTCTGACGGCATGTTGATTAACGGAGTTCCCGTCAAGCGCGGCATTGCCAAGGCAGGGGCATTCGGTTACAGCTTGCTGGAGCGTGCCAATACGGCTGAAAACGCGCCATGGATATTCAGCGGCTTTGATTATCAAGGCAAGCTACTGCTGAAGTGCACGTTACGTGGCCGTGATGCTGTTTGTGACTAAGATGAACACTTTTGGGCTCACCGTACCGTTTCACTTGGCTATAGAAAACCAGATCTAAAATTCGATAAAAAAAATATATATCATAAATTTTTTAGAGGAAATAATTCTGTAATTCATGATCTCTAGAATCCCCCCATCTTTAACGATGAGTATTTCTACGAGAGAGTGTGCAAATGAAACGTCGTGCAGCCCGCAGCAAACAATTTAATCGCCGTGTCTCCGGTCTTGTCGCCATCGTCAGCCTTGCGGTTCCCACGCATGCGTTTTCGCAGCAGGCGACGGATCTTGGCACCGTAGGCTCTTCCGCCAGCGGCAGTGCGCCAGCTGCCGCGCTCGTATCCAAAGCCGCTGCTGTGGCGCCGACCCAATCGTCGCTCAAGGCCACCCAGCCGCAGTCAATTATCGAACGTTCGTTTATCGAAGCCTCCAAGTCGCCAACCAGTGATTTCTCCTCAATTGCGGTGATCGCGCCCAGCATGTCGCTGGGCATTTCAGTGAACGGACCGGGGCTGGGTGAAACCAAGCTGACCATGCGCGGTCTGCCAGACGGCCAGTTTAATATCACCTGGGACGGTATCCCATTTGGTGATACCAACGGCCCGACACACCACTCGACTGCGTATTTCCCGGCTTCGGTGATCGGCCGCGTGGAAGTCGAACGTGGTCCGGGTAACGCCAGTAATCTGGGTCAGGCCACCTTCGGTGGTTCGGTGAATTTATTTTCGCGGGAGCTGGCCAAAGAACAGGGCTTTGGTACATTCTTCTCGTTCGGCACATGGAACACCAAGCTGGCCGGTGCCAGTTTTGACTCGGGTGTCATGGGCGAAAATGGTGATGCCCTGCTCGGAATCAACGTGCAGCACCAGACGAGTGACGGTTATCGCACCTTTAGCAACGTCTGGGCCAACAACGCCATGCTTAAGTTTAAAAAAGCGGTTGGCGATAGCTCGCTGCTCACCGCCAACTTGAACTTCCAGCAAAGCAATTATTATCTGAACGACAAAGAAAAAGGTCTTACCAACGATCAGGCCGATCGTTTGGGCAAGAACTTCAACCTTGGTGACAATCCGCTAAAGGCCAACTATTACGGCTATAACCGCGTCGAGAAGTCGACCAACATGACTTACGTGGCATTGCAAACCGATTGGGGCAAGGGGTGGGCTACTGACAACAAGACCTATTACTACAACTACACCAACAATGGCCTCACCACCATCGCCACCAATATGGAAACTGGTCTTGGTACCGTCAAGAATTCCGCTGGCGGAAACATTACCAATCAGATGCCCGGCGGCCTCAAGACCAATGAGTATGACGTCTGGGGCAATATCGCCAAGCTCACCAAAGAGACTAGCACCGGCCTCGCTCGTGTTGGCATGTGGGGTGAGGTGGCGAATACAAACCGCACCTACTACGACCTGAATTTATTGAGTAACCCGATTACACCGAACTTTGATCAGGCCGCTGTGCCGGGTGTACTCGGACCAAACAACAACGTACTCTACAATCAGAAATCAGGCTGGCACCAATACCAGCCGTTTGCTGAATATGAGTGGCAAGTGAACCCGGACTTGAAGGTGACGCCGGGCTTCAAGTATATGCACACCCGCCTGTCGATGGATGCCTTGGTTAATCAGACCGGTCGCACCAATGTCAATTACGACAAAACCTTCTCGGCGAAACTGCCGTACTTGACCGCCAATTACACGATCGCCCCGGGCTTATCGACCTACGCGCAATATGCACAAGGCATGCTGGTGCCGGATATCGGAAACTATCAAAGCACGAGTGGCAGTCTGACCAACATTGATCCGCAGAAATCGACCAACTATCAGTTGGGGCTGGTGCATCAATCCGACCGCTTGACTGTCGATACCGATATCTACTACATCAAATTCACCAACAAGATCGCCCAGACCCCGGGTACCACCTCGAACAATGCCACTTATTACAACCAAGGCGGTGTCGCTTACAAAGGCGTAGAGGGGCAGCTCACTTATGCCTTGACCGATGCAGTTTCAGGCTATGTCAATGGTTCTCTGAATCGTGCCACTAGCTACGCCACGGGGTTGGAAACCAAGGATGTGCCGAACAGCACCTCTGCGCTGGGCCTGCTCTACCGCTCAGGCGGGTGGTCGGCCACTGTGTTCTACAAACGCGTCGGTCGCACATATGCGTTGGATGATCAGGGCTATGAGATTGCACCGTACTCGACCACCGATCTGAACGTTTCTTATCTGTTCAAGAAGCCGGGTATGGGTTTCAAGACGCTCAAAGCACAGCTCGGTATTTTCAACTTGCAGGACAAGCAAAGTGTCATCGCCGTTTCGCCGACAAACAAGACGGCGGGTGCAGCCAACTATGGCACTTACGCCGCCGCCGATACGTTTTTCTGGCAGCCGCCGCGTAGCATGATGATGAGCCTGAAAGCGGACTTCTAACCATGACTGGCAACCGCACAGACGGGGAAATTTCTTTCAATAAATTTCCGCGGGAGTCGCAATGAATGTGCAATATCTGCTTGACCTGGCTTCCTCATCAGGCGGCACCTTATATCTGATGGTGGTGTTGTTGCTGGTCGCACTCACGGTGATTGTTGAGCGCGGCTGGTACCTGTATCGATCGATGGCCGGTGGCAAGGACATCAACGAGCGCATCGCGGCGATGCCGCGCGGGCGCACC
>CAIWNB010000441.1 GCA_903913965.1 uncultured beta proteobacterium
GCAAACGGGTTGAAGGTTGAGGCGACCGCGGCGTTACCGCTATCCGTGCGCCCCAATGAATCCTTGAGCTTGGAATGTTCATGCTCATGACAATAGGTGCAGAGCAATTCCCAGTTGCTGCCATCCGGCGGGTTATCGTCGTGGTTGCTGTTCTTGTGATGCACTTCCAGCAATTGCAGATTGGTGTGGGTGAAAGTGCGGGCACAACCTCCGCACACCCACGGATACATTTTTAGCGCCTGTTCGCGATAACCGGTGGCGCGCTGCTCAGCGTTGCGCCGGGCATCACGCACGATCTGGTCGAGTTTATTCGGGGATGTAGACATGACTGAAGCTTCTGCTCAGACGGTTGTGGTGTCAAGGTTACCCGCCAGACTGTAAGAGACGATACATAAAGTCGGGGTACACTCCAGCCCATGAAAAAATCATTTCGCCTGTCAGTTCACATGCTCAGCGTCGCGCTGCTTGCCATCACCGCACACGCCCTCGCGCAGCCCTTTCCATCCAAACCGTTGAGGATCATCGTGCCGGCGGTGCCCGGCGGCGGCACCGACATCCTCGCGCGTCTGCTGAGTCCAAAACTCACGGAAATTTTCGGGCAAAGCGTGGTGGTGGATAACCGCGGCGGTGCCTTCACCAATATCGGCACCGAAATGGTGGCGCGGGCGGCCCCTGACGGTTACACCGTGCTGATTGCCACCACGCCGCATGCGATCAACCCGAGCCTGTTTGCAAAGCTGCCGTTCGACCCGCTCAAGGACTTCAGCATGATCAGCCAGCTCGCGCTGACGCAAACGGTGCTGGTGGTGCATCCATCCTTGCCAGTCAAAAGTGTCCCAGAATTCATTGCCCTGGCCAAAGCACGTCCCGGCCAATTGACCGCCGGCACCGCGGGCGGCAACTCCGCTTTTCTCGCCGTCGAGATGCTGCGCTCCATGGCGAAGATCGATGTGCTGAATATTCCTTACAAAGGCGCTGGTCAGGCCCTCAACGACACCGTCGCCGGCCACGTGCAGTTTCAGGTGAATACATTGCTCGCTGCACTCCCATTCATCCAGGCCGGCCGTTTGCGTGCCATTGGCGTCTGCGGCAGCAAACGTGCTGCGGCGCTACCGAATGTGGCGACCGTGGCTGAAACCATCAAGGGGTTCGAATCGAGCGGCTGGTATGCGTTGATGGGGCCGGCCGGCATGCCGCGAGAAGTCGTGCAAAAACTGCACGATGGCTATAGCAAGGCGCTCAACACGCCCGAAATCACACGACGGCTCTCTGAAATGGGGGTTGATGTACTCGCAGGTTCGCCCGATGAATTGACGAAGCTGATGCCGCGCGAAATCAGCAAGTGGGCAGCGGTAGTGAAGTCATCGGGGGCGAAGGCGGAGTAGTTTCCCGGAATACGCTGCGCTCCTTTCGCGCTACGGGCCCTAATCGACTTCCCTGTGTGTTTGCGCGCTAGAAGTTCTTGTATTTGTCAGTGGCGAGCAGGCGCTCAATTTCTGCGCGTAGTGCAACAACATCGTCTGCATTGAGCGGCTCAAGATCGGGCTGCTGCTTGAACGCCGCAGCGGTCAGCGGAATCGATAAGAAATGTCCGTACGGCTGCATCGTCGAACTCTTCGCACGGCCGTAGAGATGCACATGCAGTTCAGGCCGCCAGTTGCCATTGTCCTGATAGTTAATGCGCCAGATATCGACGCCCCGCGGCGGCAACACCGTTTGCATCGCCGCACCGGCGACCATCGTCAGCTTGACCAGCTCCACCGCCTGCTCACGGGTGAGCTGGGTGCGATCGACAACCGTGAGCTTCGGGTTGATGATCAGATGCCCGCCGTCGATCCGCCCGACATGCGGACGAGCAGGAACAACGATCGTATAGTGCAGGGTTGCAATGACCGTTTGCATGTCGGTTCCGTTGAACTTGATTAGGTCAGCGGCAGTGGTGACGGCGCAAGGTCAGCGGTAACGTACCTTCACGTCGCCACTGACCTCGCCCTTTCAAACCCAAATCAGACTGCCAATCGGCTTTTTACTGCGCCCGGTAGACCACTGGCGCCAGCGTGTTCTGGTCGATCATGACATCGACAATCGCCGGCTTGCCGCTGGCAAACGCACGCTGGATGGCGCCCTCCAGATCTTCGGGGCGGGTGACATGCTCGCCGTGCGCACCAAACACTTTCGCCAGTGCGCCGAAGTCGGGGTTGTTGTAATCGACGGCAAAGAAACGACCGCCGTAATGTTCATTTTGAAACGCGCGCTCGTTGCCGAGGCCCTGATCGTTGAACACCACATACACCACCGGAATGTTTTCGCGCATCGCGGTTTCGAGCTCGCCAATGTTGCACATCGCGCCCATGTCGCCCGACGCACACAACACCGGCCGATCGGGTTGCGCGAGCTTGGCCCCCAGCGCAATCGGGAATGAACCACCGACCGAGGCCCAGTCGTCGATGCACATGAAGGTGCCCTGCTCCCAGCTCTTGAAGTAGCTACGTACGTGCTTGCCGCCATTGCCCGCATCCACCACGCAGATGCCGTTCTGCGGCAGCACCTTGCGGATCATGTGCGCGACAAACTGCGACTGTATCGGCACCGCCTGATGCTTGACCATACCCTGCAACTCGCCTTCCCAGGTGGCACGGGCGTGCGCAACGTCGACCCAGCACTTGGTTAGTTTCGCCGCGGCCACACGCTGTGCGAGGCCGGCGATGAAGCTGGCGGTCGAACCGGTCACCCCCACACTCACCGGGAAGACAATGCC
The DNA here is from genome assembly GCA_903913965.1 of uncultured beta proteobacterium. Lineage (GTDB taxonomy): Bacteria > Pseudomonadota > Gammaproteobacteria > Burkholderiales > SG8-41 > PALSA-1004. The sequence goes on from CAIWNB010000441.1 coordinate 2,759, forward strand.
GATCTGGCCTGGTGCGGCGCTGTGATGCACCAGCTTCGCCTGTTCGCTGAAGATGCCGTATTTGTGCATCGTCGAAAAGGTATCGATATGCGCACCGATAGCGATGATGAGGTCGGCCTGCGGCACGATGCGGTTGGCGCTACCAAAGCCGCTGCGGCCGAGCGGGCCGAGGGCCAGCGGATGCGCACTCGGGAAGGCATCGGGTGAATACTGCAAAGCGCCGACCGGAATGCCGGTTTGCTCCGCGAGTGCGGCCATCGCCGGGTAGGCATTCTCGGTGATCAAACCACGACCGACCACAAACACCGGCCGCTCGGCGGCCTGCAGCAGTGCAAACACTTCGTCGAGTTGTGTCGCATCGCAGGTCGGCAGCACGCTGTTGCGATAAGCTGCCGGCGCGATATCTTCCACCGTCGTTTCTTCGAGCAGAATTTCACTCGAGGCTTCGATATGCGTGGGCCCCTGCGGTTCGGTCAGCGCGACGCGGAAAGCCTTGCGCACCA
>CAIWNB010000442.1 GCA_903913965.1 uncultured beta proteobacterium
AGTCGTCATCCGGCGGGAACTCGGGGTCGAAGTCCAGACAACCACCCCACGGCTTGCGGAAGAATTCGAAATAGCCGAGCAGCGGCACGTCGGGGAATACGTCCTTGAGATAGAGAATTTCGCCCCACGCGTTGTGCCCTATCATGATGTCCGGCGTGAAGCCAGCTGTCTTTAGCTTAAGTGCCACCCGCGCAACCGCCTGGCCGCGCAAAACCGCGTGCTCGACTTGGTGCAAGTAGTGATGCGTACTTTTCGACACTGCACGCGATGTCTTGTAAACGATCTTCCGCACGTTCGCCATCGAACGGTCTTCGCGTTCCGTCAGGAACACGACCTCGTTTTTAGGATCGTTCCGCAGATGAGCGACCAGATGCCTGTATTGGCCCGGGAAGTTCTGATGTACGAAGAGGTAGCGCATGGTCAATGGGCCCTCACTACTGATGGAACTTGTGAAGTCGCAAAATATGTGTGTGTTTGCGAGAACGTAATCCATGGATTACTTTCAAACAATGATTGAAATCCGCAAGACAGCGGTATCTGAGGCGTGGTTTTCGGTTTTGCGTGATCGGCAGGCCCATGCGCGAATCAGCATATAGCGCAGCTGGGGGGACTGCCAACGCCCCGGTGCCGACGCGCAGATTGGCATCGCGAAGTTGGGCGGAGGATACAAATTCGACCCCGTAGAAGATCAAGCCAATCTGGATAGCGCCTGCAAACGGCACATCCTTTTCGATCAGCCTCGCGGCCTCGTATCTTTGTCCGACTGGCGTATTGGCACGCACCCAGAAATTGTAGAGATCAACGAGCTGGTGCTTCGCCAGCCCTTCTCGAAATATGATTTTCGCGTCCTCGACAAAATCCTGTACATCAGTTGAACCACGGATAGCAAGAGTGCAGGCACCGGTCTGTCTACTCCGGAAAAGCGTTGCAGAAAAGTCGCCCAAGGTGTCCGGGACGTGATCGATGACTTCCCATTGGGTGACGAAGGCGGCGGCTTGAGATTCGCTGAAGTCTTCGTCTTGAAGTACTCTAACTACAGCCGCACTGTTTGTAATCAGGGTACCATCAGTAGCAATAAATTTTGCGTAAGCCGCTTCTGCCAACCGTGCTTGTTGGAACAGCTCCAGAATCGTGCTCATTTTTCTTTTCCTTCTACTTGGTTTGCGATCGTTGAAATCGAACCACTATCCCTGTGGGAGTAGCTACTGCATTGCCTAACATCCAACCAGAACTTCCATCCTGACCACCCGGCCTGTCGCCGCTCCTGTGAGGTGGAGAAGTCAATCTCACGCACTAACACCTCTTGAGTTTTGCCATCAACTATCTCGGCTTCCGTACGCCAGCGATTAAGAAAAAGTGGCCCATTGTGTTTCGCCAGAAACACGAAACGCTGGTTCATAAAACCGGTACGGGTGGAGTTGTTCATATCCCCAACAAAATTGCGAACCTGCCCCCTATTGCTAATTAACGTCTCCATTACCCCCGGATTCTCGGCCTGCCATCGTTCAACAGTCTTATAGACCCAAAACCCCGCCTCAGTTGAACAGTAGTATCGATGCATCGCCACCGTCGGCAGCCAGTCCCAAAACGGCATCAAATACAGCACCAGCGCCGCAGCCCCCCCCCCAGCGCAGCGCGCTCTTTCCGTTCTTCTTTGCATGTTTGATGACCCCGATCACTACCAGAATCGAGATCAGTATGTAGAGCGCAAGCAAACCCAGAATCACCAAGCCCATTTTGAACTCCTGCACATTTTTGCTTTTAAACTTTGAGTCGCTACGATCATCAAAGATGCTGCAGTAAATTTCTTTCTATCGTTCATCACTATTCCACTCATACAATTTAAGTTACAACTGCCCCAGCACTGATAAATTTGTCCAGCATTCGTTCGCCGGGGGTGACAAACGCACGCAGGACCGCGATATGCGAAGCAAACAAACGGGTCAGCATCGACATAATTTTTCATCAAGTGCTCCATATCAGAACCCAAAATCCGTTTGATCTTCCCGCTCGTGCTTCACACTCGTCCTGCCCGCCGGTCTGCCGCGCCTCGCCTGCGTGCGCCTCACGCCGGCTGCCGCGCACACCGCCGCAGTGAATCGATTGTTGCCCAGCGGCTGCCCTTGCGATATCGACACGCGTATATCTGCGAGCGCCTCTTCGTCCAGTTCG
>CAIWNB010000443.1 GCA_903913965.1 uncultured beta proteobacterium
CGAACTCGATGCGCTGGTGCAAGAGGTGCTGACCCGGCATGCCACGTTCGTCAATCAACCTTTTCATATCCCCGGCAGTCCGTCTCAACCCGCTGCGCAGGACTGGCTGGTCTCGCTCTTCCCCGTAGTCGGCGCGGCCGGAAAATATAACGGCGCCGGCATGGCCGTACTCGATGCAACCGAACTCACACGGGTGGAACACCAGCTACGCGTGCTGAACAGCGAACTGGAAGAGCGCATCGATCTGCGCACCAAGGAACTCTCGGTGGCCAACGTCGAGCTCGACGCGTTCGCCTACAGCGTCTCGCACGATTTGCGCGCACCGCTGCGCGGCATCGACGGCTTCGCCAACATGCTCGAGCAGGAATGCCAGGGGCAGCTCAACGAACAGGCGCGCGGCTATCTGCAGCGCATCCGCAATGGCGTGCAACGGCTGAGCGGCATCATCTCCGATCTGCTGCTGCTATCGCGTCTGCGTAACACCGAGCTGAAGATGCAACACGTCGATCTCAGCGCCATCGCCCGTGAAGTTGCCGATGGCTTCACCAAAACAGGCGCCTACCTGGAAGTCGAGTGGCGTATCGCCGACGGGCTGCAAGCCACCGCCGACACCGGCATGATGCGCATCGTGTTGGAAAACCTGCTGGGCAACGCCGGCAAGTACAGCAGCAAAACCACCAGCCCGGTGGTCGAATTATTTCTTGCCGGCAGCGACGACCAGCATCTTGAGTTTGCCGTCCGCGATAACGGCGCCGGCTTTGACATGGCGTATGCAAACTCGCTGTTCAAACCGTTCAAACGCTTGCACGGCCAGCATGAATTCGAAGGCACCGGCATCGGGCTCTCAACCGTGGCCCGCGTCATCGCACGCCATGGCGGCAGTATCGCCGGCGAAGGCAAGGTCGGTGCAGGCGCCACCTTCCGCTTTAGCCTCCCCAACAAAATGGAAAAGTCATGAAAGATTACATCCTGCTGGTCGAAGACAATCCCGACGACGCCGATCTCACCATCTTGGCGTTCAAATCCTCCGCCATCGCCAATGAAGTGGTGGTGGCACGCGACGGCGCCGAGGCGCTCGACTACCTGTTCGCACGCGGCGCCTATGCGGGCCGCGATGCCGCCGAGCTGCCGGTGGTGATGATTCTGGACCTCAATCTGCCGAAGGTGCCTGGCATCGAGGTATTGCGCCAGGTGCGTGATAACGCCGTGACCAGTCTGCTGCCGGTGGTGGTCCTCACCACGTCGATCGACGACAAGGACATGCTCGACAGCTATGGGCTCGGCGCCAATGCCTATGTGCAAAAGCCCGTGTCGTCGGAAGAGTTCGTCAAATCAGCCGGCCGTCTTGGCCTGTTCTGGACGCTGAGCAACCGACGCCCGCCGGCAAAAAACTAAACCCTTGCCCCCACACAGAATCTTTCAAGACCATGAGTGACCTCAAACTCGCCCGTACCCGCCCGCTCTCAGCGCTGATCTTCGCCAGTCGCTGGCTGCAACTGCCGCTATACCTTGGTCTGATCGTGGCACAGGTCGTCTACGTGTATCAGTTCTGGACGGAGCTGGTACACCTCGTGCAACTGACGACGCTACGTAACATCAGCGAAACCGAGATCATGCTGATCGTGCTCGGACTGATCGATGTGGTGATGATCGCCAATCTGCTGGTGATGGTGATCATCGGCGGTTACGAAACCTTCGTCTCACGCCTGAAGCTTGAAAAACATCCCGACCAGCCGGAGTGGCTGTCACACGTCAACGCCTCGGTGCTAAAGGTCAAGCTCGCCACCGCGATCATCGGTATTTCATCAATCCATCTGCTGAAGACATTCATCAACGCCGAACAACTGGCCGAAAAAGTCATCATGTGGCAGGTCATCATCCACATCACATTCGTGCTGTCGGCGTTGGCCATCGCAGCAACCGACCGGCTGCTGCCCTCGGCGCCCAGCCACAAGCATCCCGCAGCGGGCGGCTAAGCCTAAATTCCGGCGCCGCCGCCCGCCCGCAGGGCGTTACGGTGAAATCAACTAGCCGCCGTACGGCTTGCCCCAACCGCCGGCAAAGAAGCACTCGCCGA
>CAIWNB010000444.1 GCA_903913965.1 uncultured beta proteobacterium
AGGGCCATAAACGCCAATAGCAAACTTCCCGTAAGCCCGCACATACCGGTGCTGAGGCCGAAGGTATTTCGCAAAAACGGCCCAAGCCAGACGATGCCGATAAACCCCAAAACCACGCTCGGTATCGCGGCTAAAATCTCAACCAGCGACTTCAGAACGGGCCCCGGACTCACGCGAGATCATGAACGGGTCGCCGGGCAGAGGCTGGAACCCACTGAGATCGCCGACCTTGCGGCCCAGGGCAATGCAGCCTGTGAGGCGACGCTACACCGTTATGAAGAGCGTCTGGCGCGGGCGCTCGGACAGGTCATTAACGTTCTGGACCCCGACGCTATTGTCCTTGGCGGTGGCTTATCCAATCTCGCGCGCCTGTATGAGAACGTGCCCAAGCTCTGGGGGCCCCATATCTTTACCGATCGCGTAGTCACTCGTTTCCTGAAAAACCGCCATGGCGATTCATCGGGCGTGCGGGGCGCAGCATGGCTGTAGATTCCCCTTTAATTACTGATGGGCATGCCAAAAAAATTGGAGAAATCGTGGACGTCTCTATTCGTAACTGCCAATTCGCATTCAAGTGCGAAAAAAAATGGGATGAACTGACACAGCCGTGGTCATGGCCCAAGGTCAGGTTTTGTGATGACTGTAAGAAATCGGTGCATTTATGCGAGACGGGTGACGAGCTCGTCGACGCCATTAAAAATAACTGGTGCGTTGCGATTCCTCAAAATATTGAGCCAGGGTCAGGAAAAAGGAATGCTCCCGATTATTCGTATACGCTGGGTATGCCGGGTTGATAATTCGAATGCTTCATTCAGATGCTGGGCGTGATTTCTTGTTCGTCTGTATGACAACGGCAAAGTGATATAGTGAGCGAAATCAGGCAGCAAACGGACGGAATCTGCAGGCGTTTTAGTCGCGGCCGTTTCAAACAATAAAGCCGGCACAGCCGGCACCGGCCGATTTTCAACAGGGAGGAGTCAAAGTGATCAACATAAGAAATGTGGTTGGTTCCATCGCGATTGCGCTTTTGGCAGGCTGCGCAGCCGTCGATACGGGGCCGGTGGTGCAATCGAGTAAAACCGGCGTCGGGCCGACGGATGCGGAGCTGGTTGGCGATCAGTCGACGACCGATAACGTGCTGACTTATGGCATGGGCTACGATCAGAATCGTTACAGTCCGCTGCGTCAGATCAACAAGAGTAACGTCAAGCAATTGAAGCCGGTGTGGTCGGCCGGCCTTGAGAACGAGTTCGGCGAGCAGGCGCAGCCGATGATTTATGACGGCGTGATGTATATCAGCAACGCCAAATGGACCTACGCGATCGATGCCTTGAGCGGCAAGCAGATCTGGCGCACGCCCACCAACTTCACTCCGGAAACGCCGCGCGTGGTTTGCTGCGGGGTTTCCAACAAAGGGGTGGCGCTCTACAAGGGCAAGGTTTTTCGCACTACTCTCGACGCCCACGTCGTTGCAATGGATCAAAAAACCGGCAAGGTGATCTGGCGTCAGAAGGCCGCCGAGTGGACCGAGGGATACTCGCAAACCGTCGCGCCGCAAATTGCCAACGGTGTGCTGATCACCGGTATCAGCGGGGCGGAATACGGTATTCGCGGCTTCATTGACGGCTGGGATCCGGATACGGGCAAAAAACTCTGGCGGCGTTACACCACCCCGGGCCCCGGCGAAAAGGGTCATGAGACCTGGGAGCCGCGTGATGCCTACAAGACCGGCGGGGCCAGCACCTGGATCACCGGGTCGTATGATCCGGAACTCGATCTCGTGTATTGGGGCACCGGCAACGCGGGTCCGTGGAATCCGGCTTATCGCAAGGGCGATAACCTTTACGCCGCCTCGTTGATTGCGATCCGGCCGAAAACCGGCGAGATCGCCTGGCACTATCAGTTCGTGCCGAACGATTCCTTCGACTGGGATTCGCTGTGGGAATTTATTCTCACCGACATGACCATCGACGGACAGAAGAAAAAGGTCCTGATGCAGATGCATCGCTCCGGATTCTTGTATGTCATCGACCGCACCAACGGCAAGCTGCTCTCCGCCAAACCGTTCGGCAAGGTGAACTGGGCGACGCACGTGGATATGGCCACGGGGCGTCCGGTTGAATCGGCGGAGGTTAAAAAGCTGCGCGCCGGCGAGACGATCGAAATGTGGCCCAGCGTGCGCGGTGCGAAGAACTGGCCGCATGCCGCTTACAACCCGGAAACCGGTTTGTTGTATGCCAACACCAACCATCAGGGCTCAAAGTATCGTTTTGTGCCGGTCGACTACAAGGCGGGGCAACGCTATACCGGCATGGAGAATATCCTGACTACGGTGAAGGAAGGCGAGCCCTACGGCCACGTCGAAGCGATCGAACCGCTCACCGGCAAGGCGCGCTGGCGCGTGCCGCTGACCGACAACCAGAACTGGTCGGCGATGCTGGCGACCGGCGGCGGTTTGTTGTTCAACGGCCGGCATACCGGCGAGTTTTACGCGATGGATGCC
>CAIWNB010000445.1 GCA_903913965.1 uncultured beta proteobacterium
GAATGATTTCTAGGTTTTTTTTGTCTTTGTTCATAGCTTCAAAAGTTGCGCGGTAGATCTGCCCCGAAATTTGGCGAGAGCCTCGACGCGCATCACTGAGCCCTGTCGGATGCTCAGCCGAGTACCAACCCATAGGGAATACCTCTGCAAGACGCCGGTCCACAGAGGGCAGGGCAATCGCATATGGGCTAGCTCTCTCTGCGATTGCCCTGTCATGCTCATAGATCAGGTCAACAAATCCTCAATCTTTGAGAATGCGGCCGGCTGCCGCACGCCAAAGTCTGCGAACTGGTTAAGCGTGATTTTGATCTGGCCGGTATCGGCTTTGCTGTACGGATCAACCGTGATATCCGGCGCACCAAAGAGGCCCAGCACGCCCATTGACCAATCCGCGCTAAAAATTGCCGCGGAGCAGACCGTGGTCGAAGTGCCTTTAGTGAGATTGGACGGCACATTGTTCGTAAATCCGCACTTGTAACCGTTGACAGACACCCGCCCCATCGAATCCGGCAATGCGTCCGGCGGAATGATGAAGTCCAGGTTGGTGCCGCGCGGTGTAATCTTTGCGCGAGCACGCGCCTTACTGTTGGTGACGTAACCTGCCGCAGCGCCGGGATTGGCGTTGTTGTTAGTGCATGCGCTTTCGAGGTCCACAAGATTGGACCATGCCAGCGTTGCACCGTTGGTGCCTGCCGTGGCAGTACCGATGCTCGACGTATTGCGGATTCCCGTCATTTCGTTCGAGCTGCCGACGCCGTTGAGAATCTGACCTTCGATCAGCACCGCAGCGCCTTGCAGAAGATCATCACGGATCATCGTGTCAAGCGCCAGGGCCGATTGAATCAAAGCTTGTCTGGACACTTCTGTATAGGCTCCAAACCTCTTTGGCGATAACGTAACCTTCGCCGTTGTCGGGTTGGTTTCCGACGCAGATCCAATTTCAGACAGCGCCGCAATCGTGCCCGCAGTGGCTTTGCGCGGAAGGTCGACGTTACCGGTTAGGCCCGACAATACACGCAGGCCCATATTCGCGACGACAATATTGTTGCGCAGCGCATCAACATAAAGATCGCCCCGGAGTTCGGTCGGCCGTAAATTTCCCGCCTCTGAAGCAGTTCCGATGTTGAAGTCTCGCCGGAAAAAATCAAGCGGAACGAAAAACCCCTCAGGGCTTTGTCCAAACTTCCGAGCGACCGCCTCAGATGCCGCGCGCTCAAGTCCGGCTTTTGACCAATCATTGGTCATGGCCGCAACCAGGGCGCGCCCGAACGAGTAATTATTGATTTCACGCTCGGACATACCGACCAAATGATCACGCGTGTCCGTGTGTTTCGATTCCATCTTGGCCATGATGAAGTCTTGGAAACGGTCCGTGCTCCAGTTCTCACGAACCGCAGTGGCAACATCCTTTTGCGTAACCCAGCGGGAATAAGCTTCGCCAGTGGATACGATCTGGTTAACGCGAAGCGATTCAGATTTTTCGTTGATAATTTCGTTGTTTCCGTGATTGGTTTCCATGCTGCGCTTTCCTTTTAATGTGATGATTGAGCGGCTGCGATTAACCCCGACGGTTGGATCAGCCGGGATCGGCACCAAAGATGCCTCTAGCAACGTCCATTTCTTCACGCGATAGACTTCAAACCCATCGCGCTGGCCTTCCTGTTCAACCTCTTCGATGATGTAGCCGACGGAGACATTGCGAAAACCTTCGCGGACCATCGTGAGGGCCTCTTGTCCCGCCTCGGTTGAAAAAAACCGAAAGTCGGCAATCAGGCGGCCCCGAACAATCCGCAGGTTTTCTGCCATACCAACCGGCTTGGAGGTGTCGTGGTCACGCAAGATCGGCAGCCCATCCACTGACCGCGACATGTCGATCGCGTTTTCGGAATGGTCGAGAATCTCGTATCCGAAACCGCGCAAGTACGGCTCTTCAGACGATATCGATGCCTGGAAGGATGTCTTGTTGTTGTCGGCGCGACCCAACGCAACAGAGAACGTGCGGTATTGCGTGTCTTTTGGAATCATATTCATGCCCTTGTTGAGCGCCAGGAGGCGACAGAAACGGAACCGCCACCAAAACGCAGATCGTCGAACATCTCAAGATGTCGACCCCTTACGATTTGACCGCGGGCCCGCCAAGGGCTTGCAGCTTGGCCATTCTCGGTCAAACGTTGCCTGCAAGTTGGGCTACACAGTGAGCCACTGCAGAACAACGTCCGAGTCAGGCTCAAACGTTGATTAATTGTAATCGAGTTGTTAACAGATTCAATAAGCTCAATGAACATTTTTTTTTGCGGCCGCTATAAGGTCCCGCGCCGCTTGCTCAGCGTCGCCGTCGATTGCCTGCTCGACTAGGCGCCAAAATTGCGTCCATGTCGCCGCGAAAAGTTTTCCATCTTCCGGCGTTTCAGCCGGCGCCATAATCCAGCCGACGCAAACGCCGGCCACGATGCGCCCGACCCAGGCGCAGCGCAGCTCAGGCAGCCAGCACGCAGCGACAGTCAGGTCGGAATCAGCAGCTTCGCTGATCAGGTCGCGAATCATTTCAAGATTTGCGGGGGTAACGGGCGGCTCAATCATCGTGGATCTCCTTGGTGGTTAGTGCAAACATGTAGACAGGCCTCAATGCGAATTACCTGTCGGCGCTTTCCGCAGGCGCTGCAAATGCTGCAGCCTCAGCTTCGATTGCGGCCAGCACGGCGTTGAGTGTCGGTCCCGACAGCGTGTCGCTCAGGATCTCCGGAATATGCATTTCATCCGAATCGCTTCCCAGGACGCCGCAGGCGGCGACGTTGAAACCCAATAGACCGCCTTGCAATATGTCGCGCGCGACTGCCGGCGTGAGCTTGTGGCGATAAACGATCCAGGCCGCCCAGGCGATCGCCGACCGGTCAAATATTTCCGAGATGATCGTCGACAATTTGTGCTGCGCGAGCAGCTGGCTGCCGGACTGCGGCACCGCGATCGCCGGTGCAGATGTCTGCATTGCAGGGCCCAACCGCGTGCGCGTCTTTACCGCCTCGGAGATGTCGGTGTTTTCCCGCCAGAGCTTGTCAGCCAGCCGCCACCGGATGCCGTCGACGCGACCGCCTTTGCCATATTGCACGGCGGAGGTGATCC
>CAIWNB010000446.1 GCA_903913965.1 uncultured beta proteobacterium
CGCAGCAGGTTTGGGCGCGTGGCACCACCACCTCGCAACCTGCGCCCTCGAGCAGACGCAACGCCGCCATGCCGATCGACGGCCGCATCAGATCAACCAGGCAGGTGACAAACAGACCGATACGCATCATGCCGCCTTCACTGCAAGGCGGCACAGGCATGCCGTTACAGCTTTGCCACGCGCAGATTCAATAGTCTGGATCATCTCGCCACCTCCGGATCGAAAGTCTATTTTGCCACAGGCATCAGGCCAGACTGGCACGACAGCCGGACGATTAAACAATCACGCACAGTGTTCGATCACGAACCCACGCAAAACAACTTAGCTTCGCAAGACATCATCTGGGGTCACCAGTTCATGACCGAACAACAGCGCGCTACTCACGGCCATCCCGCCCGCCGCTTGAGTTCTGCCACCGACGCCACGGCCTGCCTGACGACTTCACCATGATCCAGTGCGGCGAAGACGCCACCGCGACGCAGAATGCGACCATCGACAATTACGCTATCGATATTCTGCGGCTGGGCAAAAGTCACCAGCGCCTCGTAGGGATCTTCCGCGAGCGCCATATTGATGTCGCCCATGCGCACCAATAGCAGGTCGGCGCGCTTACCCGGCGTAATCGAGCCGGTCTGTGCAGACACACCCAGATCGATCGCACCGTCGAGCGTGGCCAGCTGCACGAGACGGCGGCTGGTCAGCGGCGGTTTGGGCCCGACGCGGTGCGCATGCAGTGCGTAGAGTATGCGCATGCACTGAAAATAATCGACCGCATACGAGCCGGTGTTATCGATTGACAGGCTGACCTTGATGCCGGCCTGCAACAATTCAGCGAGCTGGATTTCACCGGCTGCGGCGGCGCGCCGCGACTCACCGGTGGGCGAGGTGCTGTAGCGCACGTCAAATTTTTTCAGCAACTGGCGTTCTTCAGCGGTAGTCAGCAGCGGATGCACGAGTTGCAGAAAAGGCCCCAACAAACCCTCGTCGGCCATCAGCTTGATCGGACTCGGCCCCGAGGTGTGCATGGTGACCGGCAGGCCGAGTGCGCGTGCGCCGGCCCAATCCTGGCGCGCGACCGTAACGGCAATATTGCCGCGTAAAGGATTGGTGGTGTCGCCGACATTGCGCGCGCAAATGCCGAGTGTGAGCGTGCCATCGTTGGGCATCCAATCACGCTGGATTTTCGCCAGTCCGGCCAGGTCCATCACCTGCTCATCGGGATAGCCCATGGGCGTGCCATACGACAACCTGCCGCGCACACCGCAGTCCCGCATGGCACGCAATTCCGCATCTGCATGCGCCGGTGAACGAATGTTGTGGGCCCAGTTGTTGACGGTGGTGGCGCCCGCACTCAGCCCCTCGGCCAGACCGACACACACGGCACGGTAACTATCTTCCGGCGTATACAGCTGACCGAGGCGGTTGGTCACCGGTTGGTAGGTACGCTGCGGATCATCAATGCGGATCACCGCGCGCAAGGAGCTCGTCCACAAATGCCAGTGGGTATCGATAAACCCCGGCATACAAATCATGCCGCGCGCGTCGATCACCTGCGCGCCGCTGACGTTGAGCGACGGCGCCACGGCGATGATCTCGCCGCCACGCACATGCACATCGCCCGCGATCAAATCACCGATGCGTGGATCAATCGACAGCACGGTGGCACCGCGAATCACGAATTCCCCGCGCATCGGCAACGCACGGCCGGCGGCCGCCGCGCTTTGTGCACGCGCTGATCCACGCCCCATCCAGCCGAGACCGGCCGCTGCCATTACGCCAGAATTGCGCAGCCAATGCCGCCGGCTTCTGTTCATGTTCTGCTCCTCCTGTGCGGCACCTGGCGCGCCGGATTTTCGGCGCAGCGGTCCGGTTATTGATACGGGATGATGGCAAGCGCCGGCAAAACCGGTGATCAAGCACAACCTCGCTCGCGACGACCTGGACGCGCCGCCGGGGTTCACTCTACCAGCCAGCGCCAGCGCGGCATAGTTGAGCCAATACCGCCGCGCAAACGCCGCTATAATCGCGGCTTTTTTGCAGCCTGACTAATGCCGATGGAAGTCCCGCCGCGCGGCCTCAAGAGCAGCGCGGGCCCATTCCACGGTTCGGCCGACGCGTTGGCGATCGCCGAACTGGCAG
>CAIWNB010000447.1 GCA_903913965.1 uncultured beta proteobacterium
AGAAACGGCTTTTTCTGACTACGCCATCGGTAAAAGTGGCCGCTACTGCCATTCCAAAGAGTACGTGCTGGCACTGGCAATCAAGCACGGTTTCCAAACCGCAAGCGTTGAAACTCATCAGGCCCGGATTGAAGGTGGCAAGGCGGTGATGGCCTGGTATGTCGCGCTCTTAAAAACCGTGTCAAAAGACTAAGGGGGGCAGCGTAACCCCCTGGTCTGACAGCGTCTGCTGTCCTGCGTGCCCTATCGCTACGCAATCGCGTCAGCGATTTTTTCCGCGGCCATGATTACCGGCAGATTGGTGTTGCCCGCCATCACGTTAGGCATGATGGACGCATCGGCGACGCGCAAACCTTCTACCCCGTAGACCCGCCCGGCGTGATCGCATACCGCGTCGGCGTCATCCGCACGCCCCATGCGACAGGTGCCAACCGGATGAAACACACCGGCGACGTTTTCGCGCAGGTGTGCGGCAAGCGCCTCGCGGTCCTTGATCAACAACGACAAATCGATGCGCTCGCCAGTCAGCGTGCCGAGTGCAAAATCGCTGAGACCGGGCACGACGTCGAGCAGGGTTGCAATGAGCTTCGCCTTCACCGCATTGCCACGCCCCACTTCATTCATGCGCCGTAACTGGTCGGTGAAGCGTACCGGGAAGGGTGTACCGCCGAGCGCACGCAGTGGTTCGCCGCAGACCATCTCAACCGCGCGATCAAAAGCCATCATCATGCGCTGCATGTCGATGTCTTCGCCGAGAAAATTGAATTCGACATTGGGCAGTGCGGCGGGCGCATTCGAGGCCAGCCAGACGCGCCCTGTTGCCTGCGGGCGCAACAGCGTCGGCGCGATGTTGCCGATCTGCTGCCCCAGCGCGTTCCAGGACGTTTTGCTTTGCACGTTGACGAACAAATCAGCGGGCGCACAACCAGCCAGCCCACTCGAATAACGCAGACTCACCACCGGCACCGTGCGCAAGGCCGCCGGCTGGCGCGCCGCGCGTTTCAAATGCATGCCGATGAATAACACCGGATGGTTCTGCAAATTGGCGCCGACGCCACGGCGCGACGCGATGACGTCAATGCCGAGCGCCTGCAATTGTGCGGCGTCGCCAATACCCGAACGCAACAACAGCGCCGGTGAAAAGATCGCGCCACAGGTGACAATCACTTCACGCGCGCGAAATTCTTTGAGCGCGCCATCAACCACCGCCGTCACACCCACCGCACGGCTGCCTTCGAACAGAATCTTCGACACCTGCGCATTCGCAGCGACAGTCAGATTGGTGCGACGGCGTGCCGCCGCATCGAGATACACAAACGCTGCCGAGGCGCGTCCGTTTTCCTGACGACACATCGGCGCCGCACCGAGACCATCACGAAAATCGCCATTCATGTCTTCGATAAACGGCAGGCCACGTGCTTCAGCCCATGCCGCCACCGCACGCGCCTGCGGCGGCCAGCGATCACGCGCGACGCGGCGGATCGGCAGCGGGCCTCGCTCGCCGTGCATGGCGTTTCTATCGCCGCCGAAATCGATATCGGTTTCGAGCTTGCGAAAATACGGCAGCACACCGTTCCAGTCCCAGCCTTCGGCACCGGCGCGCGCCCAGTCATCGTAATCGGCAGGCGTGCCACGCAGCGCCACCATGCCCATCACCGAACCACCGCCGCCGAACACACGCGCCTGCGAGAACCCGGTCGCCGCGGAGTCTGAATGCGTGCGCCAATGACCTTTAAGGCCATTCCAGAAATACGCTTTATTGAAATAAGACGCTGGATACACGCTGGCAATATCAGCAGGCTCAGCGCCCGGCTGCACATCGCGCCCTGCTTCAAGCAGCAAAACAGAATGCGCCGAACGTTCAGTGAGGCGGCTGGCAATCACGCAACCGGCGGTACCGCCGCCAACGATGATGGTGTCGAAACTGGAAGTCATGCGCGTATTTTAACTGTTGCGTCGCGTGTCCATGCCGGGCGGCAGAGACCCACATCGTGGGGTGCGCACCGCGCACGCGGGACAGCGTTGGATGGCGCGCAGTGCACAGCCTACGAGACGTCGCAGCCTGAAAAAGGAACAACGACGCCATGAAGCACCGATGAATGCAGTAAACTTCAAGAAAAAATTATCGACCGCAGAATACACTCCTAACAATACGCCGCACCAACATCCCGTCCGTCGCGATAGCGTCATGTGCGGATCAAGGGCTATTGTTTGATCGCGGAAGTTTTTTCAGCACGCATGTAAAGGCCGCACTTCATGAAACAACGCACCATCGGCAACACTGGCGTCACCGTCTCCGCGCTGGGCCTCGGCTGCAACAACTTCGGCCTGCGCATCGATCCCGAAGCCTCGCGCGCGGTCATTCATAAGGCGCTCGATCTGGGCATTACCTTTTGGGACACCGCCGATGTCTACGGCAAGCGCGGTGGCTCGGAGACCTGCCTCGGTGAAAATCTTGGGCCGCGCCGCAAGGATATTTTTCTCGCCAGCAAGTTTGGCGGGCCGATGCACGCACCCGAAGACAAGAACGGCAACATGAAGGGCTGTTCGCGCCGCTACATCATGCAGGCGGTGGAAGCGAGCCTGAAGCGCCTGAAGACCGATTGGATCGATCTCTACCAGATGCACCGCTTCGACCAACAGACGCCGCTTGAGGAAACCATGCGCGCACTCGATGATCTGGTCAAACAGGGCAAGGTGCGCTTTATCGGTTTCTCCACGCTGGTGGGCTGGCCGTTTGTTGATATGCAATGGACCGCACGCCAGCTTGGCACCACGCCGCTGACCTTTTGCGAGTCGGAATACAGCATTCTCAAGCGTGGCGCCGAACTGGATCTGATTCCGGCGATGCTCAAACACGGCGCGCAGCTGCTGCCTTATTACCCGCTGGCTGGTGGCTTTCTCACTGGCAAATACAAACGCAGCGCACCGTTGCCGGAGGGGGCGCGCATCACCAAGGGCGAGCGTTATCAGGGCATGTTCATCAGCGACACCAACTGGACCATCCTCGAAAAACTCGAAGCCTTCTGCGCGGCACGCAACCGCACACTGCTTGATCTGGCGTTCTGCTGGCTCCTCGCGCAACCAGTGATCGCCACTGTGATTGCGGGTGCGACCAAACCCGAACAACTCGAAGCCAATGTGCGCGCGGTCAACTGGGAGCTGACGCCGGCGGAAGTGGCCGAAGTGAACGAGATCTCGAATAAAGACTGAAACATTTTTTTTACGGAGGCAGCAATGGCAAAAAGCAATCCACTCGTCGCAAAGATGAAAAAGAAATACGGCGCCAAGGCGATCAACAACGGTCTGAAACTCAATCCGGCTGATTTTCTCGACATGCTCAAATGGCGTGACGAGCTCGATCCGCATTACGCCAAGCTGTGGCTCGAATACACCTACGGCGGTCTCTACAACCGCGGCGTACTGACCGAACGCGTGCGCCTGCTGGTGGCGATTTCGCAGGCGGTGGCAATGGATGAAATGGAAGTCGTCGAGAGCCACATCAAGAGCGCGCTGGTGCACAAGGTGAAGCCGCGCGAAATTCTCGAAGTGCTGTTGCAAATGACGGTATATCTCGGCACGCCGAAGATCACGCGTGCGGTGCGTGTCTTTAAAAAGATCCTGACCAAGGCCGGCCGCCTGAAAGAAATCAAGAGCACCCAGCTGCCACTCGACGGCGTGAGCAAAAGTCGATCGCTGGAGAAGGAACGCTCGACCTGGCGTGTGCCCGATTCCAAATTCCCCGAGCGCGAAGCGATGATGCAGAAATACGGTTGGGAAGGCATCAGCACCGGTATCCGCCTGCAGCCGACGCACCATGCCGAAACCGTGATCCAGTTCGATCGCCTTGATCAAAACTATCTCAAGCTGTGGCTCGACTTCATCTACGCCGGCATGTATGTACGCGGCATCCTCGAAGACAAAACGCGTCTGTTGTGCATGGTCGGCACCTGTGCGGTGCTCGATGAACAGATCCAGGGTGAGAACCATCAACGCGCCGCTCTCATGCTGGGTGCGACGCCGCGCGAGGTGCTCGAAGTGTTGTGGCACTCGACGATCTACGCCGGCATGCCGCGCAGCCTGCGCGCCGTGCGCCAGTTCGACCGCATCCTCAACGAAGTGGGCCAGGCG
>CAIWNB010000448.1 GCA_903913965.1 uncultured beta proteobacterium
AGCGGCCAGTCCCAGGCGCGCAGAACCGGACGGCGCTGGAAGACATCGTAACCGACCCCTGCGATTTTGTTGAGTATGCGCCCGCCGCCGGCAATGATCATGCGCATCTCAAGACCGATGCGACCCTGCAGGCGGCCACCGAGCGGCGCGCCGTCATGCAGCATTTGCCTTGCGCGGCCAACCTGGAACGTCATGAAGTGCCGCCATATCTCGTCAACACGACCGTCCGCGATCTGCTCTTCGCTGATACCAAAGCGCAGGAGTTCGTTTTGCGGCATATATACACGCCCGTTGGCGTAATCGATGGCGATGTCCTGCAGAAAGTTGATGATCTGCAGTGCTGAGCAGATGTTGTCTGAGCATTGCAGATTTTGCGGCGTTGCCGTGCCATACAGTGTGAGCAGCAGGCGGCCGACCGGGTTCGCCGAGCGGCGGCAATAATCGAGCACCTCGTCGTGATCGGCATAACGTTTCTTGCCGACATCCTGGGCAAAGGCCGATAGCAGATCGTGCAAGAGTTGCACCGGCAGATGATATTCATGGATCACCGCGGCGAGGTCGGCGAATAGCGGTTCTTGCGGTGTTTTGCCGGCTTCTATTGCGCGCAATTGATCGCTGTATGCAGCGAGCAGGCGCAGCCGCTCTTGGTCTGGCAGATCACCCTCATCGGCGAAATCGTCAGCGCTACGGGCGAAGCGATAGATCAGTTCCACCGGCCGGCGCAGGTGCGCGGGCAGCAAAATCGAGGCAACAGGAAAATTTTCGTAATGATCGATAGTCACGCGAGCGGCAGGAAAGAGCCGGTATTACAAGGGATTACCCTGCAATCATCACCAATCGCGACCGGTACGCGAGGCTGACGTGAGAGGCTAATTATATTACAATCAAAGTCTTGCGAAAGTGGCGGAATTGGTAGACGCACCAGATTTAGGTTCTGGCGCCGTAAGGCGTGTGGGTTCGAGTCCCTCCTTTCGCACCAGGACCCGCATCCCTAAGACACAGGTATAGGAAATCACATGGCAGCAACTATGGAACAAACCAGTCAGCTCGAGCGACGCCTCGACATCACCTTGGCCCAGACACAAATCGATGGCGAGGTGCAAAACCGTCTCAAGCAGCTTGCGCGGACCGTAAAGATGCACGGTTTCCGTCCCGGTAAAGTGCCCATGAAGGTTGTCGCCCAGCAATATGGCGAACAGGTGCGGCGCGAAGTGATGGGGGACGCCTTGCAGCAAAATTTCAGCGACGCGCTGCGCGAGCAGAATTTGCGTATCGCCGGCTATCCGCGTTTTGAGCCGAAGGCGGGCAGCGACGCTGCGGTGCCGATGGAATTCAGTGCAACCTTTGAGGTTTATCCGGACTTGGTGGTCGGTGATATCGCCCAAGCGGTGATCGCGCGCCCACAGGTCGAGGCCAGCGAGGCCGAGGTCGACAAGACCATCGATATCATGCGTAAGCAGCGCGCGACCTACGATAACGTCAGCCGTGCCGCTGCTGAGGCGGATCGCGTGACCATCGATTTCGAGGGCAAGATCGACGCTCAGGTGTTCGAGGGTGGTGTTGGTACCGATGTCGCGGTGGTGTTGGGCGAAGGCCGCCTGCTCAAGGATTTTGAGAGCCAGGTCGTCGGTATGAATGTGGATCAGACGAAGTCGTTTGAACTGCGTTTTCCTGATGATTACCACGGCAAGGAAGTGGCCAGCAAAACGGCGACCTTCAGCGTTAAATTAAAGCAGGTTGCCGAGGCGAAGCTGGCGCCGGTGGATGCCGATTTTGCAAAGATGCTCGGGGTGGCCGATGGCAACGTCGACACCATGCGCAAGGAAGTGCGGGAGAATCTGGAGCGCGAGGTCAAGCGTCGCATCAATGCCAAGGTCAAGGATCAGATCATGCAGGCCCTGCTCGACAGCACGCCGGTCGAGTCGCCGAAGTCGCTGGTCGACATGGAGATCGAGCGCATGCAGAACGGGATGCGGCAGGAGCTTGAGTCGCGCGGCGTGAAAAGCGATGGAATGCCGATGGACGCGTCGATCTTCGAAGCGGCAGCGCAGCGGCGCGTCAAACTCGGCCTGATACTCGCCGAAGTGGTGCGCATCAACGGCCTGCAGGCGAAACCGGAGCAGGTGCGCGCGCAGGTTGAAGAGCAGGCCCAGACTTACGAAGTGCCGGCCGAGGTCGTCAAATGGTATTACCAGTCGCCCGATCGTTTGCGTGATGTGGAGTCGATGGTGGTTGAGGAAAACGTGGTAGCGTGGGCCTTGGCAACCGCGAAGGTCGAAGATAAAAAAACCGACTTCGATGAATTGATGGGAAACACCAAATGATGCAATACGAATGGCAGCGCAACGCCCCTGAGACGCAAGGCCTCGGCCTGGTGCCGATGGTGGTCGAGCAAAGTGGTCGCGGTGAGCGCGCCTATGACATCTATTCGCGCCTGCTCAAGGAGCGTGTGGTGTTTCTGGTCGGGCCGGTCAACGAGGTGTCGGCTAATTTGATCGTGGCACAGCTGCTGTTCCTGGAGTCCGAGAATCCGGAAAAGGATATTTCCTTCTATATCAATTCCCCGGGTGGTTCGGTGTCGGCTGGTCTGGCGATATACGACACCATGCAATTCATCAAGCCTGATGTTTCAACGTTATGTGTCGGGCAGGCCGCCAGCATGGGGGCCTTGTTGCTGACCGCGGGGGCAAAAAACAAGCGTTTTTGTCTGCCGAATTCACGCGTGATGATTCATCAGCCGATGGGCGGTTTTCAGGGGCAGGCGTCGGACATCGAAATTCACGCCAAGGAAATCCTGTATTTGAAGGCGCGCCTGAACGAGATCATGGCGCACCACACCGGCCAGCCGATCGACGTGATCGAGAAAGATACCGACCGCGATAACTTTCTCTCGGCGCAACAGTCGGTGGAATACGGACTGGTGGACAAGGTGCTCGTTAGCCGCGCCGAATCCGCGAAATAATAGCGACAGGGTCGAGAAGGAACACTGCATATGTCAGACAAGATCGGCGGCGAGAAGCTTCTCTACTGTTCTTTCTGCGGCAAGAGCCAGCACGAGGTGCGCAAACTGATTGCCGGGCCCTCGGTGTTCATTTGCGATGAGTGTATTGAGCTGTGCAACGATATCATTCGCGAAGAGACGCAGAGCGAAACGACCGGCAAGGGTGCCAAATCGGATCTGCCGGTGCCGCATGAAATCCGCGGCATACTCGATCAATATGTGATCGGTCAGGAAACCGCCAAGAAGATACTTTCGGTAGCGGTCTACAACCACTACAAGCGGTTGAAGAATCTGCCGAAGAACGACGAAGTCGAGCTGGCCAAGAGCAATATCCTGCTGGTCGGTCCGACCGGTTCAGGCAAGACCTTGCTGGCGCAGACGCTGGCGCGGTTGTTGAACGTGCCGTTTGTCATGGCCGATGCGACGACGTTGACCGAAGCGGGTTACGTCGGTGAGGACGTTGAAAACATCATTCAAAAGTTGTTGCAGAAATGCGATTACGATGTCGAAAAAGCGCAGCGCGGCATTGTTTATATTGATGAAATCGACAAGATTTCGCGCAAATCGGACAACCCTTCGATTACCCGCGACGTGTCTGGCGAAGGTGTGCAGCAGGCGTTGCTGAAACTGATCGAAGGCACTATTGCCTCGGTGCCGCCGCAGGGTGGCCGCAAGCATCCGAACCAGGAGTTTGTGCAGGTCGATACGACCAACATCCTGTTCGTCTGTGGCGGTGCGTTCGATGGTCTCGATAAAGTGATTCGTGCGCGTTCGGAAAAAGGCGGCATTGGTTTCGGCGCCGAAGTGAAAAGCCAGGACAATCGCAAAGACATGAGTCGTGTTTTGCGCGACGTGCAACCCGAGGATCTGATCAAGTACGGTTTGATTCCGGAGTTTGTCGGGCGTTTGCCGGTTGTTGCCACGCTTGGAGAGCTCGACGAAGTGGCGCTGATCCAGATTCTGACCGAACCGAAAAACGCCCTCATCAAGCAATATCAGAAAATGTTTTCGATGGAGGGTGCCGAGCTTGAAATTCGTGACAGCGCCCTGCGCGCGATCGCCCACAAGGCGCTCGAACGCAAGACTGGTGCGCGCGGCTTGCGCTCCATACTTGAACAGACGCTGCTGGAGACCATGTTCGATCTGCCTTCCCTTGAGAATGTGGTCAAGGTGGTGGTTGACGAAGGTTCCATCTCCACAGATACGCGGCCTTTACTGATCTATTCCGATCAGCCCAAAGTGGCCGGATCGGTATAATTGTTCCTGTTTTCCGACTCCTGAGCCGGAGTACGGAGGGGGCGACGCTTGAATTGCGTCGCGCCGCCCCCACAACCTTATTTGTCACTTTCAACCAGGAACTGCAATGTCCACTGCCAATGACCCTGTAACCACCGCCCAGCTGCCGCTGTTGCCGTTGCGCGATGTGGTCGTGTTCCCGCACATGGTCATCCCCTTGTTTGTCGGGCGTCCGAAATCAATCAAGGCGCTGGAAACAGCCATGGAAGCCGGTAAGAGCATCGTGCTGGTGGCCCAGAAGTCCGCCGCCAAGGATGAGCCGACCCCCGAAGACATGTATGCGGTCGGTGCGGTTGCCAATATTCTGCAGATGCTCAAGCTGCCGGACGGTACCGTCAAGGTGCTGGTCGAGGGTACACAGCGTGCGCGTATCGATAGCATCATTGATTTAAAAACACATTACGGTGTCGAGTCGACGCCAGTACCGGCGGACAACGAAATTACCCCCGAAACCGAGGCGCTGCGCCGTACCTTGGTCGCCCAGTTCGACCAGTACGTGAAGCTCAACAAGAAAATACCGCCGGAGATTCTGACTTCACTCGGCGGGATCGACGAGCCCGGCCGGCTTGCCGACACGATCGCTGCGCATCTGCCGCTGAAACTCGAGCAAAAGCAGGAAGTGCTTGAAATGTTCGAGGCGAAGAAACGCCTTGAGCATCTGTTGACGCTGGTCGAGGGCGAGTTGGATATTTTGCAGGTCGAAAAGCGTATCCGTGGCCGCGTCAAACGGCAGATGGAAAAAAGTCAGCGCGAGTATTACCTCAACGAGCAGGTCAAGGCGATCCAGAAGGAATTGGGCGAACTCGAAGAGGGCGCTGATCTCGACGAAATGGACAAGCGCATCAAGGCTGCGCACATGCCCAAAGAGGCGCGCAAAAAGGCCGAGTCCGAGTTGAAGAAACTGCGGTTGATGTCGCCCATGTCGGCCGAGGCCACCGTGGTGCGCAACTATATCGATGCCGTGGTTTCCCTGCCGTGGCGCAAGAAGAGCAAGATCAACGCAGACCTCAAGCACGCCGAAGCGGTGCTCGACGAGGATCACTACGGACTTGAAAAGGTTAAAGAGCGCATCGTCGAATATCTCGCCGTGCAGCAGCGTGTCGAAAAGATGAAGGCGCCGATACTCTGCCTGGTCGGTGCGCCTGGTGTTGGCAAGACTTCGCTCGGTCAGTCGATCGCCAAGGCCACCAATCGCAAATTTATCCGCATGTCGCTGGGCGGCGTGCGCGATGAGTCGGAGATTCGCGGCCACCGTCGCACTTATATCGGCTCGATGCCGGGCAAGATACTGCAGAACATGACCAAGGTTGCCGTACGCAATCCGCTGTTCCTGCTCGACGAAGTTGACAAGATGGGCATGGATTTTCGTGGTGACCCGGCGTCCGCGTTGCTGGAAGTGCTGGACCCCGAACAGAACCATACGTTCGTCGATCATTATGTCGAGGTCGAGTACGATCTGTCCGATGTCATGTTTGTGGCAACGGCGAATACGCTCAATATTCCACCCGCACTCCTTGATCGTATGGAAGTCATCCGGCTGTCCGGTTATACCGAAGACGAAAAAATTCATATCGCGACACATCATCTGTTGCCCAAGCAGATGAAGGGCCACGGCCTGAAGTCTGATGAAATTACGGTATCCGACAGCGCTTTGCGCGATGTCATCCGTTACTACTCCCGTGAGGCGGGCGTGCGCAGCCTTGAGCGCGAAGTTTCAAAGATCTGCCGCAAGGTGGTTCGTATGTTGGTCAAGCGGGATGGCGAAAAAGCACAGGCGAAAATCACCGTCAACTCGCGCAACCTCGATAAATTTCTCGGTGTGCGCCGTTATAGCTTCGGTCTTGCCGAGAAGAATAATCAGGTCGGCCAAGTCACTGGATTGGCGTGGACGGAAGTTGGCGGCGAGTTGCTGACGATTGAAAGTTCAGTGATGTCTGGCAAGGGCAAGACGATCACGACAGGTACCCTCGGTGATGTGATGCAGGAGTCTATTCAGGCCGCATTGACGGTGGTACGTATACGCTCGCGCAAGCTGGGTATCAGTGAAGACTTCTATCAGAAGAACGATATTCACATCCACCTCCCAGAAGGCGCCACACCGAAAGACGGTCCCAGTGCTGGTATTGGTATTTGCCTGGCGATGGTTTCAGCCCTGACCGGTATACCGGTGCGTGCCGATGTCGCGATGACCGGTGAAATCACACTGCGCGGCGAAGTGCTGCCGATCGGCGGCCTCAAGGAGAAACTGCTCGCCGCGCACCGCGGTGGGATCAAGACGGTGTTGATCCCGCAGGAGAACGTCAAGGATCTCGCCGACATTCCCGATAACATCAAGAACCGACTGGATATTCATCCGGTGAAGTGGATTGATCAGGTGCTTGAGCTGGCGCTGGAGCGCAAGCCTGAACCGCTGGTCGACAAGCCGGAGGCGCCGCCGCCCGCGGTGGAGCAACCGAGCGCGCCGGCCGTCAAGCACTGATTCAGATTTTCAATGTAGGTGCCGGCGAATGTTTATACTCGCCTGGCATAACGCAAAAATTGCCTCGCGGCAGTTTTTGCGTTGTTGATTCGATGCGGTGTAAATGCCGGTGTAATTTCTTGACAGCGCAAATTCCAGCTTGTTATAAATCGGCTTCGATGGATCGATAGCAGCCGGCACGGTCCGCAATGAAATACACCTCATTGGTCTCATCCCGGCTCATCAGGCGAGCAACGAAAATATCTGTTCTCATTCATATTGAAAATTTGCGAGGATTTGAAAGGGGAGTTTTGTGAACAAGGGTGAATTGGTCGAAGCGGTCGCAAAGGCTGCCGATATATCGAAGTCATCAGCAGAAAAATCACTCGATGGCGCACTCAATGCCATCCGTAATGCGCTTAAAAAGGGCGGGAGCGTTACCCTTGTAGGGTTCGGCACATTTCGCGTTGCCAAACGCGCGGCACGAACCGGTCGTAATCCGCGTACTGGCGAGGTAATAAAGATTAAAGCAGCGCGAGTACCGAAGTTCACAGCTGGTAAGGCTCTGAAAGATGCTGTAAACTAGCGGTCATCCAACGGGTTCCGGCAGGTTCGTTTGGGGTAGATGCAAAAGTATCTACCCCAAATTTATGGTAGTCGCGATTGCAGGGGGTGCTTAGCTCAGTTGGTAGAGCGTCGCCCTTACAAGGCGAATGTCGGCGGTTCGAGCCCGTCAGCACCCACCAGTTGGTTTGTTTTTAGCAGCAGTATTGGAGTGGTAGTTCAGTTGGTTAGAATACCGGCCTGTCACGCCGGGGGTCGCGGGTTCGAGTCCCGTCCACTCCGCCAGCTACACAGAGGCGAACGAATGTTCGCCTTTTTTTTGGCCTGCACAATGCCATTTTGATCGGTGAACCGACATGTTCGATTTCGTCCATAAGCACAAAACCCTGATTCAGATTGTATTGGCAATCATATTTCTGCCATTTGCTTTTTTTGGCATGGACTCCTACTTTCGCACGGGTGATGCAGGGGCCGACATCGGCTCGGTAAACGGGCGTGTGATCACGCAGCAGGAATACTCCCAATCGCTCCAAGAGCGGCAGGCGGCGCTGCAGCGCATGATTGGTGGCAGCGTGCCACCCGGCTTGCTCGACAGTCCCGAAATCAAAGCAGCGGTTGTTGATGGCATCGTACGCCAGCGTTTGCTGATCGATCGCGCCGTATCCGGGGGCATTTTCGTCGCCGATAGTCAGTTGCAGCAATTGATCGCCGAGCAACCGGTATTCCTCGATAACGGGAAGTTTTCTGCGGCGCGATATGCCGAAATTCTGAAACGCCAGAATCTGACGCCTGTGCAGTTCGAGAACGGTCTGCGCCGAGATCTGATGGTTGAGCGCGTCAACGATGGATATCGCGCTTCGGCGGTGGTTTCCAACCTCGTGGCGGATCGCTTGCTACGGATCAATGCGCAGCAGCGTGAAGTCAGTCAATCGATTATCGAGGCGCAGAAATTTGTCTCCGAGGTGAAGCTCGCTGATGATGCCGTGAAGCAGTATTACGACAGTCATCAGGACGAGTTCAAGGTGCCAGAGCGCGCGCGTATCGAATACCTGATGCTGAGCCTTGATAATGTCGCCGCGCAGACCGAAATATCGGCGGAGGATGTGCGTCGGGCGTATGAAGAAAATACCAAACAATATGCGAAGGGCGAGGAACGTCAGGCCAGTCATATTCTGATTACCGCCGATGCCAGTCAGAGCGCCGAACAAAAAGCCAAGGCTCGTGCTCAGGCCGAGAGCCTGTTGCAGCAGGTGCGCAAGAACCCGGCCTCATTTGCTGAACTGGCAAAGAAAAACTCCCAGGACCCGGGGTCTGCTGCCAAAGGCGGGGACCTCGGATTCTTTGCGCGTGGCGCCATGGTGGGGGCGTTTGACACCGCAGTCTTCGCAATGAAGCCGGGGGCGATTTCGGATGTCGTTGAATCGCAGTTCGGCTTCCATATCATCAAGCTTGTCGCTGTGAAGGGGCGTGGCTTTGAGGATGTGCGCAAGACGGTTGAGCTCGACCTCAAGCGTCAGCGTGCAACCAAACGTTTTTCCGAACTTGCCGAGCAGTTCAACAACCTTGCGTTCGAGCAGGGCGACAGCCTGAAGGCTGCATCTGACGCACTCAAGCTGACCGTGCAAAACGGTGGCTGGGTGGGGCGCAATGGCGCCGAAAACAAGCTGCTGAATAATCCCAAGTTGTTACAGGCGATTTTTTCAGATGAAGTTGTGAAAAATAAACGTAATAGCGAAGTGGTCGATGTTGGCGCAAATAATCTGGTTTCTGCGCGCGTGGTCGAGCACTCCCCCGCGAGTGTCGCGCCGCTGGGCGATGTCAGTGCCGGGATTACCAAGCAGCTCACGCTGACGCAGGCCAGTCAGTTGGCGGCCAAGCACGGCCGCGAGTTGCTGGCCAAGCTCAAAGCCGGCGAATCGGCTGCTCTCAGCTGGGCGCCGGCTAAGCTGGTCGGACGTCGTGAGGCCCAGGGGCTGGGTGCTGCTGAAATCGGTGAAATTTTCAAACTCGATGCGAGCACACTGCCGGCTTACGCGGGTGTGGAAAATCCTCGTGGTGCTTTTATCTTGCTGAAGGTCACGCGTACCGTCGATCCCGATCAGACCGATGTTGCCAAACGCAAGGCAGCCGTTGAGGAATTACGCCAGATGACCGCGCAGGAACAAAGTAACGCCTATGTTGCGCATTTGAAGTCCAAGGCGGATATCAAATTGCGCCTCGATCGCATCGAGCAAAAAAAGGAATAGAAATAGAGGCAGGGAGCGCGCTTTTAGGCGCGCCCCATCAACAAAAACGGCGATTGCAATGATCGCCGTTTTATTGAGGGTGTTACTGCAGACGCCGGTTGTTGCTAATCCGGTATGCCAAGCGCCGTGGTATTAAAGCCGCCGTCGACGTAGAGAATTTCACCCGTGATGCCGGCCGCCAGTTCGGACAGCATGAAGGCCGAGGCGTTGCCGACCTCCTCGATGGTGGTATTCCGGCGCAGCGGTGCATGCCGTGCGTGATGGCTGAGCAGTTTCGAGAAATCAGCGATCCCCGCTGCGGCGAGGGTTTTAATCGGGCCAGCTGAAATGCCGTTGACCCGTATTCCCTTGGGGCCGAGGCTTTGTGCCATGTAACGCACATTGGCCTCAAGGCTGGCCTTGGCCAGACCCATGACGTTATAGTGCGGGATCGAACGCACGGCACCCAGATAGCTAAGAGTCAGCAGCGAGGCATTGCGGCCGCTCATCATTGGCAGCGCACCCTTGGCCAGCGCCGTAAAACTATAGGAACTGACCTCGTGGGCGATCCGGAAACCCTCGCGCGTCACGGTGTCGAGATAATCATTGTCGAGCTGCTCACGCGGTGCGAAGGCGATCGAATGGACGAGGCCGTCGAGTCCATCCCAGTGTTTGGATAAATCGGCAAACAGCGCCGCAATCTGTTCATCCGAGCTGACGTCGCAGGGGAAGAGGAGAGTCGATCCCAGCGGCTGCGAGAGCTTGGCAACGCGGTCTTTGACGCTTTCGTTCTGGTAGGTGAATGCCAGTTCCGCGCCTTCGCGATACGCCGCCTCGGCAATGCCATAGGCGATCGAACGGTTGCTGAGCAGGCCGGTGACCAGTATTTTTTTGCCTTGCAGGAAACCCATTTCAATTCCTTGTCCGGTGTGGCGGTGCAGGCGGCATTATAGCGTATCGTCGGCGCGCCGCCGACGCGCTGACGATCCCAATGCCAACGCCAATGCGATTACGCTACACTCTACGCCGATGAATTCGACACGCCTGCAAAGTCTATGCAAAGGGTGGTGCCTGGCACTGCCGCTGTTGTTGGCCGCCTGCAGCCCCGCGGTTTGGAATGACCCTTATCCGGCGGCCGATGCCGGGGCCAATATTCTGTATTCGTCGTTTGCCGAGCGTCCTAAACATCTCGACCCGGTACAGTCCTACAGCTCCAATGAAATTGTTTTTACCGCGCAAATCTACGAGCCGCCGCTTCAATATCATTACCTGAAGCGGCCCTATAGTCTGATCCCGGCGGTCGCAGAGCACATCCCTGAACCCATCTATCTCGATGCGCAGGGCCGCCGTCTGCCTGCCGGTATTGCACCATCGCGGATTGCGTATACCGTCTACGAGATTCATCTCAGGCGCGGTGTTTTATATCAGCCGCATCCGGCGTTCGCGCGCGACCCGGCCGGGCAGTTGCAATATCGCGCGCTGACTGCGGAAGACCTCGCAGGGCGAAATGTGCTCGCCGATTTTGCCCGCACTGGCACGCGCGAATTAAACGCCCGCGATTTTGAATACCAGATCAAGCGGCTTGCGCATCCGCGTCTGCATTCGCCGATTATCGGCCTGATGAGTGAATATATCGTCGGCCTCAAGGAGCTCGGCCAAACACTGCGGGCTGCCAATGATGATCTGGTCAAACGTGGTGAGCGCGACGCCTGGCTTGATCTCACGAAATATCCGTTGAGCGGCGTGGAAGTCGTCAATGACTATACCTATCGCATCAAATTGAAGGGTAGCTATCCGCAGTTTCAATACTGGCTGGCGATGCCGTTTTTTGCGCCGGTGCCGTTGGAGGTCGACCGTTTTTTTGGTCAGCCGGGTATGGCGAAGAAGAACCTGACGCTCGACTGGTATCCGGTCGGCACGGGCCCGTATATGTTGACGGAGAACAACCCGAACCGGCGGATGGTGCTTGAGCGCAATCCCAATTTTCGCGTTGAACATTATCCGGTCGAGGGCGCTCGTGGGGATGCGGAAGCCGGCTTGCTCGCCGATGCAGGCCGGCGCATGCCCTTTATCGACAAACTGGTGTTTACGCTGGAGAAAGAAGGCATCCCGCGCTGGAACAAATTTTTACAGGGTTATTACGACAATTCCGGTATCAGTTCTGACACCTTTGATCAGGCGGTACGTTTTGGTCTTGAGGGCGAGGCGGGTGTCAGCGCATCGATGCGTGAAAGGAATATCCAGTTATCGACCTCGGTTGCGGTCTCGACGTCGTATATGGGTTTCAACATGCTCGATCCGGTGGTTGGTGGTGGTGCTGATGCAGCGGGCCGCGAACGCGCGCGCAAATTGCGGCAGGCGATTTCAATCGCCGTTGATTACGAGGAATTTATTTCGATCTTTCAGAACGGGCGCGGCATACCTGCGCAAAGCCCGCTGCCGCCAGGGATTTTTGGATTCCGCGACGGTGCCGCCGGTATCAATCCGGTGGTCTATGAGTGGAGTAACGGCGTGGCACGGCGCAAACCCATCGAGGCGGCCAAAAAACTGCTCGCTGAAGCCGGTTATCCGAACGGCATCGACAACAAAACCGGTGCGCCGCTGGTTTTGTATTTTGATGTAACCGCGCGTGGTGCCGAGGCCAAATCAATTCTTGAGTGGTATCAGCGGCAGTTCGAAAAAATCAACGTGCAGTTGCAGGTGCGGCCGACGGATTACAACCGCTTTCAGGACAAGATCCGCAAGGGTAATGCACAGATTTTCGAATGGGGCTGGCATGCCGACTATCCGGATCCGGAGAATTTCCTGTTCCTGCTGCACGGACCGCAGGGCAAGGTCAAAAGTGCCGGCGAGAATGCAGCGAATTAT
>CAIWNB010000449.1 GCA_903913965.1 uncultured beta proteobacterium
CCAATGATGACGAAGGGCATGCCGCGCTCGGTGGCAGTGCGCTTCATGTGGCCGACCTTCTTGCCGTTGGTGGCGCTGGTGGAAGCGCCCTTCACGGTAAAGTCATTAACCACCACGGCGACATCGCGCCCGCCGATTTTGGCAAAGCCGGCGATCTTGCCGTCGGTCGGCGTCTCGTCGTGCTCTTTCGGATAAACGCCCGAGGTGCCGAACAGACCGGATTCGATGAAGCTGTTTTCATCGACCAGCGCGGCGACGCGTTCACGCGCATTGAGCTGCCCGGATTTTTTGCGCCGCGCAATCTTGTCGGGGCCGCCCATGCCAAGCGCCTTGGCGCGACGCGTTTCGTATTCCGCCATCAATTTTTCGAATGCCATTGCCGGTTCCTTGTTTGCAGTTACGGGCGCACGCCGAAACGTGCCTTGGGTCCAAGACGGGTTTTCATACCGACCTGCGCGGCCTCGAGAAAGCGGCACAGATACGGTCGCGTTTCGCGCGGGTCGATCAGATCTTCCACGCCGAAAGCTTCGGCGGTGAGAAAGGGCGAGGTCATGCGTTTTAATTCCGCTTCGAGTTCGGCTTCGCGCGCGGCAGGATCTTCGGCGGTGGCGAGTTCACGCTTGAAGGCCGCTTTCACACCGCCTTCGATCGGTAGCGAACCCCATTCGGCCGAGGGCCAGGCGATTTTGAAATTCAGCCCGTTGCGGTCGATGGTGTTACCGCCGGCCATGCCATAACACTTGCGCACCACCACCGTGTAAGTGGGTACGGTGAGCTGCATGTTGAGGTAACGCGCCTGCATGCCGAGCCGCAAGATGCCCGCAGCCTCGGCCTCCATGCCGATCTGAAAACCCGGCACATCCACCAGAAAAATCAGCGGAATGTGAAAGGTGTCGCAGAGTTCGGTGAAGTGGGCCTGCTTGCGCGCCGCTTTCACATCGACCACGCCGCCGAACATCGGGTTGTAGGCAATCACTCCGACGACCATGCCGTTCATGCGCGCCAGCGTAGTGATCACCGCACGGCCGAAGCTCGGTTGAATTTCGAAGGTCGATTCGCGATCAACGATCAGGTTGATCAATTTGCGCATATCGTAGGGCTGGCGCTGCGAACGCGGAATGATGGACGCCAGCGCATCTTCGCAACGGTCAACCGGATCACTGCAGACAGTCTGCGGCGGCAGCTCCCAGACATTCGTCGGCATATAGGACAGAAAACGCCGAATCTGTTGCAAGCAATCCGCTTCCGATTCAGCCGCGTTATCGATGGTGCCGGCGGTATCGACCGCCATTTTGTGGCCGCCCAACTCTTCTTTAGTGACCTTGGTGTTGTAGGCGCGCTCGACCACGGGCGGACCGGCGGCGAAGATCTGGCTGGTGTTTTTCACCATCACCGTCCAGTGCGCGAGTATGGCGCGTCCCGAGGGCCCGCCAGCGGCAGTGCCCATCACGGCGCTGACCACCGGCACCACGCCCATCAGCTCAACCGAACGCTCGAAACCATCGGGGCCCGAGCCGGGAAAGGTGGCATGGCCGCGGCGTGAAATGGAGGTCACGCTACCGCCAACGCCGTCGATCAGATTGACCAGCGGAATGCGGTAGAGATGGGCGAGGTCTTCAATGAAACCGCCCTGCCCGCCCTTGCGCCGCGCGCCGCCGAACCCGGCACCGCCCTTGATGGTGTAATCCTCGCCGCCCACCGCCACCGGCCGGCCGTCGATCTTGCCAATGCCGGCAACATAGGGCGACGGTGTGAACGAGAGCAGATTGCCGGCGTCGTCATATTTGGCGCTGCCGGCGAGTTTGCCAACTTCCTGAAAGCTGTTGGTGTCGAGCAGTCCATCGATGCGCTCGCGGATCGTCAGCTTGCCGGCGGCGTGATGGCGCGCCACCGCTTCGGCGCCACCGCACTGCTCGGCCAGCGCGCGGCGCCGTTTGATGTCGTCGATTTCTGCAGACCAGCTCATGGCACTCCCGGGCTTGCGCGATGCGCGCGCGGTTCGTCCGCATGGCGCAAGGGCGGCGGGGACGGCCCGCCGAAAATGAAGGGCTATCCTAGCGTCCGGCCTCTTTTGTTGTCAATAAGATTGTTGACAATCTGACAAGATGGCCGGTAACTTAGCACCATGAGCCGCGCTGCCCCCACGCCAACTGTCAGTCCGTCCGCCACACTCGCGGCGGCGCCACTGACATTATCACTACCCGAGCAGATCGCCTCGCAGCTGGCGGCGCGCATCACGTCGGCCGTCTATAGCCCCGGCCAGCGCATCATGGAGCAGGCGGTAGCAGGCGAATTTGCGGTGAGTCGCGGGCCGGTGAGGGAAGCCCTGCGCTTGCTGGAGAAAGACGGTCTGGTGCGCATCCTGCCGCGACGCGGGGCCCAGGTGACCAATCTAAGCATCGCCGAAGTCCGGGAAATTTTCGATATCCGCGCCGCGCTCAATGGATTACGCGACCGCGAGATCGCCGAGGATGCCCAGCGCCTGCAGCTGCTGCCGCTGATCGAGGTCGAGGTGAAGAAACTGGCTACCCAAGCGCGCGATCCGGCGTTGGGCGACGCCTACGCGGAGACTGTGTTTGGCCTGAACCGACTGCTCAATTCGGCGTCACGCAGCGTGCGCCTGCGCAGCATATTGGGTGCCCTGGCACAGCAAACCCTGCGTTATTCGAAATTGAGTTTATCGACTGCCGAGCGTCGGCGGCAATCGGTTAAGCACTGGCAGGAACTGGTGCGGGCGATACGCAGCGGCGACGGTGAGAGTGCACAACGCACCGCGGAACGCCGCGTGCGCGATTCGCGCGATGCGGCGATCAAAAAACTGGAAGCGCCCGGCTAAGCCTGAAGGGCGGCCGTACGATCAACCTTCGAGGATGGCGACGACCTGGCCTTCGGCCACCGGGTCTTTCGGCTGCACGAGGATCTCTTTCACCACGCCGCCGTCTTCGGTGATCACCGGGATTTCCATTTTCATCGACTCGACGATCATCAACACATCGCCTTCTTCAACCTTGTCGCCAACCGCCGAGGTGTGCTTCCACAAAGTGCCGGTGATTTCGGATTTAACTTCGATTCTTGCCATGATTGCCAGTCCCGCGGGATATGAAGTGCGCGCAGTATAGCATCGCGATACCGGCCTCTAAATATTGTGTCCGTGCGCGCCTGCGCTTAACATTGCCGCTCTTCATTCAGGAGCACCTCCATGGCAGACCTTCCTGCGCTGAGTAACGCCGCGCTGGCCCTTGACGGGCGTGTGGCGACCTTGACCTTTCAGCGCGACGATATGCGCAACGCACTGACCGGCACCGAGATCGCCGTGGATATCGTTACCACGCTCAATTGGGCGAATACCTGCGCGGATGTTTCGGTGCTGATCATGACCGGCGAAGGCAGCGCTTTTTCCGCTGGCGGCAATATTAAGACCATGAGCGCACGTGCGAAAGAATCGCCGCACGTGCTCGCCCAGTATTACAAATATGGTGTGCAGAAAATCCCGTTGGCCATGCAGGCAGTCGAAATCCCGGTGATTGCCGCGATAAACGGGCCGGCCATCGGTGCCGGTTTTGATCTTGCCAACATGTGTGACATCCGTATCGGCTCGACCAACGCCCAGTTCGGTGAAACCTTTGCCAATCTTGGCTTGATCGCCGGCGACGGCGGCGGCTGGTTTCTGCAACGCATGGTCGGTTACCAGCGTGCCGCCGAGTTGACCTTTACCGGTCGTATCGTCAAGGCCGAGGAAGCGCTGTCGCTTGGGATACTGCTTGAGGTCACGGAACCCGATGCGCTGGTGGCACGCGCCCAGGCGATGGCGGCGAAGATGGCGACGAAGCCACCGCTGGCGCTGCGCTACTCAAAGCGCCTGCTGCGGCTGGCGCAACAGCAAGGCTTGCAGGAGCATCTGGATACCTGCTCGAGTTATCAGGCGATCTGCCAGAAGTCTGATGATCATCAGGAAGCGCTCGCCGCGTTTTTTGAAAAACGTAGTGGCGTTTTTAAGGGCCGCTAGTGAATACGCGCACGTGGATCATCAGCGCATTGGTCATACTGTGCGCGACCGGCGGGGCTGCAACCGCCCAACCGGTTAAATTATTACCGGTCGACGAAATGGCGGCGGATACCAGCTGGACACGCTTTCGCGCCAGCTTGATCGAGGCTTTGCTCAAACGCGATCGAAAATTTATCGAGAGCGTGATTGATCGCAACGTGCGGAATATTTCCGGCACTGACGGCATTGCCGAATTTCGCAAACTCTGGGAGCTTGAAAACACCGCCAGTCCGCTGTGGAGCGAG
>CAIWNB010000450.1 GCA_903913965.1 uncultured beta proteobacterium
AAGAGGCCGTCTTTCGGATACACGTGCAGCGAGGAGGCTAGCGTATCGACCTGTATGCGCAGACGTGACAGATAGTTTTCGGCGTTTTCCTGCGAGCCAAAGGCGCCGAGTTGCAGAAAACTGCCTTTGACTGAAGCTTCGCTGGTGACCGCGACCACCGGTGTGGCGGTCACCGTTTCGGTTTTAAACGGCGTTGTCACCGCCGTGATAACCGCGGGTGATGCCGGTGCGGGGGCGGCCGCCACGTTGCTGACCGCCGGTGTGCCGGCATCCGGCAGTATGGTTTCAACCTCCACCAGAGCGCGACCACCGCCGAGCACGCCGAGCTTGTAGGCGGCGGTGTATGACAAATCAATCAGGCGGTCTGAATGAAAAGGTCCGCGGTCGTTGATGCGTAAAACCACGGATTTATTGTTGGCGAGATTGGTGACGCGCACAAAGCTCGGGATTGGCAGTGTGGTGTGCGCCGCGGTCATGGCGTACATGTCGTAAATTTCGCCCGAGGACGTTTTTTGATTGTGATAGCGCCGTCCGTACCAGCTCGCGATACCGCGCTCCTTGTATGCGGTCAGCCGTGTCATCGGCGTGTAATTATGGCCCATCACCGTATAAGGTCGCATGGTTGCCGCACGCAGCGGTTCGAGGCGCGGTACGGCGTCCGGAATTTGCTCGAGGTTCGGCGGGGGATTGTCGCCAGGCCCGTCATTGAGGTAATAGCCACCACCGCCCGCACGTGGCGGACTGGCGGGTTTGCTGCTGGTTGTGGCGGCGGGCGGCGCTGTAACCGTTGCTGTGACCGAGGCGACGGCTTCCTCCGGCAGTTGGGCGACGGGTGCGGTTGTGCGCGCGCTAAAGGTGCCGCAACCGGAGAGCATTACCGCCATGAGAATGCCGGTAATGTAGTGAGGCGTGAGGCGTAAGGGGCGAGTTGAAAAGCAGCCACTCGCTATGGTTCCAATGAGGGTTCCAATAATGTTGCGCCTCACAGCTTTCTCCTCAAGCCTCAAGACTGCACCAGTTTTTTGTGCGTTTGTATGCTCATCAAAATGCCCATGCCGAGGCAGATGGTGACCAGCGAAGTGCCGCCGTAACTGACGAGTGGTAGAGGTACGCCGACCACTGGCAGAATGCCGCTGACCATGCCCATGTTGACGAAGGCGTAGGTGAAGAAGGTCAGTGTCAGCGCACCGCCGAAGAGCCGCGTGAACAGCGTCGGCGCATTGGCGGTGATGACCATGCCGCGTCCGATCACCAACAAAAACAAAAACAGCAGCACCATGTTGCCGAGTAGTCCGAACTCTTCGGCAAACACCGCAAAAATGAAATCGGTGGTCCGCTCCGGGATGAAATCAAGGTGCGTTTGCGTGCCCTGCAGCCAGCCCTTGCCAAAGAAGCCACCCGAGCCGACGGCAATGGTCGATTGTATGGTGTGGTAGCCAGAGCCAAGCGGATCCTGCGTTGGATCAATCAGGGTGAGGATGCGTTGTCGTTGATAGTCGTGCATGGCCGACCACAAAAGCGGCAGGCTCGCGCAGCCAGCCACGGCCAGGCCAATGATGATGCGCCAGCTGAGGCCGGCCAGGAACAGCACGTAACCGCCGGCGGCGACAATCAACACCGCGGTACCCAGATCGGGCTGCCGCACGATCAGCGCGACCGGCAGCATCAGCAGCGCGGTGGCGATTAGATAGTTTTTCAGTTTGAGTGTGGCTTCATAGCGGTCGAAGTACCAGGCCAGCATTAGTGGCACGGCGATCTTCATAATTTCAGAGGGCTGGATGCGTGTCACGCCGACATGCAGCCAGCGGCGCGCACCGTTAACGATATCGCCAAACAAAGCCACACAGATGAGCAGCACGACACCGGACAGATAGAGTGGCAGCGCAATGCGCAATAAAAAATTCGGCGGCACATAAGCAAAGATGTACATCACCGTCAGCGCTACTGTGATATTAACGAGCTGGCTGGAGACGCGTCCGACGCTTTGGTTGGAGCCGCTGAAAATCGCCAGCAGGCTGACGCCCATCAGCAGCAGCATGGCAATCAGCAGTTGGGCATCGATGTGCGCCGTTAGCGTGGCGCTCAGGCGTCTAACGAGCCGTGGTATTGGCATTGAGTTCTTCCACTTTGACCGGCGTGGCTTTTTTGCCCAGCAGGTAATAATCCAACACTTTACGTGCGATCGGTGCCGCAGCGGCTGCGCCAAAGCCGGCGTTCTCCACTAACACGGCGACGGCAATCTTCGGCGCATCAGCCGGAGCGTAGGCGACAAAAAGCGCATGGTCGCGATGGCGTTCAGCGACACGGCTGGCGACATATTTTTCGCCCTGTTTGATGGCGATCACCTGGGCGGTACCGGTTTTGCCGGCGCTGACATAAGAGGCGCCGGCAAACGCCCGTGCTCCGGTGCCTTCGACGTTGACACCGATCAGCGCATCCTTGACCGTCTTAAGATGCTCGGGTTTGATTTCGACGCTGCGCAGTGGTTGCGGTTCGACCATGGTACGGTTGCGCGTGACGATGTCTTCAATGAAATTGACCACATGCGGACGGTACATCACGCCATCGTTGGCGAGCGTGGCGATGGCCTGCGCGAGTTGCAGCGGCGTGTACGAGTTATAACCCTGGCCGATACCGATACTGATGGTTTCGCCGGCGTACCACTTTTGTTGTTCCGGCGTGCGAAAGCGCCGGCGCTTCCATGCCTGCGAGGGCAGGATGCCGGCCGATTCGCCGGTAAGGTCGATACCCGAGCGGCTGCCGAAACCGAAGAGCTGCATGAAAGTGGCGATGTTATCGATGCCCAGATCATTGGCCAGCATGTAGTAGTAGGTGTCGCAGGAAACGACGATCGATTTATACATATCGACGCCACCATGGCCGCCGACCTTATCGTCGCGGAAGACATGGTTGCCGAAGTTATAGAACCCGGGGTCGTGGATTGCCTGCTCGGGCCTGCGCTTGCCGTAGGTGAGGGCGGCCAACGCCATATAAGGTTTGAAGGTGGAGCCCGGCGGATAGGTGCCGGCCAGCGCGCGGTTGACCATTGGACGGTCGATCGACTCGTTGAGATCCTTCCAGTTTTGCGGGTCGATGCCGTCGACAAACAGGTTGGGATCGAAACCTGGTTTAGATACGAAAGCGAGCACGCCGCCGTTGGTCGGGTCAATTGCCACCAGTGCGCCGCGAAAATCACCGAAGGCGCGATACACCGTTTCTTGCAGACCGGCATCGAGGTTGAGCACGATGTTGTTGCCCGACACCGGTGGCGTGCGTGACAGCGTGCGTACTGCGCGGCCGCCGGCATCGACCTCGACTTCGGCGACACCGGTGGTGCCGTGCAGATATTTTTCGTAGCTTTGTTCGAGGCCGACCTTGCCGATGTATTCGGTGCCACGGTAGTTGGTATCGTTGCCGTCCGTTTCAAGTTGCTCAAGCTCGCGCTGGTTGATGCGGCCGATGTGGCCCACCACATGCGAAAAAAGTTCGCCCTGCGGGTACTGACGGAACAGGCGGGCGTTGATATCGACACCCGGAAAGCGATAGCGGTTGGCGGCGAAACGCGCGATTTCCTCGTCGGAGAGGCGGTTGCGGATCGGCAGACTTTCGAAGCTTTTGCTTTCCTCCAGCAGCTTCTTGAAGCGCCGACGGTCGCGTGGCGTGATTTCAACCACGCCCGCCAGCCTATCGATCAGCTCGTCTATGTCGTCGATCTTGCTCGGCGTGATCTCCAGCGTATAGGCCGAATAATTGTGCGCCAGCACGACGCCATGCCGGTCGACGATGATGCCGCGGTTGGGCACGATGGGGGCAATTGAAATGCGGTTGGCCTCGGCCAGCGTACTGTAATGCTCGTGCTGGATCACCTGCAGATAAAAAAAGCGCAGGAACAGCACGAAGAACATGAACACCACGAGACCGGAGGCGACCGCCAGGCGTAGCCTGAAGTGATGGATTTCGCGCTGCGAATTTCTGAGCTCGATGCCCTGGTTGATATACAACTCAGACATGGTCGGGGTCTGGTCTGGGCATTTGCGGCAGCTTTAACAAGCGGCACAGCGGTATCCAGAGGGCGCCCGCGATCAGGCTGCCGAAAAAATAAGTGATGCCGGGAAACTCAGCGCCGCCCAGCTTGCGAATAATGAGGACGATGATGTCGTTGGCCAGCAGTAGCGGGATCACCTGCAGAATCTGCTCTTTCATCGTGAAGCTCAGCACGCGCCGGTGTAACACGATGCCGGCAAAGGCGAGCACAGAGTACGCCAGTGCGTGCTGACCGAAGAGGCTGCCGTCGGCGACATCCATCGCAAGGCCGAACATCATGGCGACGGTAAAGCCGACCCGGCGCGGTTGCAGGATGCACCAGTGCAGGAGGATGAGTGCCACGAAGTCGGGTTTGATGGCGAGCAGCCAGCCCGACCATGGCAGCAGGTTGGCAAGCAGGGCGGCCACCAGCGTGAAGGCGATAAAGGCTGGTTTTACCGGCAGCAATATGGTCTGCGGTCTCGACTCGTGTGCTTGCATCAGCTGCCCCGCCGTCGTTTTTTGCCTGCTGCCTGTTCGTTTTGCGCGGGACGCTCTGCCGCCTGATTACCCCAGTTGACGACCAGAACCTGGGTGTGACTCGAAACACCCGCGAGCGGTTTGCAGGTGATGCGCGCAAACAGATAGGCGGCATTACGCTCGACGTTGGTGACTTGCGCCACCGGTAGTCCGGGTGGATAGACCGCATCGATGCCGGAGGTGACCAGTTGGTCGCCGTTCTGGAAATCGGCATTGAGCGGGATGAATTTCAGCTCGAGTTCGCCATCGCTACCGGTGCCGCCGATTACCGCGCGGATACCGTTGCGCAGGTTTTGCACTGGCACCACCTGATCCTTGTCAGTCAGCATGGTGACTTCCGACAGCCATGGGTAGACCCGCGTGACCTGGCCAATGACGCCAATTTCATCGATCACCGGCTGTCCCGCCTTGACGTCCGCTTGCAAGCCCTTGTCGATGATGACGCGTCGGCTGAAAGGGTCGCGGCCGGTATAGAGGATTTCTGCCGCCATGGTACCGGCGGGAAAGCGTTGGCGCGTCGCGAGCAGATCGCGCAGGTGCGCGTTTTCAGCACTCAACGCCTCAAACTGCCGCAGCTGTGCCGCGTTGCGCAGATTCTGTTCCGCGAGCCGTGTGTTTTCGTTGTGCAGGCGCGATTGGGTGACGAAGAAATCGCCGATTCGTTCGAAGATGGCCGCGGGTGTGCCGGCCAGACGTTGCAGCGGGTAGACCGCCACGGCGACGATCTGGCGGACGTTATCGAGATATTGAAGCCGTGCATCGGCGATCAACAGGCCGATCGACAGCAGCGAACACAGCAGCAGTCTGATCAGCGGCGTCGGGCCGCGGTTGAATAGCGGCGGTGGTGTGTATTCCATTCAGCGCCGGTTCAGCAGCAAGGACAGGGTCGCGCCCATGGATCGTATCCGTCGGCCACCGCGCGCCCCTTGCATGCCGGGCGCACCGGGCTCATTCGTCGGTAAATATGCTGTAGAGCTTGTCCATTTTTTCGAGCGCCATGCCCGAACCACGCACCACGCAGGTTAGTGGATCTTCGGCGATGATCACCGGCAGCCCCGTTTCTTCCATCAGCAGGCGGTCGATGTCGCGTAACAGCGCGCCGCCGCCGGTGATGACCATGCCTTTTTCA
Organism: uncultured beta proteobacterium; assembly: GCA_903913965.1. Lineage (GTDB taxonomy): Bacteria > Pseudomonadota > Gammaproteobacteria > Burkholderiales > SG8-41 > PALSA-1004. The sequence goes on from CAIWNB010000450.1 coordinate 5,693, forward strand.
GCAATGTCCGCAGCCAGCTCGGGCGGTGTTTGTTCAAGGGCTGATTTCACCGCACCGACGATGCTGTTTAACGGCTCGGTTAGCGCCTCGAGAATTTCGTTCGAGGAAATCGTGAAGCTGCGCGGAATGCCTTCGGCCAGGTTGCGGCCTTTGACTTCCTTTTCGCGCACTTCGGAACCCGGAAACGCTGAGCCGATTTCCTTCTTGATCTGCTCGGCGGTGGTTTCGCCGATCAGCATGCCGTAGTTGCGGCGGATGTAGTTGATGATGGCTTCGTCAAACTTGTCGCCACCGACGCGCACCGAGCCTTTGTAAACGAGGCCGCCCAGGGAGATCACGCCGACCTCGGTGGTGCCGCCGCCGATGTCGACCACCATGGATCCGGTGGCTTCGCCCACGGGCAGATTGGCGCCGATCGCCGCAGCCATCGGTTCTTCGATCAGATAAACGCGCGAAGCGCCCGCACCGATGGCGGCGTCGCGGATGGCGCGGCGTTCAACCTGCGTCGAACCGCAGGGCACGCAGATGATGATGCGCGGGCTGGGTGAAAACAGTTTGTTGTCATGTACGCGCTTGATGAACTGCTTGATCATCTGCTCGGTGATGATGAAGTCGGCGATCACGCCATCCTTCATCGGCCGGATGGCGGTGATGTTGCCTGGCGTACGACCGAGCATTTGCTTGGCGGCGAGGCCGACTTCCTGAATGACTTTTTTACCGTTGGGTCCGCCGTCCTGGCGGATCGCCACCACCGACGGTTCGTCCAATACGATACCCCTGCCGCGGAAGTAAATGAGCGTGTTGGCAGTGCCCAGATCGATGGCGAGATCGTTGTTAAAGTAGCCGCTTAGAAAACCAAACATAACTGATTCCGACAAAAGGGAAAAATGCCCTGAATTGGCGATGTATAATACAGCATTGCGAATGATTTTTTAAGCAATAAACCGCTCATGCCATTGATCCTTGACGACGTTAAACGCATCGCGCATCTGGCCCGCATTGAAGTGGACGACCAGGAGGCCGCCCAAGTGCTCGGCCAGCTCTCCGGCATCTTCGCGCTGATCGGCGAAATGCAGGCTATCGATACCGCAGGCGTCGAGCCGATGGCACACGCACAGGACTTGATGCTGCGCCTCCGCGACGATACGGTGACCGAGACCGATCAGCATGTGGCGTTCCAGGCCGTCGCGCCGCAGGTCGAGGGCGGGCTTTATCTGGTTCCCAAGGTTATTGAGTGAGGCGTAATGGGGGCTGTTCTCAGGGGTAACCCGCTGTTTCCTGCGCAATTCGAACTGCGATCGATGACCCTGCGCCTCAAACCCAACACCTCACGCCTTTCGTAATCATGCTGAATTACACTCTCAAGCAACTCACCGCAGAACTCGCCGCGCGGCGTCTGTCCAGCGTCGAAGTCGCCACTTTTTTTCTGCAGCGAATCAATACGCTCGGCAAGACGCTTAATGCCTTTATCAGCGTTGATGAAGAAAAAACCCTGGCCGCGGCGCAGGCTGCCGACCGGCTGATTGCCGCTGGCAAGGCAGGGCCGCTGACCGGGGTGCCGGTCGCCCATAAAGATATTTTTTGCGCCAAGGACTGGCTGACGACCTGCGGTTCAAAAATGCTCGCTAATTTTCGCGCGCCCTACGACGCCCACGTCATCGAGCAGTTCAATGCAGCGGGAGCGGTGACCGCCGGCAAGACCAATATGGACGAGTTTGCGATGGGCTCGTCGAACGAAACCTCGTTCTTCGGTCCGGTGCGCAACCCGTGGAATTTCGATACCGTGCCTGGCGGCAGCTCGGGTGGTTCGGCGGCGGCGGTTGCCGCGCGTCTCACACCGGTGGCCACCGGTACCGACACCGGCGGTTCGATTCGCCAGCCCGCCGCGCTGACAGGCATTTGCGGACTTAAACCGACCTACGGCGTGGTTTCGCGTTACGGCATGATCGCGTTTGCGTCCAGCCTTGATCAGGCCGGTCCGTTTGCGCGCACCGCTGAAGATCTCGGTCTGATGCTTAATGTCATGGCCGGTTTTGATGCGCGCGATTCGACCAGCCTGCAACGCGACCGTGAGGATTACACGCGTGATTTGCAGCGGCCGTTGGCCGGCAAGCGTATCGGTCTGCCGCGCGAATTTTTTGCCGAGGGCATGGCGCCCGACGTCGCCAAAGCGATTGATGAAGCGATCGCGCAATACCGCAAGCTCGGTTGTGAAATGGTTGAAGTCGGCTTGCCGAACATGAAACTCTCGGTGCCGGTGTATTACGTGCTGGCGCCGGCCGAGGCGTCGAGCAATTTGTCGCGTTTTGACGGTGTGCGCTACGGTTACCGCGCAGCGGAATACCGCGATCTGATGGAGATGTACAAGAAATCGCGGGCGCAGGGTTTTGGCGCCGAAGTAAAGCGCCGCATCCTGATCGGCAGCTATGTGCTGTCGCATGGTTACTATGATGCCTACTACATCAAGGCGCAGAAGCTGCGCCGTCTGATTGCGCAGGATTTCACCGAGGCCTTCAAGCAATGCGACGTCATCCTCGGGCCGACCAGCCCCGGTACGGCGTTCAAAATCGGCGAGAAATCCGGTGACCCGGTACAAATGTATTTGTCCGACATCTACACCATTGCTGTGAACCTCGCCGGCCTGCCGGGCATGTCGCTGCCCTGCGGTTTTGATCGCACCAATCTGCCGGTCGGTATGCAGTTGATCGGCGATTATTTCGGCGAAGCGAAAATGCTTAACGTCGCGCACCAGTATCAGCTGGCCACTGACTGGCATCAGCAGGCGCCGGCCTGTGTGCAGAGTGAGGGCTGAGGCGTGAGGCGTAAAAGCGGACAGGTAATTTACTTTGGCGGTGCAGCCCACCCCTCTCGGAGCGTAGCGCAATGACTTGGGAAATTGTGATCGGGCTTGAAACCCACGCGCAATTGTCGACCTGCTCTAAAATATTTTCCGGCTCGTCGACCGCCTTCGGCGCGAGTCCTAATTCTCAGGCCAGTGCGGTTGATATCGCGCTGCCCGGCGTGTTGCCGGTATTGAATCGCGGGGCCGTTGAGCGTGCCATTCGTTTTGGTCTTGCGGTCGGCGCTACCATCAGTCCGCGGTCGATTTTTGCGCGCAAGAATTATTTCTATCCTGATCTGCCGAAGGGCTACCAGATCAGCCCGTACGAACTGCCGGTGGTGCAGGGCGGCTCGCTGACGATCATGGTGGGCGATGTTGAAAAAACGGTGCATCTGACCCGCGCGCATCTGGAAGAAGACGCCGGTAAATCGCTGCATGAAGATTTCCATGGTATGAGCGGTATCGATCTGAATCGTGCCGGTACACCGCTGCTGGAAATTGTTACTGAACCCGATCTGGCCGGCCCTGAGGAGGCGGTTGCGTATGCCAAAGCGCTGCATGCACTGGTGCGCTGGATTGGTATTTGCGACGGCAATATGCAGGAGGGGTCCTTCCGCTGTGATGCCAACGTCTCGGTGCGTCGCAGCGGTGAGCCACTTGGTACCCGTTGCGAAATCAAGAACCTTAACTCCTTCAACTTCATGGACAAGGCGATTCGCTACGAAGTGCGCCGTCAGATTGAATTGATCGAGGATGGCGGCAGGGTCGTGCAGGAAACCCGGCTCTATGATCCGGATCGCGATGAAACGCGGTCTATGCGTTCGAAGGAAGATGCGATGGACTATCGTTATTTTCCGGACCCCGATCTGCTACCGCTGGCGATTACGCCGCAATGGATTGCCGAGGTGAAAGAGACAATGCCTGAACTGCCGGGTGCGAAACAGGAGCGCTATACAGGCGAATTCGGCTTGTCCAAATACGATGCCCGTTTGCTTACGCAATCACGCGCGTGGTCTGACTATTTCGAGGTGGCGCTGGCGGGATCGGGCATCACCGACAAGGCTGTGGCGGCGAAGACCGTGGCTAACCTGATGACCGGTGAATTGGCCGCTACGCTCAATCGTAGCGAAACCGATATTGAAAATTCACCGGTGACGCCGGATGCCCTGGCGGGCCTCGTGCGCAAAAGCGCCGACGGCACGCTCAACAACAAGCTGGCGAAAGAGGTCTTCGCAGCGATGTGGGCGGGCGAGGGCGATGCGGCGACGATTATCGACAAGCGTGGACTGCAGCAGATTTCTGATTCGGGCGAGATCGAAAAAATCGTCGATCAGGTGCTGGCTGCTAACGCCAAATCCGTTGAGGAATTTCGCGCCGGCAAGGAAAAAGCCTTCAATGCACTGGTCGGTCAGGTGATGAAGGCCAGCAAGGGCAAGGCGAACCCCGCACAGGTCAACGAACTGTTGAAGAAAAAGCTCGGCGGGTAGAGCTTCGCTCACGCTTTCGTAGCGTGTAGTGAGCTTATTGCTGCAGAATTGGATCGTGCCCTGGCGTTATTTTTTTGCCGGCGCTGGGCCCTTCAATTCCATGAAGCGTTTCTTCATGGCGTCAAACTCCAGGTTTTTGTCCGTGATTTCGCGACGTTTTTGCTTGATCTGATCCTGCGCTTTCGCCATATCGGCAGTGAGTTTTTCGTATTCCTGTTGCATGGCCGCTGGCACCGGCTTGTTTTCTTTTTTCAGGCGTTCGATAGTCGCGCTAACGGCGGTCTGGTGGTCGCTTGCATTCTTCAGGCTGGCCTGATAAGTGGAAATATTGACCTCGATCTGCTGAATATCACGCGCGCGCTTGAGGTCTATTTCTTTCTCGTTGGTAAACGAATCGAGCAACGCCCGGTCGCGGCGTTTTTCCTCTTCGCGCTTTTGGTCTTCAAGCTGTTTGCGTTCGGCTTCGTTTTTTTGCGCCTGTTTTTGCTCGGGGGTCAGCGGCGTTTCGCTCTGATTGATCGTCACGCCTCGCGTGTTCAGGGTGCTGTTGGCGTTTTCCTGATATTCAGGCGGTACCTTGTCGCCGCAGCCTATGGTTTTTCCTGCCTTGTCTTTCCAGCACACCAGTGTGCCGCCAGCTTTTTGTTGTGCGAGTGCGGGTATTGCCGCGAGGGCAATTACGCAAGCCGCCGAAATCGTAATAAATGAAAGGGTGTTGCGCATGACTCTGGACTCCAGCTGATTTTGCTACTGCAGTAACGGCAGACTTTTGGATTTCTTCAGGTTTTATCAACAAGCCTGTGCCGATAATGGCGGGTTTTGCTTACTTTCGCAGCGCCTCGCCGCCAGAATCGGGGCCTCCGGCGGGCGGCGCTTGGCCCGCACCTTTTAATTGAATGAAGCGTGTTTTCATCGCCTCGTATTCAAGGTTACGCTCGACGATTTCCTTGCGTTTGTCCAAAATTTGCGTCTGCGTTTTGGTTTTTTCGCGAGCCAGACGCTCAATATCTTCTTGCAATTGCGGGGGTACCGGCTTTTGCGCTCGGGTGATGCTGTCGACTCTTGTCTTGATCTCGGTTTGCCGGTCTGTGATGTTTTTCAGGTTGGTCTGTTGTGCCGCGATATTGATTTCGATTTGCTGAATATCGCGGCTGCGCTTGAGGTCAATTTCTTTTTCATTCGTGAAGGAGTCGAGCAGGGCACGATCACGCCGCCGCTCCTCTTCAAGTTTTTGCTCGAGAAGTTTTTTGCGTTGGGCTTCGGCTACTTGCGCCTGCCGTTGCTCGGGCGTCAGCGCAGCGTCGGTTTGCTTGACCGTCATGCCGCGCTTGTTGAGTTCGCGCGACGCATTGTCCTGGTATTCGAATGGGACCTTGTCACCACAACCAATCGTTTTACCCGACTTGTCCTTCCAGCAGACTATGCTGCCACTACTTTTTTCCTGCGCTTGCGCGCGCGCCGGTAATGTTGTCATCGCCACGATAGTGGCGTACAGCCAGACACAGAGGAAAACCGCTTTACGCACCGGCTGCGATTCCGTATTGATCGCGGTAGCGGTTAAGAGGATTGAGGAATGCCGACAGGGATTGATCGACATTGAGAAACTCAACCAGATCGTCCAGATTGGCTACGCTGATCACGGGCATATCGTAATCGCGCTTGACTTCCTGCACCGCGGATAGCGCGCCGGTGCCGCGCTCCATGCGATCGAGTGCGATGGCAACCCCACAGGGCGTTGCACCGGCGGCTTTAATGATAGCGACTGATTCGCGCACCGAAGTGCCCGCCGAGATGACGTCATCAATAATCAATACGCGCCCGGCGAGCTTGGCGCCAATCACGCTGCCGCCTTCGCCATGATCTTTTTCTTCCTTGCGGTTGAAGCTGTAATTCAGTGTGCGGCCCGCATCGGCAAACGCAATCGACAGCGCGGCAGCCAGCGGTATGCCCTTGTAGGCAGGCCCGAACAACATGTCGAATTGGAGGCCGCTGTCGACGATCGCTTTCGCGTAGAATTGCCCCAGCGTTTTCAATGCAACGCCGTCGTGGAACAACCCCGCATTGAAAAAATAAGGCGAGAGACGGCCGGCTTTGGTCTTGAATTCACCAAAAGCGAGCACTTTTTGTGCAATGACGAAACGGATGAAGTCGTGCCGGAAGCTGGTGGACATATTGTTAGCCAAGCGGACGAAACAGCCGGTCGGGCTGATGGCCTGCGGTTGAATATAATTTAAATGATCCTCGGCGCTGTTATTTACGCCGGAACAACACAACGAAACAGCATGTTACGCGTAATTACCCTCAATCTCAACGGCATTCGCTCGGCTACAGCCAAAGGCGTATGGGACTGGCTTGCACAGCAGAAAGCCGACCTGATCTGCGTGCAGGAACTCAAGGCGCAGGCGGCTGATCTGAGTGCCGAAATGCTTGCCCCGGCGGGTTATCACGGCCATTTTCATTACGCAGAAAAAAAAGGCTATAGCGGGGTCGGGATTTATTCGTTGCGCCAGCCGGACAATGTCGCCATTGGATTCGGCGTGCGCGAGTTTGACGACGAAGGTCGCTATGTGCGCGCCGATTTTGGCGCGTTGTCGCTGATTTCGGTTTATCTGCCGTCGGGCTCCAGCGGTGAACACCGGCAGGAATCGA
>CAIWNB010000451.1 GCA_903913965.1 uncultured beta proteobacterium
CGATGAAGCCGCTGCTCCACAGGATGACGAAGAGGGCGGGGGCTAACGCGTAGGCCGCGCTGGCACCGTCCCGGTTCGTCATTGGCACATCTGTGGTCGCTTAGACCCGCAGATGCTTAGGCGGCTGCGCGTGAGGCGCGCTTGCGGTCCTGTTCCGACAGATAACGCTTGCGGATACGGATCGACTTCGGTGTGATCTCGACCAGTTCGTCATCGGCGATGAATTCAATCGCTGATTCCAGTGTGACTTGCACGGGCGGCACCAGACGCACTGCTTCATCGGTACCTGAGGCGCGCACGTTGGTGAGTTGTTTACCCTTGACCGGATTGACGACGAGATCGTTGTCACGGCTGTGGATGCCGATGACGATGCCCTCATACAACGGGTCGCCGGGGCTGACGAACATGCGGCCGCGTTCCTGCAGTTTCCACAGGGCGTAGGCGACGGCTTCGCCAGATTCAGCAGAGATCAGCACGCCGTTGCGGCGCTCGGCCATGTCGGGTTTCATCGGGCCGTAGTCGTCGAAGACGTGGCTCATCAGGCCGGTGCCGCGGGTCGAGGTCATGAACTCCGACTGGAAGCCGATGAGGCCGCGTGCCGGAATGCGGTAATCAAGACGCACGCGCCCTTTGCCGTCCGGCGCCATGTCCTGCAGGTCGCCACGACGTGCGCCCAGCGCTTCCATGATCGTGCCCTGATTGGCTTCTTCGACATCGACCGTCAGCAGTTCGTACGGCTCCTGTTTCTCGCCGTCGATTTCCTTGATAACGACGCGCGGCCGCGAGACGGCCAATTCATAGCCCTCACGACGCATGTTTTCCAGCAGGATGGTCAGGTGCAGTTCGCCACGTCCACAGACTTCGAACACGTCCGCGTCGGCAGTCTCGGTCACGCGCAGGGCCACGTTGGCCATCAATTCGCGATGCAGGCGCTCGCGCAACTGGCGGCTGGTGACGAATTTGCCTTCACGTCCGGCCAGCGGCGAAGTATTGACCTGAAAGTTCATGGTCAGCGTCGGCTCGTCGACCCGGAGCAATGGCAATGCATCGGGATGGTCGGTGTCGGTGATGGTGACGCCGATGCCGATTTGCTCGATGCCATTAACCAATACGATGTCGCCGGCTTCGGCTTGATCGACGGTAGTGCGTTCAAGACCCTTGAAGACCTGGATCTGATTGACTTTTGCATTTACCGGCGTCGAGTCCGGGCCGTTAAGCACGCTGACCTGCTGGCCTGACCTGATGGTGCCGCGCGTAATGCGGCCGATGCCGATACGCCCGACGTAGCTTGAATAATCCAGTGAACAGATCTGCAGTTGCAGTGGACCGTTCGGATCGTCATTGCGTACCGGCACGTTCTTCAGAATGGCTTCAAACAGCGGCTTCAGATTGTCGCTCTTTTGGGCGAGATCTTCGGTGGCCCAGCCTTCGAGGGCGGATGCATAGACGATCGGGAAGTCGAGCTGTTCCTCGGTGGCGCCGAGTTTGTCGAACAAATCAAAGGTATGGTTGATGACCCAGTCCGGACGTGCGCCGGGACGGTCGACTTTGTTGACGACAACGATAGGCTTCAGTCCGAGGGCCAGTGCCTTGCGTGTAACGAAGCGCGTCTGCGGCATCGGGCCTTCAACGGCATCGACCAGCAGCAGCACGCTGTCGACCATCGACAGCACGCGCTCGACTTCGCCACCGAAGTCGGCGTGGCCCGGTGTGTCAACGATATTGATGTGGGTACCGCCATAGGTCACCGCGCAGTTTTTCGCCAGAATCGTAATGCCGCGCTCTTTCTCGATATCGTTCGAGTCCATCACACGTTCTTCGATATGCTGGTGTGCAGCAAACGTGCCGGACTGGCGCAGGAGTTTGTCGACCAGCGTGGTTTTGCCGTGGTCAACGTGGGCGATAATGGCGATATTGCGAATGGCGCGCATGGTGCGACCCTTGGGGGTGTTTTGAAAAGCGCGCGAGTATAGCACAAGAGGTGCTATTGCCTTGAATTTTTTGGGGATATCGTAATATTGCTGCAATGCAGGCATGGACTTCGCGCAGTTCTTTAAGTCCTTTTCGGTAAGTGCGTAAATTAATTCGCTATTTTCATTCATTTTCTGTATAGTGCGCGCACCTCGAAGCGGCCCCGGCCGAAAAACTCCGAGTTGCATCTGTCCCTGACCCCTTCGTTTCAGCTTCCTTCCTCGAATAGCTGCTTCTGCCACGGTTAGCGACGATACCCGTGCGCTGACGGCATTCGCCTGTCGCTTATTGCGGCAGACATTCCAGTCTGCAGTTCTGCGCTTTTGTTGTTTTTATTGTTACGAAAGCCACTATGTCATTTGCATCCCTTAATTTAAATGCTTCTATTCTGCAGGCGGTGACCGCCGCCGGTTACACCGCAGCTACGCCAGTTCAGGCGAAATCGATCCCGCAGGCACTGGCCGGTCAGGATCTCATGTGTTCGGCGCCGACCGGCACCGGCAAAACCGCCGCCTTCGTGCTGCCCGCGCTGCAAAAACTGCTGCAACCGGCCAAGCCCGGTCGCGGTCCGCGCGTACTCGTGCTGACGCCGACCCGCGAGCTGGCCATGCAGGTCACCAGCGCCGTTGAAAAATACAGCAAGTTCATGCCGCGTGTGCGCACTGGCACGGTGTTGGGCGGTATGCCTTACCCGAAACAGCGTCGTCTGCTTGAAATGCCACTCGACATTCTGGTGGCAACGCCGGGCCGCCTGATCGATTTCATCGACCAGGGCAAGGTGGATTTCTCGCGCCTTGAATTGCTGATTCTCGATGAGGCCGATCGCATGCTCGACATGGGCTTCATCAAACCGGTGGAAAAAATCTCCGCCGCCACGCCGGCTGGTCGTCAGACCTTGTTGTTCTCGGCCACGCTCGACGGCGGTATTGCGAATCTGGCCAAACGCCTTTTGCGCAATCCGCAGTTGATCGAAGTCGCGGCGCAAAAACAGCGTAACGACAACATCGAACAGCGTTTGCATTACGTCGATGACGGCAGCCACAAACATCGTCTGCTCGATCACCTGTTGCGTGACGCCGATCTGACGCAAGCGATTGTGTTTACTGCGACCAAGCACGGTGCCGACCGTTTGTCCGCTGCGCTTAACGACAAAGGTCATGCCTCCGCGCCTTTGCACGGCAATATGAACCAGTCGCAGCGTAACCGCACACTGGCCCGTTTGCGCAGCGGTAACGTGCGCGTGCTGGTGGCGACCGACGTCGCCGCTCGCGGCATCGATGTTGCCAGCATTACGCACGTGATCAACTACGATCTGCCGAAAGTGGCTGAGGATTATGTGCACCGGATCGGCCGTACCGGTCGCGCTGGCGCCACCGGTATCGCGATTTCGTTCGCGGCGCCGGATGAAGGGCATCAACTCAAGCAGATCGAGCGCTACACCGGTCACCAGATCGAGCGTCATGTGGTCGAAGGCATGGAGCCGAAGGTCAAACCGCGTAGCGGCCCGCCCTCCGGTCCGCAAAAGCGTTACGGCAACGGCAAGCCGCGTCCGAGTACCGGCGGCAATGCGCGCTGGGCGGGTGCCGGCCGCGGTGATGCACGCCCGGGCGGCGGCAAATCGTTCGCTGGCAACGGGGCGCGACCGGCACGTGATGGCGGCGCCGGTTTCGGTGGTCGTCCGCGCGGACGCGGTTAAGACTTAACGTTGCATCTTCCGGCTAAGGCCGGAATCAAAAGAAGGCTGACCCCGCAAGGCGTCAGCCTTCTTTATTGCGCATCCAGTCAGCGGTCTTGAACATGGAATCGAGCAGGCTCGCTTGCAAGTCGGCAGTGATGACGCAATCGTTCATCGCCTGCCGCATACAGGCGAGCCAGGCGTCGCGCTCGGCGATGCCAATGGCAAACGGCAGATGCCGCGCCCGCAGCATTGGATGACCGAATTTTTCTGCATAGAGCGGCGGTCCGCCCAGCCATCCCGACAGAAACAGGTAGAGTTTTTCGCGCGAGCCGGTCATATCCGCCGGATGTAGGGTGCGGATCACTGCATAGGTGGGCACGGTATCCATCAGGTCGTAAAAGCGGTCGACCAGCTGGCGGACGGCGCTGTCGCCGCCGAGCAGTTCGTAGGGGGATTCAAGCATGGCTTATCCGGTTTCAGGCAGGCGCCGATTTTATCGGAATTGAGGTTGACGGCATTCGGTGTTGACGACAGAATGACTCCTCACGAAACGGCGGGGAGGGCATATGAAAAAAACAATGATCGCTGTCGCGGCTTTGCTGATGAGCGGTTTGGCGGCGGCGCAAAACGTAGCGGCCGGCTCTGCAGAACGCGGGCAGCAGGTGTACATGCATCAGATGTGTTTCAACTGTCATGGCACCGTCGGCCAGAACGGTGGTGTGGCCGGCCCCAAACTGGCACCGAATCCGTTTCCTTGGGGGGCCTTTGCACAACAGGTGCGCAAGCCGCGCTCAGAGATGCCTCCATACACCGAGAAAAATCTCCCCGAACAGGATCTCGCTGATATTTACGCCTATCTGGTTTCGATCAAGGCGGGGCCGCCGGCTAAAGACATTCCTTTGCTTAACAACTTCTAATTGTTTCGATCGCAGCCAGATAAAAAGCCCCTCACGCGAGGGGCTTTTTGTTGGCGCTGACCGGTTCGATCAACGACCGCGGCGACCGCCACCACCAGCCATGGCGTAAGAGCGTTGCTGGAAGCTGTGTTGTTGCGCGTTGCCTTGAAAGCTGGGGGCCTGACGAGCGCTGCTGGCTTGGCGATGCCCGCCCTCGCGCTGATACTGATGCTCACTGCGACCCTCACGGCCCTGGCGAAAATCACCACTGTGCTGCCGCTGTCCATCGCGGCGTTCATCGTGAATCTGCCGGCTTTGATGGTTTTCAGCGCCCTGGATGCGGTGTTGTTCGTAACGGTCGATCCGACCATCGGCACCCGCGCGCCCCTGCATTCTCTCGCTGCGTGCCTGCCCGTTTTCAAGCCGTGCCGCTTCGCGATTGGTCAGTTGTCCGCTACTCAAGCCCTGCTGAATCCGTTCCTGTTGGGCAAGGTTGCGGTGGACGTCGGACTGCATGCGTTGCGAAGACGCCGAGTTTGGATTGCCACGTTCGTTATCCTGACGTTCGCGCGCAATATCCTGGCTGACGCGGTCTTGCGCACGATTGATCTGCGCGCGTTCGGCGTCGCTGACTGTGCCATCGCGCAATGCGCGGGCCTGCAGGCTGTTGACGCGCGACTCTTCGCGTTCAAGGCGAGAGGCCTCGCGTACGTTCAAATCGCCCGACCGCAGGCCTTGTTCAATCCGGCGCTGCTGCTCGACATTGCGATCGGCAAAACTATCATTGGTGATGACGATGTTGTTCGCATTGCTACTGTTAATGCTATTGCTATTGGCGTTGCTGCTGATACCTGTATTGGCGGCGCTATTTACGCCGTTGTTGGCGTTGGTTCTCGAGCCGCCATTTCGGCCGTCGGTGTTTTGGGCCTGTGCGGTAACGGTGAGGGCGGCGAGGGCGGCGGTGATCAGTATTTTGCGCGACAGTTTCATGATGTTTCTCCTGTGGAGTCGGGTAAGGCCGGGTGGCTGCGACCGCACGCTGCGATCGTTGGAGAAATTAAACGCTGTTGCGTTTCTGCCGTCCACGCACAAGATGTCAGCAATGGTAAGTATTTGTAAGCGCCGGCGATGCACGAAAAAAAACACGCCGCAAGCGGCGTGTTTGTTAAACGATATGCGGTGTGATTAACGTGGCTGACAGATCACGTCGAGCAAGGCTGGTTGTCCTTTCTTTACCACATCAAGCGCGCGTCGCAGTGCCGCACCGAGTTTTGACGGGTCGGTGATCGGGCCCTCCGCCCATACGCCCATGCCCTGCGCCACTTTCGCAAAGTCGATATCGGGGTTCGTGATTTCGGTGCCGATGCGCGCGGTTGCCTGCGGCCGGTTGTGGATCGCTGCCATGCGTTGTACGTGCATGATCTCCTGGTGGTAGCAGCGGTTGTTGTGCATCAGCATCAGCAGCGGAATCTTGTGATGTGCCGCCGTCCACAACACGCCGGGCGCGTACATCATGTCGCCGTCGGGCTGGAAGGTCACTGAGATAATGCCCTTCTCCTTGTTGGCGAGAGCCGCACCGACAGCGATCGGTGCGTAGCCGCCCAGGCCATAACCGCCGTTGCCGCCGAGCATCTGGTATTGCTCGGTGACCGGCCACAGGCGGCGCGCCCACGGCATACGGTCGCTCACCACCAACGACCATTTTTCGTTTTTGATCACATTCCACATTTCCGCGGTGAGTCGCGCCGTCGAGATCGGCACAGCGTCAAAACCCACCGCCGCCAGTTCGCGGTCGCGCCTGCGCATGTCGTCGTGCATCTTTTTGTAGGTCGCACGGCGTTGCGCAACGGTAGCGGCATTTGGCGCAGCGCGTTTGACCGCATCAATCAGGTCGGGCAGGGTCGCCTCGGCATCGCCACCGATGGCGAGGTCAGCCGGCATGAAGCGCTGAATGTCCTGATAGTTCGATTTGCGCGCCACATCGAGCATGGAGATGGTGATGAGCTTGACGTCCGGCTTGTGGATCGGACGATATTCCTTGTAGGGGTCGCTGAAGGAATTCAGGTTGCCCCAGGGGTCGCCGACCTCCAGCATCAGAATGACATCGGCATCGCGTACGAGCGATTGCTTGAGGTAGGTGCAGTCGAGGTCGTGGGTGCTGGGGAAATTCATGCGCGAACCCAGATCAACCACCGGCGCGCCGAGCGACTCGGCAAGCTCGACCAGCATGTTGACGCCTTGCTGCGTGCGTACCGCGCGATCGGCGAGGATCAACGGCTTTTGTGCGGCGACCAGCATTTTGGCGGCCTCACGCAGCGCCTTACTGTCGCCCTGTGGCTGGATCAGGCGGGAAATTTTTGGAATCTTCAGCTTTTCCGCATGCTCGACTTCTTCTTCCTGCAAATCCATGTCGAGGGCGATGAAGGCGGGCGCCATCGGCGCAGTCATCGTGAATTGATGGGCGCGCACCGTCGATTCGGCGAAATGCTGCAGCGATGCCGGCTGGTCATCCCACTTGACGAATTCGCGCACCAATGCGGCCGGGTCTTGTGCGCTGTGGATCCATTCGACGCCGGGGCGGCGTGTCGCTGCATCGATACCGTTGGCACCAAACATCAGCATCGGCACGCGATCACACCACGCGTTATAGAGGGCCATCGAGGCATGCTGCAGGCCCACCGTGCCGTGCACCATCACGCCCATCGGTTTGCCGGAGGCCTTGGCATAGCCGTGGGCCATGGCGGTGGCGGTTTCCTCATGCAGGCAGGTGAGGATTTCCGGATTCTTGTTGCCAAGGTAGTTGATGATCGATTCTTGCAGGCTGCGAAAGCCGGCGGCCGGATTGATGGCGATATATTGCAGGCCGATTTTCTTCAGCACATCGGCCATGAAGTCCGAGCCTGGATGGGTGATGAAGGTTTCACTCGGTAGTTTTGCCGGCGCTTTGGTTTTCTCGGCGGCTTTACCCGCTTCGCCTGCGGTGTCGGCAGCGGCGGCTAACTTGACGCTGGCGCCGGCTGCAGCCGCCGCGGCGCCTGCCGCGGCCGCACCCTTGAGAAAGGAGCGGCGATCGATGGTGTTTTGTTCTGTGTTTTGATTATTGTCCGGCTCTTTGGCGGCTGGCATTTTTTCCTCCTGAAATACGCGTTTGGAATGGCGTTCATGGTAGCACCGCCCCTACCCAACGCAAAGCATGTGGTGCGCTCGCTGGGGCCGTTTGACATCGCGCGCGCTTGCCACCTATTCTGCAGTTTTCTTGTGGAATGGGTGTATGGACGTAACCAGCGCTGCAGTGCCGGCGAGTCTCGAGTTGCTCGGCCGTTTGATCGCGTTTCCGACGGTCAGTCGTGACTCCAATCTCGGTTTGATTGAATTTGCGCAGACCCATCTGCAAGCGGCGGGGGCATTGACCCGTTTGACGTATGACGATGACCGGCGCAAGGCCAATTTATTTGCGACGCTGGGCCCCGCTGGCGACGGCGGTATCGTTCTTTCGGGGCACACTGATGTGGTGCCGGTCGATGGTCAGCAGTGGAGCAGCGACCCGTTTGTGTTGGCGCAGCGCGATGGTCGTCTCTACGGGCGTGGTTGCGCCGACATGAAAGGGTTTGTTGCCGCAGCGCTGCATCTGGCGCCCGAATTCGCGCAGCGCGGTCTACGGCAGCCCTTGCATCTGGCGTTGTCTTATGACGAGGAAGTCGGTTGTATCGGCGTGGGCCGCCTGATCGAGGATCTGGATGCCGCCGGCATACGGCCGCAGGCCTGTATTGTCGGTGAGCCAACGTTGATGCGGCCGGTGATCGCGCATAAGGGCAAGGTGAGCTACCGCTGCCGGGTGCGCGGCTTGTCCTGTCATTCGGCTTATGCGCCGCAGGGTGTGAATGCCGTGGAGGCGGCGGCCGAGGCAGTCGCCTATTTGAAGCGCATGGCACGCCGCTATCGCGATCACGGGCCGTATGAC
>CAIWNB010000452.1 GCA_903913965.1 uncultured beta proteobacterium
AGCAACTGGCCGCATCCGATCTGGGATGGCCTGATGCCCAACGACGGCGATCTACTTGATCTGGTCGGCGACTGGTGCGGCGATGCCGCCACACTACAACGCGTGCTGGTCGATAACCCGGCACAGCTCTACGGTTTCAAATAGGCCCCATCCGCCGGTTGTCTGTGATTACCGCAGTGCCACAGTCGCGGTAATCGCAACCACCTCTTGATCTGTGGAAACCGGCAATGCAAGCGAAGGGTCGGCTGAGCGACGCGGTAACGTGAAGACAAATCTGCCACACGACTACCGCGCCCCACGCTGGCTCCCTGGCGGCCATCTACAAACCATCTATGCCGCACTCGCCACGCCCTGCCCGGCTGTCGCTTTTCGGCGCCAGCGCTGGGACACCCCCGACGGCGACTTCATCGAACTCGACTGGGTCGACTCGCCACAAACCGCCTCTGTCGCCGTCGCCCCGCCGCCAAATCAAACTCAATCCCAACCGCTGCTCGCGCTGTTTCACGGCCTCGAGGGCAACTCGTCAAGCCCTTACGCCCGCGCCCTGATGGCCGCCGCACGCGACGCCGGGATGCGCGGCGTGGTGGTGCACTTTCGCGGCTGCGGTGGCGAACTCAACCGCCTGCCGCGCGCCTACCACTCGGGCGACAGTCCGGAAATCGACTGGATACTGCGCCGCCTGCGCCAGGCCCACGGCAACGCCCCGCTGTATGCCTGCGGCGTCTCGCTCGGTGGCAATGCCCTGCTGAAATGGCTGGGTGAACAAAACCTTTCTGCCGCCGGCATCATCACCGCCGCCGCCGCGGTGTCAGCGCCGGTCGATCTGACCGCCGCCGGCAACGCGCTCGACGCCGGCTTCAATCTGCTCTATACGCGTAACTTTTTGCGCACCATGAAGCGCAAGGCGCTGCGTAAACTCGAGCAGTTTCCGGGACTATACGACCGTGAGGCCTTGCTCAACGCGCAAACCCTGCGTGCCTTTGATGATCTGATCACCGCGCCGCTGCACGGCTACCGCGACACCGACGACTACTGGCTGCGCGCGAGCAGCAAACCATGGCTGACGCGCATCGCCGTGCCGACGCTGCTGATCAATGCACGCAACGATCCCTTCCTGCCGGCGGCAGCGCTGCCCGGCGCACACGAAGTCTCACCCTTCGTGCAACTCGAAACACCTGCGAACGGCGGGCACGTCGGTTTTGTCAGCGGCCGTTTCCCCGGCCATCCGCGCTGGTTGCCACACCGACTGCTGCGCTTTTTCGCCGACGCTTCTTAATCCGGTGCGATAATTCCAGCACGCAGTGACCAACCCTCTTCATGGATCGCCTTCCATCATGACCACACTCCCACATGAAATTTTCAAAGCCTATGACATCCGCGGCATTGTCGGCAAAACCCTGACCGCGCCGATTGTCGAAGTCATCGGCCGCTCGATCGGCTCCGAGTTGCTTGAACGCGGCCGCGACACCATTTGCATCGGCCGCGACGGCCGTTTGTCAGGCCCTGAACTCTCGGCCGCGCTGGCCAAGGGCCTGCGTGCTGCGGGCGTCCACGTCATCGACGTCGGCCGCGTCGCCACGCCCATGCTGTATTTCGCCGCCCACCACTTCGACACCCAGTCCGGCGCGATGCTCACTGGTTCGCACAACCCGCCGCAATACAACGGCATCAAGATCGTGCTCGACGGCGTCTCGTTGTCGGGCGAGGCGATCACCGCCCTGCGCACGCGAGCCGAAGCGGGCAAACTCGCCAGCGGTGCCGGTAGTTATCGTGAAGAAAACATCGCTGCGCAATATCTCGAACGCATCGTCGGCGGCATCAAGCTCGCCCGCCCGATGAAAATTGCCGTTGATTGCGGCAACGGCGTGGCTGGCGCCACCGCCCCCGAACTATTCCGTCGTCTGGGTTGCGCGGTAGAAGAACTGTTCTGCGAAGTGGACGGCAATTTCCCCAACCACCATCCCGATCCGTCGGTGCCAGAAAATCTCAAAGACCTGATCAATGCACTACAAAAAGGCGACGCCGAGGTTGGGCTCGCCTTTGACGGCGACGGTGACCGACTGGGTGTGGTGACACGCCGCGGCGACATTATTTTCCCCGACCGCCAGTTGATGATGTTTGCCGCCGACGTACTCGAACGTAATGCAGGTGCGACCATCATTTACGACGTCAAATCAACGCGCAATCTCAAGCCGTGGATCGAACAACACGGCGGCAAACCGCTGCTGTGGAAAACCGGCCACTCTTTTATCAAAGCGAAGCTAAAAGAAACCGGTGCTGCGCTGGCCGGCGAAATGAGCGGCCACGTATTCTTCAAGGAACGTTGGTATGGTTTCGACGACGGCATGTATGCCGGTGCACGCCTGCTTGAAATCCTGAGCCGCAGCAGCGACCCGAGCGCAGCGTTGCACGCGCTGCCCGACGCCATCAGCACGCCGGAGTTACAGATCAAACTCAACGAAGGCGAGAACTACACGCTGATCGCCGGCATGCAAAAGACCGCGCGTTTCGAAGGCGCACAGGAAGTGAACACCATCGACGGCCTGCGTGTGGAATACGCCGACGGCTTCGGACTGGCGCGCTCGTCGAATACCACGCCGGTGATCGTGCTACGTTTCGAAGCCGACAACGCAGCCGCCTTGAAACGCATACAGGAAGATTTTCGCCGCGTGATTCTGGCGGCGAAACCGGATGCCCAACTACCGTACTAGGTAGCCATTACTTAAAACCCGCTCGCGAAGAGGCGCGCTACTGCACTGCGCGCACCTTCGCCGCCAGTTCGGGATAGGACGCCACACCGCCATGCCCGCCGGCGAAGCGCAGCGGCGAAATGCCGGCTTTCTGTACGGTGTTGACCACCGCCAGCTGCGTGGTATTGAGTGAGTCCTTGATGACATCGCGGCCCGGCGCCCACAGATCAGTCACCCAGCCGATGCGCGCATCACTGACATAACCAATCATCATGCCCTTCGCATGCGTGTTGGTTTCGGCAACGATCGCCCACACCTCGCGCTGACCATCGCTAAAAATTCGTTTGCCGTCGACCTCCATCACCGGCGTGCGCGACAAATCCGTGGCGGGCAAATCGGGGTTGAGTGTGGCCGGCGCCGCCAGCAGTTTGCGAAAGTGCGCGCCATTGCCCTCACCCACCACCAGCGTCGCACCAGCTGCCGCATAGGCGCGCAAACCGCCGGCGTGGTCCATATGGTGATGCGTCAGCACCAGATAGCGGATCGGCTTGCCCGGATATTTTTCCTGCGCCGCCTTGATCGTCCAGTTCGACTGCCAGTCGGTGGTCGGCGCATCGAAGACGATCAGGTGATCGCGCATCTCGACAATCAGACTATGCGCTGAACCGGCGGCCT
The DNA here is from genome assembly GCA_903913965.1 of uncultured beta proteobacterium. Taxonomy (GTDB): domain Bacteria; phylum Pseudomonadota; class Gammaproteobacteria; order Burkholderiales; family SG8-41; genus PALSA-1004. The sequence goes on from CAIWNB010000452.1 coordinate 3,366, forward strand.
GATGCTGCACACCGGGGGCGAGCTCGGTAAATTTGAGACTGGCCACGGCTTGTTCGTCATAGGCACTGTTATCCGAATCAATTAGCGTGCCGATGATTTGGCGGCGCAACGCCCACTGATAATGCAGCCTGCCAGCGGCCGGTCTGGCGGCGGTGGCGAGCATGGCAGGAGGTATCGCCAAACGCGCTGCATCGATCGGCACATCAAGCGTGAGCTCTGTGACCCGAATATCGCCAACCGTTTTGCCATTGAATTGATACTGGCGCGCGGCGGGCAGGCGGACCGTGCCGTACTGGCGCCAGTCTGCGAAAACGAGGTCATAGCTTGAATCACCGTTAACGTTGTCGTAATCAAGCGTACGCACCCGCGACGGCAGACCAGTAACAGCATCAAACAATACGGTGAACAGCCACTCGCCGATCCGCACATCGACCGCCGGATAACGCACTTCGTTGATCACCACGTCCGTACGTGGCGTCACGCGTTGCCGATTGTTATGCATTTCGAGCAGCAGCAAAGGCGAGGCACGTTTGAGTTCGCGCTGCGTCGCCACCAGGCGCAGACCCGACATCGCGTGGCCCGGCGGATTGGCGGCGAGGTTTTGTTTGACCCGCGTATTACTGTCGATGCCGGCGAGATAACCGGCCTGTGGCGTGACAATCTCGCTAAAGCGGAAACTGCGCGTCGTCGGGTAAACCAGATCACGCACCCAGTCAATGCGCGCGGCGTCAGCGGTAACATCGACCAGCACTTCAAAGCGCGATTCGGCGGCAAATTTCATTTCACCGCCGGCGACGTAGGACTGCTCGGGCTCCCATTGCCGCATGACCGCTTTAAACTGCAGCGATTTGATACTCGCCAACGCCTCGGCGCCGCCCATCGCCGCCACGGCACGGCCGACGTGATCAGGCGCGGACGGCGGCACGCCGGCGCAGGCGGAAAGCAAACAACAGAGCAACGAAGTCAATAACAGGCGTGTCATGGGTGATCCTCCTCAACATCAGTTTGGGGCGCCAGCGTAAGCACCAGGTCGGTTTGCTCGCATGGCAGCACTATCCTGTGTGCCGACACGATTCAGCCGATTTTTTTGCGCTAGTCTACGACCAAGCCTGACGACGATCCAGTCTCGTTTTCGCAACCCCTGCGAACTGTGCATAATGACCTGCTTACAGGAGGCCCCTCATGAAAATCTTCACCGCCACAGCAACCGCCGCCATGCTTTTTGCAGCACTGTCCAGCGCATCGGACGCGAGTGCGCAAGAAGCCTACCCCGCCAAACCGGTGCGCCTGGTGGCGCCCTACCCGCCCGGCGGTTCGAGCGACGTGATGGCGCGCGTGCTGGCGCAGAAGCTTAGCGAATCACTGGGCAAACAGGTCATCGTTGAAAACCGGCCGGGTGCTGCCGG
>CAIWNB010000453.1 GCA_903913965.1 uncultured beta proteobacterium
CGCATTGTTTGCCCCCGGTATCAAAGACAAAATCATGCTCAAGGCGCTGGAGAGCGGCGCCGACGCCGTTATTCTCGACCTTGAAGATTCCGTACCGTTGGCGAGCAAGGCCGAGGCACGCCTGTTGGTGGCGAATGTCATTGACAGTGTGGCCGCAGCAGGCAAGAGCGGTGGACCGCAGATTTATGTGCGCGTGAATGGTGCGCAGACCGGTTTGCTGGCCGATGATCTGGCGGCCGTGGTGCGTCCGGGGTTGAATGCGATCCTGCTGCCCAAGGTTGAGAGTGTCGAGGAGGTGCGTGACACCGATGCCGCCATCGCAGGGCATGAAAAAACACATGGCATGCAAGCCGGCAGCGCCGAAATCATTCTGCAAATTGAAAGCGCGCTTGGTGTGCATCGCTGTTACGACCTGATCAAGGCGTCAAAACGCGTCGGTGGTACCTGCATCGGCGTGGCGCAGGACGGTGACTTGCAAACCGATCTCGGTTGCAGCTGGTCGGTCGAAGGCACGGAGTTGCTCTACGCGCGTTCCAAGGTGCTGCTCGAAACGCGTGCCGCCGGTCCGGATATTTGTCCGATCGATGGCGTGTTCAGCGCGCTCTCTGACGAGGCGGCGCTGATCCAGGACACGCGGCTGTCGGCGCGCCTCGGTTATATCGGTCGCACCGTTATCCACCCGAAACAGATTGCACCGGTGAAGCAGGCGTATGCGATACCGGTCGAACAAGTCACTTATTACAGCAAGGTTGTCACTGAATTCGAAGCGGCGCTGAAAACCGGTGCCGCCGCCATCGTCATTGAAGGCAAGCTCGTTGACTACGCCATGTATCAGCGCGCCCAGCGCGTGCTGGCGGTTGCAGCGCTCGACAAGTAACAGGAAAGGCTCACATGGATTTCGCATTTACGCAGGATCAGGAAACGCTGCGCGGTCACCTCAAGGATCTGCTCGACAGCGTGTGCACGCCCGAATACGCCGCCCGTTGCGACGACGAAGCAACCCCGCCGCGTGAGGCCTACGACGCGCTGGCCAAGCAGGGCTGGTTCGGACTGATTATTCCGCAGGAATACGGCGGCAGCGGTGGCAGCGCGATCGATCTCGCCATCCTGCTCGAAGAGGCCGGTAAGCATTTCGAGGAATTGGCGATGTGGCTGTTCCGCACGCTGACCTATGGCGGTTACGCCGTCATGCTGCATGGCACGAAAGAGCAAAAAGATTTTTTCCTGCCCAAAGTAATGAAGGGCGAGTTGTCGTTGTGCTTTGGTCTTACCGAACCGAATTCGGGTTCCGACGCCTCGGCGCTGACCACACGCGCCGAAAAAAGCGGTGACGATTACATCATCAACGGCGGCAAGCTCTACACCTCGGGCATGGACATCAGTGACTACTGCCTGTTGGTGACGCGCACCACCAAGAGCGAAAAGCAGCAGACCGGTATCACCAACTTTCTCGTCGATACCAGGTTGCCCGGCATCGATGTGCACAAGATTAAAACGCTGGGCCAGCGCGCCATCGGCACCACGCAGGTCTTCTATACCGATGTCAAAGTGCCGGCGACCGCGAGGCTGGGTGAGCTCGACAAGGGCTGGGATGCGGTTGATTCCTATCTCTGGTACGAACGCCTGTGTTTGTCGGCAGCGCGCACGGGGGCTGCCACGGCGGCCTTTGAATACGCACTCGAACATGCCAAGACACGCAAGCAGTTTGGCCGTCCGATCGGCAAATTCCAGGCGGTGTCGCACAAACTGGCTGACATGAAAGTCATGCTCGATATTTCGCGCACCATGGTCTATCGCTTTGCCTGGTTGATTTCGCAGGGCAAGGCCACGCGTAGCGATGCGGCGGTCTTGAAGCTCTATACCGCCGAGACCTACAAAGCGGTGTCCGATATGGGGTTGCAGATCTTGGGTGGCATGGGCTATTGCATGGAATACCCGATGCAGCGTTTCTTCCGCGACTCGCGTCTCGCCGTGCTCGGTGGCGGCACCTCGGAAATCCAGCGCAACATCATCGCGCGCGGACTCGGACTGTAAGGGTATGGCCAATCCGCTCGACGGCGTACGCATCCTCGAACTCGGTCAGATCATCGCCGGCACCTACGGCTGTCAGGTGTTGTCGGACCTCGGTGCGGAGGTGATCAAGATCGAGTCGCCGGAAGGCGACCTTGGTCGCATTCCCTCGGTGGCGCCATACCGCGGCGTCAGCGGTTTGTTTCTGACCTACAACCGCAACAAGCAGAGTGTCGTGCTGAATCTGAAGACCGAAGCCGGTCGCAAGATTTTTTATGACCTCGTCAAAATCTCTGATGTCGTGCTCGATAATTTCCGCCCCGGCGTGCTGGAGCGGTTGAAGATAGATTTTCCGACGCTGAAGGCAATCAACCCGCGCATCGTGCAATGTTCAGTCACCGGCTTTGGCATGTATGGTGAATATAAGGATTACCCAGCGCTCGATCTGATCATTCAGGCGATCAGCGGCCATATGGGCATCACTGGCGAGCCGGGTCGTCCTCCGGTGCGCGTCGGCATACCGTTAGCCGACATGAGTGGCGGCATCTTTTCCTGCAAGGCGGTGTTGGCCGCGTTGTTTGCGCGCGAGCGTACGGGTGAGGCGCAGCGCGTCGAGCTGTCGATGTTCGATTCCATGCTGAACCTGCTCGCCTACATCGGCACCATGTATTTGACCAACGGCGAGCTGCCGTTGCCGCCGGGTTCATCGCATGAATATACCGTGCCATGGCAGGCCTTTCAGACGAAGAATGGCCACTTGGTGATTGCCACACGTCAGGAAATTTTTTGGAAGAAATTGTGCACGGTGCTGGGCGACGA
>CAIWNB010000454.1 GCA_903913965.1 uncultured beta proteobacterium
CGACTTTCAGCATTTCCATCAGCAGGCGGGCCGGCGAGCCAGGCCCGACGGTGGCGAACTTGATATCGCCCGGACGCGACTTTGCGAGCTGCACCATGTCCTGGGTTGTTTTGACGCCGGTCTTCGGATGCACGGCGAGCAGCAGCGGTCCGCGTACCATCAACGCGATCGGTGCGAGGTCTTTGAGCGTATCGTATTCGAGGTTTTTAAACAGATGCGGATTGGTGGCATGACTATCGAAGACGGTGAGCAGCGTATAACCGTCTGCCGGCGCACGCGCCGCCATTGCGGTGCCGATGGTGCTGCCGGCACCGGCGCGGTTGTCGACCACCACTTGCTGGCTCAACGTTTCGGATAATTTGCCGGCGACCACGCGCGCGGCGATATCGGCGAGCCCGCCGGATACATTGGGCACGATCATGCGTATGGGTTTGGCGGGATAATCCGCTGCCGTGGCTGTGTAAGCGCCATGGCAGAGCAGACAGAATACGGCGGCAAGCGAGCAGCGAAAATTCATCGAAACCCCGTCGGTGGCCGCGCATCGCGCGGGCGTTTACAGCAGGCGCGGCATTATAGCGGCGTTTTTAGGGCGGTAAATGCGCACCTTGCGGGGCGCGGCGGTTGACGCACCATGTTAAAGTTCGTCGATTAAAAATCGTGAGGCAAGAACGATGGCTATTGACGCACGGAGCGGGGAGAAGAAGGCGCAACTGTTGCGCGAACGCGTCTCTGATGAAGAGTGGAAGTTGCGCTGCCAGCTTGCTGCCGCGCACCGGCTGGTCGCGCATTTCGTGTTCGTCGACATGACCTACAACCATATTTCGGTGCGTATACCCGGCGAGCCCAATCATTTTCTGGTCAAGGCCGAGAACGTCTTCATGGAACAAGTCACTGCGTCCAACGTCGTCAAATACGATGTCGATGGCAATCAGGTGATGGCCTCCGAATACAAAGCGAGCCCGGCCGCCTACAACGTCCACGCCTCCGTTTACAAGGCGCGGCCTGACATCATGGCGGCGGTGCACACCCATTCGCCAGCTAATCTGGCGGTGTCGGCGCAAAAATGCGGCCTGCTACCGCTGACACAGCAGGCCATGCGTTTTTATAACCGCATTGCCTATTACAAGAACGAATACGACGACACCACGCCCGACGGCACGCGGCATATGGCCAAAGCGCTGGGCGACAAATGGCATATGTTGTTGGAAAACCATGGCGCGCTGGTGTGCGGCTCGTCCTTGCCCGAAGCGTATATCTATCATCACTTTTTCGAGCTGGCCTGCCGTGCGCAGATTGGCGCGCTGGGCGGCGGCACCGAACTGGTGATGCCGACCCCGGAAGTCTGCGAAGAACGGGCGAAAAAGTTTGGTCGCATCGGGCAATACAACGAAACCAGCCGCGACTGGTTCGCCAGCATGGCGTTGGCTGAAAAGTTGTTTCCGGAATACAAAGATTAGCGACAGGATTTTTTAGGGTGCGCCCTGCGCAGCCTACAGTTCGCCAGCATGATATTGGCGGGAAAATGGTTTTTCGAATACAAGGATTAAACGGGTTAGTTACAGAGATCATGGTTTCGTAGGGTGCGCATAGCGCACGCGAACAACGTTTGCATGTTGCGCGGTGCGTAACCTGCAGGGCCAGGCAAGAACTTGATAAGGGGGTTTCGAATGGGAAGTTTCCGATTATTGAATTACGCCGGCGATCAGCACGAACCGCGCGCAGGGATTTTGGTGGGTGGCGATACGGTGGTCGATTTGCAGGATGCGCTGCCGGCGACGCCGTGGGCGCGTTCGACGCTGGATGTGCTGGGGGCCTGGGCAGAGGCTTGCCCGGCGCTGCATACACTGGCTGATCGCACGCCCGCGGGCAAGCCGCTGGCGAGTGTGAAGTTGATGGCGCCGATTTATTACCCGCCGGCAATTTATTGTACGGGTGCGAATTACATGGCGCATGCCAAGGAAATGTCGGCCGAGGGCAGCGGTGTGGATAAAACCGTGACGCAGCCTTATTTGTTCTTGAAGTCGGCGCGTCATTGCATGATCAGCCCGAACGATGAAATCCGCCTGCCCGGCGTCTCGAAGAAAGTCGACTGGGAGGCCGAGTGCGCGGTGGTGATCGGCAAGAAGGGCCGTAACATCAGTGTTGCCGATGCGATGGACTACGTCGCTGGATACACCATCATGAACGATCTGTCGGCGCGCGATCTGTCGCGGCGCCCGGACTGGCCGCGCTGGAATATTGACTGGTTCGGTCACAAGAATTTTGAAACGGCCGCGCCGATGGGGCCGTGGATCACGCCGGCCGACGAAGTGCCGGATATCTACGCCTGTCAGTTGCAGCTTTGGGTGAATCAGGAAAAGATGCAGGACACGCTGGTCTCTGGTCTGATCTTCAACATCGCCGAATTGATTGAATATCTGAGCCGCCGCATGACGCTGCTGCCCGGCGATGTGATCGCCACGGGCACACCGTCGGGCGTGGGCCGCCCGCGCGGGATTTTTCTCAAGCCCGGTGACAGGGTGCGGGTCTCTCTCGATTGCGTAGGCACGCTGGAAAATCCGGTCGTGCAGGGTGTGTGAGGACGCCGATGTGAGGCCTGAAGCGGTCATTGCTGCGCAGAGGACAGTTTGATGGATTTGACGCAAATCCAGCCCGGGCTTAAAGGCTCGGTGGAGATCGTGGTCGGCGAAGAACACACCGCACCGCACGTCGGCAGCGGACGGGTGCGCGTGCTGGCGACCCCGATCATGATCAATCTGATGGAGGCCGCCGCCCTGCAGGCAGTGGAGGGTCTGTTACCGGCGGGGCATCAGACCGTCGGCATTCACCTCGATGTGACCCATGTGGCGGCGACACCGGTGGGGATGCGCGTGCGCGCGCATGCTGAATTGATTCGGGTGGACAAGCGCACCTTGTTTTTTGATGTTTCTGCCGAGGATGAAAAAGAGCGCATCGGCGGCGGGTTACACGAACGCATCGTCATTAATCTGGCGAAGTTTGACGGGCGCATGCAGGACAAACTCGGCATGATCAAACCAGCCTAAACGGAGGTCGGGCTCGCAGGAAAGGCTGGACGCGCGGACGGGGCTGCTGTGCGGCTTGCTTGTGGGATAATTGGCCGGGGGGCTGACTGGGAAACCAATGGCACGCGTTAACGAAAATCTCGCGGTTCTTTTCGCGGATATCACCGACAGCAACAAACTCTATGGCACGCTCGGCGACGACGCGGCACGCGCCGTAGTCGATGCCTGCCTGTCGCTGGTTGGCGAGGTGGTGGCGCGCTTTAATGGCCGCATCATCAAGACCATCGGTGACGAGGCCATGTGCGCATTCCGGCGCGCCGACGATGCGGTGGCGGCAGCTGCCGAGATGCAATCCATGGTTGAAGAGCGGCGCCCCGGGAACGTCGACCTCAAGATGCACATCGGCTTGCATTTCGGCTCGGTGCTCAGCGAAGACGGCGATGTATTTGGCGACACCGTGAATTCGGCGGCGTATTTGTGTGCGGTGGCGGTGGCGGGGCAGATACTGACCACCGAGGTGACTGAGCGCAATCTGACCCCTGAGTTTAAATCGCGGGTGCGCCCGGTTTTCAAGACGGTGCTCAAAGGCAGCACCCAGGAATCGACCGTCTATCAGGTGCTATGGCAGAAAGATGTCGGCGATCTAACGGATGTAAACACCCATGTGCAGAAGACCATTCCGGGTGACGAAGGCAGTCTGCTGGTTGTGCACTATGAAAACAAGGTGCGCGTTGACCATGCACGCGCGATGCTGACCGCAGGGCGCGCCGCGGATTGTGATCTGGTGGTTAGTTCGAAACTGGCCTCGCGCAAACACTTCAGCATCCGTCTGTTGCGCACGCACTTCTACCTGCTCGATCATAGTTTGAACGGCACTTTTGTCACGCTCGACAGTGGTGAGGAAGTGCATGTGCTGCGTAGCGAACTGCTACTCGAAGGTTCGGGGCGCATCACCATCGGCACGCGCTATGAGGAAGGTGCGGCCGACGTGATTACCTATACACGCGACCGGCGCTCGATTTACCGTCCCTAGACGTGCGCCGCGCCGCCGCGGCGCAGCGTGTGTGGGCTGGCGCGGCGCACGCCACGCTTAACGCTCGTCCGCCAACCGGCGCACCACATCACGGCCATTGAGCGATTTGTCGCGGTTCTCCGGCGTCTCGCGCCCGAGCGCGGTGCCGGCGACCAGCTCATACATGTCAGCCGCGCCCTGCAGCATGCGCGGCGTCATGCCGACACCTTCCAGGGTTTGCGCGATTTGCAGCATTTCGGGCACCCAGCGATGGGCTTTGGGCGGCATGACCGGCAGCACCTTGATCATCCAGTCATGCACATCGCTGCGCGTTTCGCGCATCTGTTCCTCGAAGATGGCCTCGACACCGAGGCGCCGCGCCGCCATCAGGGTTTCGAGCATGAGCGCGGTGATGCCCTTGTTCATGGCGCCGTAGCACATCTTCAACGCACTGGCGTCCCCGCTGCGTGCGCCGAGGATGCGCACATTTAAATGCGGGCCGGCAAAAACGGCGAGCGCATCGGCGCCGGGGCCGGCGAAATAGAGGTTGCAGCGTGCGCCGTCACGCGGTGGCGAACCGATGATGGTGCCATCGAGGCAGCGACCGCCGGCGGCGACAATCGCGGCCTCGATTTGTTGCAGGGTCGCCGGAGAGATCGCGTTGCAATCGACAAAGATCGGATTGCCATGCCCGGTGGCGATCGCGGCGGCGGCTTTGAGTCCGAATTCAAGTGCGGCAGCGGGGTTCATGATGGACAAAATCACATCACAGCTGGCCACCAGTTTTTCTACCGAACCGACGTCGATGAGACCCGCTTCGTGCGCCAGCGCCTTGCTGCGCGCGCTGCGTTCATCCAGCGCGGTGTGCAGGGTGAAACCGCCGAGCTTAAGTTGCGCCGCCACCGCCTGTCCCATATCGCCCGGGCTCATGACGCCGATTGTTTTGATTTGCATGCTGTGTCTCCGCGAAAAATGTTGGTCGTGTTGCAAGCGTCGCAGTGTACCCCAGGCGCCGTTTTTGCAACGGCTGCAACGGCTGCAGAGAGGGGGTGGTTTACAATCGGGGGCATGCACAAACCACACCCCAGCCAGATCGCGCACCGCCATCCATGAATTTCTATTTCGTCGTTGCACTGACGGTGCTTAATCACATTGCGTACAAGGGCAGCAAGATGCTGATGGCCCTCTACGCCATCGAGTTTGGCGCGACGCCATTTCAAATCGGCATGCTGTTTGCGCTGTATGCGGTGTTTTCCCTTTTTATTGCCATTCATGCCGGGCGTTTGTCTGACCGCTTCGGTCCGCGGGTGCTGATGATGATTGGCTGCGCCGGACTGGGCGGCGGCTTGTTGCTGCCGTTTGTCTGGCCGCGTCTTGGCATGCTCTATGTGTCGGTGACGCTGGTCGGCGCGCTGTATATATTTTTCACCGTGGCGTCCCAGCATTTGATTGGCGCGGCGGGGGCAGGGCATAACCGTACCCGCAATTTCGGGCTCTACAGCATCGGCATTGCGATGACCGCGCTGATCGCGCCGCCGCTGACCGGGTTTGCCATCGATCATTTCGGCCATCAGCTGACCTGCGCGTTACTCGCCGCGCTGCCCGTGGCGCCGCTGGTGTTTCTGCTGTTTTATCGTCGTGGCCTGGCGGCCGAGGCAAAGCCTGCGGCAGCGCCGCCCAAACATCGGGCCATCGATTTGTTGCGTAACGTGCCGCTGCGGCGGGCGCTTATCGCCGCCGGCATCATCGAGACGGGCGGCGAACTGTATAGCTTCTATATGCCGATTTATGGCCACTCACTCGGCCTGCCGGCCTCGCGTATCGGTTTGATCATGGGCGTGTTTGCAGTAGCGATTCTGTGTGCGCGACTGGTGATGCCCACGCTGGTGCGCAAGACCAATGAGGAGACCGTGGTGGCCGGTTCGCTGGCGCTGACTGCCGCGACCTGCACGCTGTTTCCTTTTGTGCAGGACCCCGTGATGCTGGCGGCGATTTCGTTTGTCTTCGGTCTCGGGCTGGGTTGTTGTGGACCGTTGTCGATGGTGCTGACCTATAACCGTGCGCCGGAGGGACGTGCTGGCGAGGCGATTGGCTGGCGGCAGAGTTTTAACAAGTTTATCGAGGTGGTGTGCCCCTTGCTGTTTGGCACGCTGGCCACCGCCTTTGGTCTGTCGCCGGCGTTTTGGCTTAACGCCGTGTTTCTCGGCGGCGGCGCGGTGTTGATGCGCGCCGACGCGCGTGCATTGGCGCAACGCAAGGCCGCGGGCTGAGCGTGTTCGCGAACGTTTTTATGAGCCATCAAAGAGCAGAATGAAGGTGCTGAAGATGTTTTTCGCGCTGGCTTGGGTGTGCAAGCGCTTTGCCCAATGCGGCAGAGTAAGTCTGCTCGCCGGCTTGCTGGCGGCGTTCTCTTGCACGCTGTTGCAGGCGGCACCGGGACGGGATGGCGCTGCCATTGCATCGGCGCATCCGTTGGCGACCGATGCCGGTTATCGCATCCTGCGCGAGGGCGGTAATGCCTTTGACGCGGCGGTGGCAGTGGCAGCGGCGCTGGCGGTGGTCGAGCCCTATTCGTCTGGCCTGGGCGGCGGTGGATTGTGGTTGTTACATCGCGCCGCCGATCAGCGCCAGATCATGCTCGACGCCCGCGAGACGGCACCAGCGGCGGCGACAACCGCGATGTTTCTGGGCGCGGATGGCAGGCCTTCTGCGACGGCAACGCATCGTGGTGGGGGCGCGGCGGCGATACCCGGTGTGCCGGCGGGGCTGGTGCATCTCGCGCGTCA
>CAIWNB010000455.1 GCA_903913965.1 uncultured beta proteobacterium
CACCTTGATCGCGCCACTCACACGATCCACCGACACCTCGACCGCCTCGGCGATCTGGCAATTCCACGCACCCCCGTGGTTATACGCCACGCCCAGCGCGCGACCGGCGCGTGGACGGTCCCATTCACACCGCTTGCGCAGTTCTTCGAGAACAAACCTGCCGCGCCCATCGGTCATCAATTCGATGCGCAGTTGCAGCGGATCTTTTTTCAGCTTGGTCGCCACCTCATCCATAAACGATTCGACCGCGAACACCGTAAAGCCGTTGCCCACCGCGTTCCAGTAACCCACCGGCACGCCGCCGGCTTGATGCACGTATTCATGGTGTTTGTTCGCAATGTCATAGGGCTGCACCATGCCCACCGCCACCGAACCGTCAAAACCGGGATTCTTGTCCCAGACGATTTTGCGCGCTCTGACCAGCACCGAATCCGCCACCAGCCGGTGACTCCACGCCGTGACTTTACCGTCAGCGGCGAGCGCCGCATCCATGCGCTGCGCACTCAGCGGCCGGTAGGCGCCGTGTTTGACGTCGTCCTCGCGACTCCAAATCACTTTGACCGGCTTGTTCATCGCCTTGGAGAGCAGCACCGCTTCGGCCGTCATCAACTGCTCGGTCTTCGCACCAAAACCGCCGCCGACAAAGGTGGTGTTGATACGAATTTCTTGTTCCGGCACGCCAGTGATCTTCGCGCACACCTGCTGCGCCCAGGTCTGCCCCTGGGTCGGCACCCAGACATCGACTTCATTGCCGCGTACCCAGGCGGTGGCGTTAAAAGGCTCCATGCAGGCATGATGCACATGATCGGTCAGATACTCGGCCGACACGGTCTGCGCCGCCTGCTTGAAGGCGGCACCGAAATCGCCGGCGTTACCCACGACTCGCCCGCCTTTATTGCGGTCACGCGCAATGCCAGCCCATTCGGTTTTCTTCGCCTCACTATGGTATTGCGAGGCGAGCTCCCCCTTGCGCCACACCACTTTCAGCACGCGCTTGGCCTTGACGGTGGCCCAGTAATCCGTGCCCAGCACGGCGACGGCATGATCGAGCGCGACGACCTTGACCACCCCCTGAATTTTCATCGCCTCGGTATCATCAAAAGACAACGGACCGTTCTCGGCCCCCGTGCCATAGAGAGGATGCGGCGTGTTGGCGATCGGCGAACGTGCCAGCGAGGCGTAGAGCATCCCCGGTATTTGCACGTCGATACCGTATTGCGCGCTGCCGTTGACCTTGGCCGGCACATCGACGCGCCGTACGTCACGGCCGATCAAACGCCATTGCGCGCGCGGCTTCAAATCCTTTTCGGTCACCAGCGGCGGATTGTTGACCACCTCGCTAAACACCGCGATCTCGCCATAACTAAATTCGCGCTTCGATGCTGCATGCAGCACCTTGCCGGGCGCGGTGGTGCATTCGGCCATCGGCACATTCCAAAACTGCGCGGCGTTGATCAGCATGATGCGACGCGCCTGCGCGCCAGCCAATCGCATGATCATCCAGTAACCACGCGTCGAATTGCTGCCGCCAACCCCCTGCACGCCGTAGTAGGCGGGGTTGATGTAATCCTTCGCCGCCGGGGCCTGCTCGACTTCCACCTGGGCCCAATCAGCATCGAGTTCCTCAGCCAGGATCAGCGGCAGCGAAGTCATGATGCCCTGCCCCATTTCCGCCGTCGGACACATGATGCCGATGCTGTTATCAGGCCGGAAATGCACCCAGGCATTGGCCTTCAGTCCATCCTCGCAGGCGCGTGCGTCAAAAACCTTGAACAGGAGATTAGGGCCGAAGGTAAAACCCAGCGCCAGGCCACCGGTGCGCTTCAACCAATCGCGGCGCGATGCATTGATGGGTGCGATTGAGCGCATCGCTCCGGCATGCAAGGTGGCCATGTTCAACCCGCTTTCGCCGCGCGCTCAATAGCGGCGATGATGCTGCGGTAGGCGCCGCAGCGGCAGAGGTTGGTCTTCATGTGCGCGACAATCTGTGCGCGTGTGGGTTTGGGATTGTCTTTCAACAAGGCCGCTGCGCGCATGATCTGGCCGGACTGGCAATAGCCGCACTGCGGCGTTTCCTCGGCGATCCAGGCTTTTTGCAAGGGGTGTTCGCTGCTCGGCGACAACCCTTCAATCGTCGTCACCTGCGCGTTCGAGAGTGCAGAAATCGGCCGCATGCATGAAAACACCGCCTTGCCATCAACGTGCACCGTGCAGGCGCCACCCGGTCCGACGCCACAGCCGTATTTGGTACCGGTGACCATCAGGTTTTCACGCAATACCCCCAGGAGTGGCGTATCGGGATGCGCAGTC
>CAIWNB010000456.1 GCA_903913965.1 uncultured beta proteobacterium
GCGCGGCAAGCGTGGCAGCACGGTTAGTACGATCAGCGTGTCGGGGCAGCGGCAGCGGCCGCCGTCCACGCCACCAGCGCCTCCATCAGCGCATCGGATGCCGCCACCAGCGCGTGTACCCCGCCAATCGCATCGGCACTCTCGGCATTGCGCTCGATGGTAAAGGTGCGCTGCGCAATCAGGGCGTGCCTGGCCTGGCTCACCAGCGTCGCCCGCACCACCAGCACCCCGCGACTGCGCTCGGTGGTATCGAAGACATGACTGAATTCATCCAGTTCCAGCTGCAGGAGGTAATCCGCCCGCACACCGCCGCCTGCAATCACACCGCCCTCACTGGCCGCGGCCAGGCGCGCGCGCAGGCGCTGCGTGAGCAAAGCCGCCGGCGTGCCCGCCCAGCGACTGTTGGCGTAAGCGCGCTGACGCGCCGGTTCCTGATAGGCCAGCCGGTAACCCAGAGCCATGGTGTCCAGCCAGGCCGGCGCCGTAAAGCCTTGCAACACCACGCTGGCGCGGATGATTTTTGCCTCCGTCGTCTGCGCCACCGGCGGGCCGAAATCAAAGACCATCGGCGTTTCACGGTTCGACGGTCCGACGGCACACGCGCTTAGTAACAATCCCAGCAATACGACTGATAACTTTTTCATCGCCCCCCCTTGCTTTCAAATCCCGCTTCGCCGGGTCCGGGCGGTGCCGGATTACGGCCGAAGATCAGACCGTGTGGCTGCTCGTTGTGATCGTTGAGTGTGCGCTCCATACCACGCACCGCCTGCTGCAAGTCATCGGCCAACTGGTTCAGACGCGGCAACGTTTCGGTCATCACCGCATCACTCAAAGCCACACCGCTCTGCGTCAGTTCTCCCGCACCTTTGGCCGCGCGTTCGAACGCATCGACACGCTGATTTAAATTGATCAGCAGGGTGTCGACGCGCTTGAGCACGATGCCCGCATCACCGACCAGCACCGGCATGCTGCGCAGCGTCGGCTCCAGCCCCGAGGCGACGCTCGCCACCCGCGCCGCCGCCTGATCGATGTTACGCAAGGTGCCGACCAGCTGTTGCTGGTTGGCGTCGCTCAGCAGCGCGTTGATACGCGTCGCCGTCTGACTGAAATTGGCAAGCGTCTGCTGGCCGGCATCGGTCATGCTATCCATGAACGAAGGACGCACCTCGATACGTGCAAGTGCACCCTCCGCCGCCGCCAGCGCGGCCGGCTTGTTGCCGGCGTCATCCAGGATCACATAGGCCAGACCGGTGACGCCCTGCGAACCGAGCTGGGCGTAGCTGCCTTGCGTCAGCGGCGTGTCGCTGCGCACCGTAATTTCAACCAGCACGCTCAGCGGATTGACCGGATCGAAATTGATGGCGACCACCTTGCCCACCGTCACGCCGCGAAAACGCACCGGCGCCTGCGCGTTCAAACCGGACACCGGATAACGCGACACCAGCATGACATTTTTCGTTTGCACCGTATCGCCGCCGAACCAGGCGTAGACCGCGATCACGCCCAGCCCCAAGAGCAGCGTGAACAAACCCGCCGCCAACGCATGTGCCCTGTTTTCCATCGCCTCTGCTCTCCTTGCGCCTTGTTCGCTGCGACCTGCTCAGGTCATTGCCATGATGGCATTGACCGCCTGCACCGCCTCGAGCGCGCGCCGGCCGCGCTCGCCCATGAAAAAATTACGGATGAAGGGATGCGGATTGGCGACCACCTCGTCGAGGGTGCCGATAATCTCCACCCGCTGATCACACAATACCGCAACCCGGTCCGACAACGACACCAGCGTATCCAGATCGTGCGTCACCATCACTACAGTGAGTTTCAATTCGTCGTGCAACTCATCGATCAACTTCACAAAGCTTTCGCTGCGATCGGGGTCGAGGCCGGCCGTCGGCTCATCAAGAAAAATCAGCTCCGGCTCGAGTGCCAGTGCGCGCGCGAGGGCGATGCGTTTGATCATGCCGCCGGAAAGATCGGACGGCATCTTGTTGGCGTGACGCGGCTCTATTCCCACCATGTCGAGCTTGAGCATAACCAGATCGTGGATCATGCCTTCATCGACTGTACGCAGTTCGCGCAAGGGCAGCGCCAGATTGTCATAGACGCTGAGTGCGCTAAACAACGCACCTTCCTGAAACAACACGCCCCAGCGGTTACGCAAGCGGCGCAGCGCCACCGCATCGCTGCCGTGCAGGGCGGTGCCAAAC
>CAIWNB010000457.1 GCA_903913965.1 uncultured beta proteobacterium
CATACCCACCCCCCGCCGCCGAGCGGGTTCGCCCGTCAGCGATGACGGGCGCGGATTGAAACACACCGGCGGCGGCACCGCATTTACCAGGTCAGGGTTCGCCCGTCAGCGATGACGGGCGCGGATTGAAACCTCACGGTGCAGCCGCCAGCGCCGCGCAGTAAGGAAGTTCGCCCGTCAGCGATGACGGGCGCGGATTGAAACGCGTGCCCGGCCAGCCCGGAAGGCGGAATGCGTAAGTTCGCCCGTCAGCGATGACGGGCGCGGATTGAAACCCATCGCAGCAAGGCTTAAAACTTTTGCCCCACAGTTCGCCCGTCAGCGATGACGGGCGCGGATTGAAACTTGAATAATAAGCGCGAAAATTATTGTTTAATTTGTTCGCCCGTCAGCGATGACGGGCGCGGATTGAAACTTTTAGTCTGTGAAGATACGGTGAGGGAGTGGAGGTTCGCCCGTCAGCGATGACGGGCGCGGATTGAAACGATCGCACAGATGCAGACGCTAGTGGGAGCTTCGACTTCGCCAGTAATCAGCGCCTGAACTTGCTATAGCCCTAGAAATACGCGAAGCATATCCGAGTTGTTACCGCCGATTCCCATTTGATCCATAGTCAATTTTCATTCGGCCGCAACAGTCGTATTTTTTCATTTTCGGGGGAGTGGGAGCTCTTCCAACTTCGAAGTCGTTGACTGTTCGTTAATATCAATATTGCAGGAAGCCGGCCCCCGTGGCGGGCATTAAAAATTCCCGGCTCATTTCGGTTGGGCCGTTAATGCCCAGCATCGCCATGTCGCGGTCTATTTCATCCATTAATAGTTTGACTGCATGTTCGACACCAACCTGGCCGGCAACGGCGGCTGCGCACAGAAACGGGCGGCCGATAAAACAGAAATCCGCACCCAGGGCGAGTGCTTTCAGAATGTCGGTCCCGCGCCGGAAACCGCCGTCCATAATCAGTGTCATGTCGCCCGCCGCTTCGCGCAATCCCGGCAAGACACGCAGGGGTGAAACAGTTCCATCGAGTTGCCTGCCCCCATGGTTGGACACCATGATGCCGTTGAGTCCGTGTTCGCGCGCCATACGGACGACGTCTTTGTGCAGCACGCCCTTAAGCAGCAGATTACCTTTCCAGATCTTGCGCATATGCGCGATGTGTTTCCAGGTCAGACGGTCACGCCGCCCGTAGCTACGCAGCGCGGTTTTCGAAATCAGCGGCGCACGCGGCCCCATATTTTCAACATGTGGCATGCCATCCTTGATGAGCGTTTTGAGGAACATGCCGAACAGCCACTTTGGCTTTAGCAGACAGTCCCAGGCTAGGCGTGGTGTTGGGCGTAGCGGGTTGTTAAATCCTGCGCGCACATTGTTTTCGCGGTTCGCAGCGACCGCCACATCGACGGTGACGGCGATCGTTTCGAAGCCGGCTGCCGCGGCTCGTTCAAAGGTTTCGCTGATGCGGTCCTCGTCGCCAGGAAGATAAGCCTGAAACATCGTGTTGTTGCTTGCCGCCCTTACCTCTTCCATTTTCATCAGCGATGCGCCGCTCATCATCATTGGAATATTGGCTGCCTCCGCTGCGCGTGCGAGTACCAGATCGCCCTGGTAGGTTGCGATCGAGGTTCCGCCCATCGGCGCGAAACCGAAAGGCGCGCTGTAGGTTTTGCCAAAAAGTTCTGTTTTCATGCTGCGCTGTGTGGTGTCCACGAGCGGCTTGGGTACGAAGCCGATTTCGTCAAATACTTCGCGATTGCCGCGAAGTGAAATGTTGTTCTCGACGCCGCCTGTGACATAGCCATAAATTGGACGTGGCAGGACTTTACGTGCATGGTCGATGAAATCCTGTAATGCCAGATAATTGCGCAATGCGCGCGGTAGCGCACGTTTATCGACGAGAGACAGACCACCTGCGGTGTCGGGTTTTGCTGTGAGCTCGCTGGCTGTATTGCTAACGGAGGGTTTTTTATTCATGGTTCCACTATTCTAGATGTGGGATGGGCGCAACTTCGAGGTGTGGCGCAATTATAATCACCGCCTAGCGTCAACGTCCCGCAATCGGCCTATCTTTATCCGGGATTATCCATGAGGCCGTTTTGCATGTCTGTCATCAAATGACTTGAAGCGATTCATTCTTAAGAGCCAATAATGGAGTGCGGGTGGCCGGAGGTTCAAATTCTCTCGCCCCGACCATTAAAAACAATGGATTAACCGACTCTCACCAGTCGGCTTGTTCATTTATGGAGCTTGGGGGAGCACTACAGGTGGGGTATTCCCCCTTTGAAATAATTTATGCGGAGTTCTCACAAAACACCGTGCGATTGCCCGTTGGCCCAGCCGGCGATATAGTCGCGAATAGCGAAAAAGATGGTTTGAATTGCCTAACCTCCGCGCGGCGCGGTGGCCGATGCGCAGGAGATCGCATGCTGGTGTCGCGAACATCGGGCGCCGCAAAAAGTGCCGCGTCATGTGTTGTTCGTTGATGCCCTCCCGCATACGCCGACCCATAAAGTGGCGAAGATGGTGTTGAAAGCCGACAAGACGCTGCGCCAGCGCGCAGTTGATTTGCGGCACAATTAAGGGTGGCGGGCCGCCCGTTCCCGAAAATCGAAACGCGCCTCACACGAAGGAGAATTGCTGTGATGAAAAAAACGTTGGCCGGGGTGGTCGTGCTGCTGTGTGCTACCTGTAATGCCGTCCATGCGCAGACCGCGGCAAACTTTCCACTGAAGTCGGTCCGCGTGGTGGTGCCTTATCCGCCGGGCGGCGGCACTGACACGATCGGGCGGCCCATGGCGCAACGGCTTGCCGAAAATACGCGGCAGCAGTTCATCATCGACAATCGCGGCGGCGCCGGTGGCAACATCGGCATGGAACTCGTCGCAAAGTCGCCGCCCGACGGCTACACGCTGGTACTGGCGGTGACCGCACAGCTGGCAGTTAACCCTGGCCTATACAAGAAGCTCCCCTACGATCCGCTGAAGGATTTCGAACCGGTCACGCTGCTGGCGACCGGCCCCTATGTGTTGCTCGTGCATCCGTCATTGCCGGTGAAGAGCACGAAGGAACTGCTCGCGCTGGCACGTGCACGGCCGGGGCAGATCATCTACGGCTCGGCCGGCAACGGCAGCGGCGCGCATCTGGCAACCGAACTGCTAGGCAGCATGGCCGGCGTGAAAATGATCCATATTCCCTACAAGGGCGGCGGGCCGGCGCTGGTCGACCTGCTGGCGGGCAACATCCAGATGACGTTTGCGACTTATCTGTCGAGCAAACAGCACATCGATTCGGGCCGTATACGCGCGCTGGCCGTCAGCACGACGAAGCGGCTCTCCGGCGTGGACATTCCGACGGTCGCCGAGACCGGCCTGCCCGGTTTCGATGCCGGGGTCTGGTATGCCTATCTGGCGCCGGCCGGTACACCGCGCGAGCTGGTGATGAAACTGAACAGCGAAATTATCCGCGCTTCCGAGCACGCCGAGATGAAGGCGGTTTATACGCGCGCGGCTATCGAGCCAATCAACAGCACCCCCGAGGAACTGACTACTTTCATGAAAGCGGAAATCGCCAAATGGGCGCGTGTCATCCGCGATGCGAAAGTGAAGGTTGACTGAACAATCGCGGCCGGTGCAGCACCAGCCTGGCGGAATCAGCGATGACGTTTAAAAAGATCGGCGTGATGAACCCTGGCAGCATGGGGCAGGCGATCGCGCAACAACTGCAAAGCAATGGCTTCGCGGTCTGCACGGCATTTGACGACCGCAGCGCGTGCGTTAAATATCCACGATCTCGTTTCGCTCGATGCACTGGTGGCGCCTGTCTGCGGTAACAAGGGGGGGGCGGTAGCACCTGACCCCGAATTGATTGAATGGTTATTCGCAACCCCGATCTTTACTGCAGTAAAAACTTCTGCACGCGTCGGCCAAAACCTGCTTCAGCGGTATAGATATTGCCCCGGGAGTCGATGGCAATATTGTGCAAGGAGCGGAATTCGCCTGCCATCCGGCCGGGACGTCCAAAGCTCGCCAGCTTGCGACCGTCAGCGCGGCCGAGAACATAGATTTCCGAGTTGGAGCCGTCGGCAACCAGCAGAAACTGTTGTTGCGAATCGCGCGACATCACAAGATCAGCCAAAGGGCCAGTCAAGGTATCGGCTTCGATCAGGAACTCACGCACGAAAGTGCCATTTTTATGAAACACCTGAATTCGGTTGTTTGGGCGGTCGCAGACATAGAGGAGATTGTCTTTAGAAAACCGTAAGCAATGCGGATTTCCAAACTGTTTTGACGGTTCGCCACCAGGTTTATACGCAGCCACTTTTTCATCACTTGGAACCGCGCCATACGCCCCCCAGTGCCGTTTATAGGCGCCGGTGGTCGCATCGAAGACGATTACCCTGCGGTTGCCATAGCCATCGCTGACATAAATTTCGTTGGCACCTGCGTCCGATTCCACTGCTGCCGGGCGACCGAGCTGGGAAGTGCTGTTGCTACCCTCAGATTTCCCCGGTTTACCGATTTGCAATAGGAACTTGCCGTTGCGTGTGAACTTGAGCAAATGATGGTCGGCAGGATCGTTCCCGGTGATCCAGACATTGCCTTGCCAGTCGACATGGATACCATGTTCATTCTTCGGCCAATCGTAGCCTTGGCCGGGGCCACCCCAACCCTGGATGATATTTCCCTGGGAATCAAACTCCACCACGGGCGGCGCCGACAGGCAGCAGCGATTCGCCGCAGGTTTTTTCTGAGCCCCCTTGTCATCATCGAGCAGGGTGTCTGGGCGGTGCAAGACCCAGAGGTGATCCTGATTGTCGACGGCCACGCTCGATACCTGTCCCCAAATCCAGTTGTCTTGAAGTGGTTTCGGCCAGAAAGGATCAACTTTGTATTGCGGTATTGTGCTGCTCTGCGGTTGCGTCGCACAGCCTGCTGTGATGAGGGCTCCAGCCAGCACGACAAATACCAATAGCATTTTTAAGTGTTTGTGCATTACCGTAACCCCCTCGCATTAATCGGTTTTATTTGAGTTCAATAGGTGACAAACCTGGCCGGCACCCATTTGTCATCATAAAGCAAAGCTCTGATAACCACTCGATTGTTTCGGTGGTTACGGATTGGGGGAAGCACAGATGATCACGGATTGTAGAAAACCTTCGCGGCTTTCCACGGACACTATGATCGGAACGGCAACTTAAACCGTCATGAGGTAGAACGTCTGGGTTTATACGATTGGATCATCAAATTTTCTGACGGAAAAGC
>CAIWNB010000458.1 GCA_903913965.1 uncultured beta proteobacterium
TTCCAAAGAGGGGGAGACGGTGTTCTATCCGTTCTCGGGTCCCGACCTCTCGTCGGTCAACGAGCTCTATCCGCAGGCCGGTCGCTACATCATGGTGGCGATGCAGCGCGCGGGTTTGCCGCCTGCGCTGGATCGTCTCCCAGCGGCTGAACTCAAGCGTGTCTTGGCGGCCTATCGCAACCGCTGGCGTTTCTTCGCGCGCACGGGTTTTTATCGCACCAATGAACTCGAGGATTTCGCGCGCCGTCATGAAGTCACTGTGAGTGTGACTTCGCAATTGATGGCGTTTGCTGCACGTCTTGGTTACGACGTTGAATCAGTCGAGCCGGTGCAGATCAGTGCCGATGGCAAAGAGCTGGTGCCGGTGAAGGAAGATCCAGCGCTCGCTTCATCGTGGAACTCGGTCCGCCTGACGCTGGTGAAGAACGGTCGCCGCGTGCTGGTGGATTATCTGCGCATGGATTTGTCGGACGGTGTGATCGTCAAACGCCCGTCCGAACGCGCGTTTATCGAGCAGGCGTCAAACAATCGCACCCTGGTCAAGGCCGCCTCGCATTTGCTGCAAATGTCGTACTTCTCAATTTTGCGCAATGCCATCCTGAAGAATGCCCCCAGCGTGCTGCAGGACGAGACCGGTATTGAATACTCGGCATTGTCCGGCGCATTCAAGACGAAGTTATACGGCCACTTTGTGAAGCCGCACAATCTGTTTCAAACCACCATGCAGACTTCGCTGGCCCAGGCCTATCAGAATGCACAGGACGTCAAGCCGCTGAACTTCAGGCTCGGCTATGACAAGACCGCCGGCTATTCGGTGGTGGTGGCAGCGCGCGGTGCGGCACCGGTGGCGCCGGGGCGGACCTGCGGCGTGACGCAATAATGGCGTCAGGCAAACATGTTCATCACAACCTGTATGCGCCGCTGTCTGCTGACGGCGCTACTGGTCTGTGCTGCGCCCTCGTTTGCTGCTGATGAGTCGATGGGCCGGCCGCAGGTGCGCGCCGGCGATCTCTGGGTCTACCGTCAGACCAGTTTGATCAATCACAAGACCGATGAATTTTCTTATCGGGTCACGGCTGCCGCCGACGGACGCATCACCACCGATGCCAGCGGCCAGCGCGATATTTATTCTACCGACTGGAATCTGATCGAATCATCGAGCGGCGTTAAAATCAGCCCGCACGAAGGTTATTTTCGTTTTCCTCTCGCCCCCGGCACGGTCTACCCGTTTAAGGCGCAGCGCACGGTGGCACGGGTGCGGGCGGCATGGGAAGGCATGGTCACCGTCGGCGCTTGGGAAACCATCGACGTGCCGGCGGGCCGCTTTCGCGCCTTGCGCGTCGATGTCGAAGGGCATTTTGGCGGCGGGCCGGTGGCGCGTCGCGGGCGCATGCAACAAAGTTATTGGTGGTCGGGCGAGGTGCGGCGCTGGGTGCGCCATGATCTGTGGATCAGCAAGCCCGGTGGGACTGCCACCGATTTTCAAACGCGCAGCGAGTTGATCAGGCATACGCCCGCGCCGTAGCGGGTGGAGCAGTGCCGGCACCCGAGTGTTTAGAGGGCGCCGGTTACAAACAGCGAGGACGCATGAACAGCAACGAGAGTCGCATGGAACTCGGCGAAGACTACGCCGACATACGTGAAAGCGTGGCAAAACTGTGCGCCGGATTTCCCGGCGAATACTGGCGCAAGCTCGAAGACGGCCGCGCCTATCCGTCGGAGTTTGTCGGCGCCCTCACGGCGAGCGGCTTTCTCGGCGCGTTGATTCCCGAGGAATACGGCGGCGCCGGACTGCCGCTGCGCGCCGCTGCAGTGATACTCGAAACCATCCACCGCAACGGTTGCAATGCCGGGGCTTGTCACGCGCAGATGTACATCATGGGCACGCTGCTGCGCCACGGCTCGGCGGCGCAGAAA
>CAIWNB010000459.1 GCA_903913965.1 uncultured beta proteobacterium
GACCAAAACCGTGCAGGTGGAGCGGGCCGATGAGGGTGGCAAGCCCTTGTATTTTGTCGCGCAGACGCCGCAGAACACCGAGCGCATCCCCTGTGATCGTGTGATCGCCCGCCTTGGTGCGATCGCGCCGCGCAAATTGGTTGAAAGTTTCGGTGTGCGTTTTCCGAACCAAACCATGGAGGCGGTGCCGCAGGTTTCGGCGACCTACGAATCGAATGTGCCCGGCCTCTACATCATAGGTGCGCTCGGCGGTTATCCGCTGATCAAGCAGGCTATGAACCAGGGCTACGAGGTGGTCGAATACATCCTCGGCAATCCGGTGGCGCCGGCCGATGAGGATTTACTCAAGGTAAAGTTTGTTCATTTCAAACGTGCCGCCACGGTCGCCGAGGCACTCGCCCTGGTGCAGGGCAATGTGCCGCTGTTCAAGGATCTGACCACACTGCAGCTACGCGAATTCATGCTCGACAGCGAGGTTGTCGCACCCGCGCCCGGTGCGGTGGTCTTCCGGAAGGATGACTACACCAACTCCTTCTTCTCGGTGCTTGATGGCGAGGTGATGATTGAGATTCCAGCCGAAGACGGCAAAACAAAGTCCATCAAGCTGAGACGCGGCCAGTTCTTCGGTGAAATGGGTTTGCTCTCCGGGCGTCGTCGTTCGAGCACCGTGATGGCGGGCAAGGATTGCGTATTGATCGAGACGCCGCGTCGCTCCATGCTCAAGCTGGTGGCCAGTATCGAGTCGGTGCGCCGCCAGATCGACGAAACCTCGCTACGCCGCGCCGTGCGTACGCAAATCGCGCCGTTTGTCTCGGAAGCCGAGATGGATGAGATCGTCACGGGCGCATTGATCAAGAACTATGCCGCCGGTGAGACGATCTTTAAGGAGGGCGATGCCGCCGACGGTCTGCATTTGATTCGTCGCGGCTCGGTGACTATTTCACGCGTGATCGGTGGCAAGGAGGTGGTGCTGTCGTATGTCGCCGCCGGCAACTATGTTGGCGAGATGGCGCTGCTGTCGTCCGAGGCGCGACGCTCAGCGACGGTGCGGGCCGCGGTTAATTGTGAAACCATCCTGCTGCCAGCTGCCGGCTTTAACGACGTACTCCACCGCAACGCCACATTGCGCGGGGGTATCGAGGCCCGCGTGCTCGAACGGCTGTCGAAGAACGTGCAGCGCGAGAGTGAACCTGATCCGGGCAATCTCATCAGTTTCCTCATCAATCAGGGGCTCGGCGAAGGCACCGATGTGCTGCTGATCGACGAGAGTTTGTGTGTGCGCTGCGACAACTGCGAGAAAGCCTGCGCCGATGTGCACGACGGTACGTCGCGTCTCGATCGTCAGGCCGGCCCGACCTTCGAAAACATTCACGTGCCAACCTCCTGCCGCCACTGTGAAAATCCGCATTGCATGAAGGATTGTCCGCCGGATGCGATCCATCGCAATCCCAACGGCGAGGTCTTCATCGATTCGTCCTGCATTGGTTGCGGTAACTGCCAGCGCAATTGTCCTTATGGCGTCATCCAGCTCGCGCAGGTCAACCCAAAACGCAGTGCGCCCAGTCTGTGGGCCTGGCTGCTCACCGGATTGACGGCCGAACCCGGACGCGAGGCGGAGTATCACAACGAAGAGCTCGGCAAGAAGGCCGTCAAATGCGATATGTGCAAAGACCTGACGGGCGGTGCTGCTTGCGTGCGCGCTTGTCCGACCGGTGCTGCGGTGCGTGTGAGCCCGGAGAAGTTCATCTCCTACGCCAGTAAATAGGCCCGGCAGGCGCCGCCTATTCCTTCATCTGTTCGAGCAGTTCCTTGACCCGCGCGCCTTCGGCTTTGCGCAGGCAGCCGATCCAGTTGGCGCGCTGGCCGCGGGTTTGGATTTCAACCGCATCCCAGAACCAGCCGGCGTGATAGTGGAAGCCGGCGATTTTTTCCCACGGAATATCCTCGTCGGTACGGCTGAGGCCGAACAAGCCCCAACTCTGTATCGTAATTTTTTCCGGTGACAGATGTATCTGCTGCGGAATCAGCCGGCCGCGGATCAGCAGCGTCGCCAGCAGATCGGCCCGCGCGGAGAACTGTTCAAAGTCGGCGATGCGCGCCTCGCGTGCAAAGCTGTGACCGCAGTAACGACATTTGTGCGCGGCGGCGCGTACCACCTCGGCGCAATCCGGGCAGGCTTTGCCGCGGGCGACGAGGCCGCAAGCCGCGCACACATTGGCGCCGGGTTTCAATGCAGTGAGGCAATGCGGGCAATCGGTCATCGGTTGGTTTTCTGCCGGTTGGGTTGTCGCAACGTGAAGGCGGGCTAGAGCCCCAGCTGCGCCGCCAGATCATTGAAATCGGCGGCGTTGATATCGAACGCCGGTTCGGGGGACAAATCCGGATGCCGTCCGCGGCCGTATTCATCGGGCCGCAACACCAACGCGGTGCGCAAGCCCTGGCGTGCGGCGGCGCGCAGGTCGTCTTTGTGCGCGGCCACCATCATCACCTCCGAGGGTTGCAAGCCAAGTATCGCGGCGGCACCGAGATAGACCTCGGGTTCGGGTTTGTAGTGATGAAAAATCTCGGCTGACAAAATCAAATCCCACGGCAGTCCCGCGTTCTTCGCCATGTTGTTGAGCAGCGCGACATTGCCGTTGGAGAGCGTCGAGATCGTGTAGCGTTTTTTCAGCCGCTTGAGTCCGCGCACCGAATCAGACCATGGCTTGAGCCGGTGCCAGACGCGGTTGAGATGGGTTTTCTCCGCATCGCTGAGTGCGCTGACGCGAAACTTGGTCAGTACGTCGTCAAGGATCAGGCGGTGCAGATCGTCGATTTTGGTCCACGGCAGTGTGCCGGCAGCAACGCGATCCATCGCCGGCCGATAGCCGGCCCGCCACGCGTCGGCGAATTTGGTGGCGTTGATGCGTAGTTTCTTTTCCTGCGCCACGGCGCGCACTTCGCGTGCGATGCTGCCGCGCCAGTCGACGACCGTGCCGAACACATCAAACGTCAGCGCTTTGACCGCCATCAGTTCTGCTTTCATCGTGCACACACACAGACCATTTCAACGCGCGTTTCGGCGTTGAGCAGGCGCGCCTCGAGCACTGCGCGCGCCGGCACCGCCTGCGGGTCGGCCCACGCCAGCCAGGCTGCATCGACCTGCGGCTTGTCGCGCATGTCGGTGATAAAAATCACCACCGACAGCAGCTTCGATTTGTCGCTGCCCGCCTTGGCCAGCAGACGGTCGATGGTCGCCAGCACTTCGGCGGTTTGTCCGCGCGTGTCGGCGGCGGTGTCTTCCGGGATCTGGCCGGCCAGATAAAGGATGCCGGCGTGTTCAACCATGTCGGAGAGTTTGGCGTCGCACTCCCAGCGTGTGATGCGTTGGCTCATGACGGGGCCTTTATTGGGCGGCGACAACCATGACTTCAACCAGCGTGTCGGGCGTGCCGAGGCGGGTTTCAACGCAGGCGCGCGCCGGCAGGTTTTTCGCGTCCGCCCACGCTAGCCAGGCTTCGTCCATCGCCGGCTTCAAGCGCATGTCGGTGATGTAAATCATGGCGCTCAGCAGTTTTGATTTGTCGCTGCCCGAGGTTTTCAACAGCGTATCGATCTTGTGCAGAATCTCGGTGGTTTGTTCTTTCATGCCGGCGCTGCGTTTGTCGGCGGTGAGGCCGGCGAGGTAAACAACGCCATTGTGGACAACGGCGCGTGACAGACGTGCATCGGATTCGTGGCGGGTGATGGTGCTCATAAGGGACTCCCTGTTGGAAAATAAATCGAGTATGACAGCTTCTGTGTGTGACGCCGGCTCAGAGCGCGGCGGTGACGCGGATCATGACCCCGGAACCAAGGTTGCCGAGGCGCGTTTCAACCACGGCGCGGGCTGGTGTGTTGTGCGGATCGACCCACGTGATCCAGGCTTCATCCATCTCTGCCTTGTGGCGCATATCGGCGAGATGAATCACCGCGCTTAACAAGCGCGATTTGTCGGTGCCGGCTTTGGCGAGCAACGCGTCGAGACTACGCAAAATCTCGGTGGTTTGTAATTTCACCGAAGCGCTGCGGTCCTTCGCCGGCTGGCCGGCCAGCTGCACAACACCATTGTGAACAACTACGCGGCAGAACTGCGCATCGGGTAACAGGCGGGTGATGGCTTGCATGCGGGGCTCCGGACAGCTGGGGTGACGAGGGAAAGGGGGATTATGCCGCAGGTGACGGCGGTATTGCCGTGCAGGTGCGGTTGATGGGGGGGCGTCGTTGGGATGCGACGCAGAGAACACACGTCGACTTCAGCGCCATCGATTCCTGGCGCACGTAAACCGGCCATCTGGATCGCGCGGCTGGATAATTGATTTCAGGCTGCCTTCAATTGCCGATGCTCCCATCCTTCGCAGGCCAGTGCGATGTAGATCGGTATGGGCTTGGCGCCGGTGTGATAGTAGAGGATCGTTCGCCGCGTGAGGCCCAGCGCCTTTGCCGCCTGCGCCGCGGACAATTGATGTCGTTGCATCCAGGCATTGAACTTTTGCGTGGGCCACGCTTTCCCCGCCTGCTCTTTGGAAAGCCGATAAAGCGCTTCAATCGGAATGGCGATATCGCCGGGCCAACTGACGCCATGTCCCCATGCGGAGACTTTAGCGCGGCCAAAAACAGTGACTTTGCGTAACGGCTCGTAACCCGGCTCGCTCAAATATTCGCGGATATCGACCTCGATCGTGCGGTCATTCGACAAGCGCACGCGCAAGTGTGTTTTGGGCAGTGCTTCGACAGCGGTAACGGTCGTCAGGGTCATAAAATATCCTGGTGTTTCGGGTTGCGCTGACACCAAAGTTTCATCGCAGTGTCTCGGTTGAACTTAAGCCAGCCTTGCACTTCTCTAAGTATTGCGGATGGCAGGGCGCCTGCAATGATGCTGCCGTCAATAATGGCGATGGTTGCTCGAAATTCCGGCCCGCTTACATGCACATGTGGAATGCCATGCTCGCGCCCGAACACTTCAATTTTCCAGTTTCGGTAGCGATGCAGCGTTACCATTTTTTTAGAAGGTAGTGCATATTATTCACCATGTCAATGCTTGATTGTTCTTCGGGTATCGCCGGCGTGCGGCGTGAAACATCGATCGGTAAAGTAACGTGCGCACCTTGTGTTTTGATGACCGCTTATTGGCGGTTTAGGTCTTTTGTGGGATGTTCGGGGGATGGTTTGTGATGAAACCATTCAGGCGTGTACGAAACTGTCGTTCGTGCACCTGTGATGGAGGCCAAATTTGGGTGGGGGGGCGACATGAATGCGACGGCAGAAACAACTGGAGTTTTCACGAAGCGAGGCCGCCTGCCGGGATTGGTGCTGCTGCTGATTGGTTTGTTGACAGCGTGCTCCGGGCATCTGGCGGAGACGTCCAATTCGCGTGACCCAAAAGCGCGTTTGGCCCGTGCGGAGGCGATATTTCAGGAGCGCTGCAAGACGGCGGGAGAGAAGATTTATCGGACGGTTGAAGATGTGGAGGACGTGTTTCTGATGAAGATCAGGCCTTCGGGGGTCAATTATGGTGATCAGTTTGCGCTGACTGATCCGTATGGAAACGATTCAACGGGTGATACTTACATCAAAACGTTTTTTGCGGGCTTTTATCGAATTCCTGAAAATCCGTCTCCCACTTGGAGGAGGCGTCTTGGATACCAGTATGTCGACGCCATTGATCCTGCGGACGGTAAGCGTTACCGGTATACGGGCCGGATAGATGAGCCGTGGAGATATGACAGCAGTTATTCCAAGAGCTACAAACGCTTCGTTCTCGATCGAATTTTGGCCCCGAGTTCGCCGCCGCGTTACGGCATTACCTACGACGACATTTCAACTCGCGAGGAACGGGAATACTGGATTGCAGGCAGTTCATTAAAGGTCATTGATCTCCAAACCAACGAAGTCATGGCGGAGCGCATCGGCTATATGGTGGATCGGGCGCAGGGCAACACGTCAGGGGGGCGGTCGCCTTGGTTATGGGCAACTAGCCATGCTTGTCCTGCATTTCCGAAAGATCCTGGGGGAAATCCTGTGCATTGGAATCAGACGCGCATCTTTGTCGTGAAGGTATTAACTCCACGAGTGGAGAAATAACATGAAGGTTTCGACGATAGCGGATTATCTGAAATATGCAAACTTGCAAATGGCCGCAGAGGCGTTTCTTGTCAATCCGGACGGTTTTGTAAAGGATGACATCCTTCGCGCATTGTTTGACGGGAACAAGCGTTCCACAAAATTCACCCAACCCCAAGCCGAGGATTTCAACAAGCTGTGGCAAGTGGTAGATCAATAACCAAAGGGGTCAGCATCAATTGACATTTTGAGATAGTCCAACGCCACGCCGCCCACGCATCAAACTGGCCAGGATGCACCAGCACCTTGTACAACTGGGCGTCAACCGAGTTCCGCAGCGAACTGGTCGAAGAGGCGCACACAGACGAAGGCTTGGTTTCGAAAAATAATTTGCGCATGACGCACAATGCGCTGTTGGAGAAAGACACTAGTAACAAATTGTTAGAACCCAAGAATTTAAAGCGTCGAAAGTTTGCGCAATGGAGCCAATTATGCAATTAGCAAAACCTGACTTCGTTTTCCAAGATTCGAGTTTAGCGAGGTGAAGCAATGACGAAGCAAATACTTTCTATTATCGCGGGCGTATTTATGGTTCTTACGTCCGCATGTTCGAGCGAATCCCTTTGGAAAGAGGAGGTTTTGCTTTCTGATGGAAAGATAATCGTAGTGGACCGCGGCGTAGTGTTCGCGCCGCGTCGCTTCGAGCCGGGACAACCTGCAACTGGAGTCGTGAAATATTGGCTGAGTTTTACGAATCCTGTTAGCGGAGAAATAGTGCAATGGGAAAATCCTGGAAAGCTGCAGCCGATGGTTTTGGGAATTGCGGGGGGCGTTCCCTATGTTGCCGCTATTCCTAATTCGGCCGCTAGCTATATAGAGGCAGGTTGTCCCAATCCAGCGTATTTCTTTTTCAAATATGCGAACGGATGGGAATCAATCAGTTATCAAAATTTTCCCCAATCGATAAAGAAACGAAATTTGCTTCCCGTTTACCACGAGGAAGATCTCACGCCAGTTAAGAAGGGCTATATATCTAGCAGCGAGGTGGCTGCAGCCCAGCCAGGGGCAGCCAAGCACGATCACGAGTTAGACCAAAACTGGCGCGGGCCACAAGATTGCGTGGTTCCACGATACCAAGGCCAAAACCAAAGGGGTCAGCATCAATTGACATTTTGAGATAGTCCAATGCCACGCCGCCTACGCATCAAACTAGCCGGAATGCCTCAGCACCTTGTGCAACGGGGCGTCAACGGAGAGCCCTGCTTCTTTGCCGAGGAGGATTACCATTGCTATCTCCACTGGCTCAAGGAAGCGGCGCGCGATTGGCGCTGCACAATTCACGCCTATGTGC
>CAIWNB010000460.1 GCA_903913965.1 uncultured beta proteobacterium
AATCGGCCAATAACAGCGCGGTGATGGGTTCGATGATTCCGCTCCTGACCCTCGGCCTGCCGTTCGCCGCGCCCGGCGCGATCATGCTGGCGGGCTTGCGCATGCATAACGTCGAGCCGGGGCCGATGTTGTTCACCACCCACCCAGAGGTGTTCTGGACGTTTATCGCCGCGATGTATCTGGGCAACATCATGCTGCTCATACTGAATCTGCCGCTGGTGGGTTTGTTTGCCAAAATCGCCGTGATCCGTCCGCAGGTCTTGATGCCGGTGATCAGTTTGATTTGTCTGGTGGGTGTCTACAGTGTGCGCAATTCGTTGTTCGATGTCTGGGTGATGATCGTTGCCGGTGTCGTCGGTTATTTCCTGCGGCACTGGCGTTATCCGATTGCGCCTTTCATCATCGGCGTAGTGCTCGGGCCGACCACAGAAAACAGTCTGCGCCAGACGTTGATGATGTTTCGCGGCGATGTGACGCTGGTGAGCGAGCGTCCGTTGTCGCTGGCCCTGCTGACGGTGGCCGCGTTGTTTTTGGCCTATCGCATCGCGGCCTCGTTCAGCGGCAAGAAAGTGCCGCTGTTCGTGGCCGAAGACAAAACGCTCTGAGCAGCGCTCAGTAGCCGGCTTTGTGATCCTTGGTTGTTGGTAGCGCGACCGCGTTCGCGCGCCTTTCTTTTTATTTAATCTTCAGGAGAATGTGTCATGGCTAAATCAACCACCATCGGTGTCATCGGCCTTGGTCGCATGGGCGGGCCGCTGGCGCGCCGGCTGCTGCGGCAGAAACTGCCCTTGATGGTCTGGGACAGTGTGGCCGACTGTCGCAAGCCATTTGAAAACCGCAAGAACGTTTGCGTTGCCACACCCGCCGCCATGGCGCATGCCTGTTCGGTGGTGTTTTTTGTGGTGCCCTCGTCGAAGGAGATCACGGTCTGTTTGAAGGGCGCCGACGGTATGCTGGTCAATGCGCGCAAGGGGTTGGTGCTGTGCGATCTCACCACCTCTGACCCCGTCGATACGCGGCGGCTGGCCAAACAAGCGGCCACGCGCGGCATCCATTATCTTGACGCCGGCATGAGCGGCGGGCCGGCCGGTATCACCGATGGCAGTCTGGCGCTGATGGTCGGGGGTGACGCGAAGGTGCTCAAACGCATACAGCCGGTGCTCGATGCATTTGCCAAGAACGTCTTCCATCTGGGCGCGTCGGGATCGGGCCACGCCATGAAGTTGATCAACAACATGGTGCTGCACACGACGTTTCTTGCCACTTGCGAGGGCGCACGTTTGACCGAACGCATGGGTATGCGGGTGGCCGACATGATCAAGGTGTTTAATGTGTCGACCGCCTACAGCTATGCCAGTCATCACCGTTTCCCGAATAACATTCTGAACGGCTCGTGGAATGCGCAGGCGCGCGTTTACAACCCGTGGAAGGATGTCGGCATCGCGGTCAAGCTCGCGCGCAAGAGCGGCGCTAATGTGGAACTGGCGGATCGCACTTATGCCTTTTTGCAGCAGGCGGTGGACATGGGTATGGCGGAGCAGGATTTGTCGCTGCTCTATCGCGATTTCGAAAAAATCCGCGGCCGGCGTCGCCGCTGAAGAGGTCATCCGCGCCGCCTGTTGGCGGCTGCGCGTGCGTGCGGTGAACTTAGTCGGCGCGCGCGCCCGATTCCTTGACGATGACGGCGAAGCGCGTTTGTTCGCTCTTGATGAAGGTGGCGAAATCTTCCGGCGTGCTGGTGGTGGGTGATGTGGCCTGCGTGCCCATCGCCCGGATCAGTTCCACTGATTGAGCGGCCTTGCGGATTTCTACATTCAGTCGTTGTATGACCGCCGGCGGTGTGTGAGCCGGCGCGAGGATGCCGTTCCAAAGTAGCAAATTCATGTTCTTAATGCCCGACTCGCTAAATGATGGCGTGTCAGGAAAAAATTCCATGCGTTGCGCGCTGGTTACCGCAATCGGGGTGAGACGCCCGGCCTTTACGTGGCCGGCCACTGTGCCGATACCGCTGAAGGCCATTTGCACCTGGCCGGCGAGCAGATCAACGGTCACTGGCGCCGCCCCTTTATACGGTATATGCAGTAGCTGTGCGCCGATCTCGCGGCCAAAAACGTGGCCGATAAGGTGCTGCAGGCTGCCGCTACCGAGGGAGCCATAGGCGAGCTGGCCCGGTCTGGCTTTGGCCAATACAACCAGTTCTTTGATATTTTTTGCCGCCACGCCGGGATGCACAACGAGTATCAGTGGATTGAGTGTGGTCAGCGAGACCGGCGCAAAATCTCGTTCAGCGTTATACGGCAGCTTGTCATAGATGTACTGATTGATCGAGATGGTGGAAATATTGGTTTGTACCAGCGTGTAACCATCGGCCGGCGCCTTGGCCAGAGCGTCCATGGCGATGATACCGGCCGCTCCGCCGCGATTGTCGATCACCACCTGCTGGCCAAATGCCTTGGCGAGCTGCGACGCATATGTGCGCGCCACGAAATCTGCGCCACCGCCCGGTGGCACCGGCACGATGAAGCGTATCGGTTTGTTCGGGAAGGGTTGGGCCGTGGCCGCGGTCATGCAGCACAGGCCAGCGAGAATGACAGAAGCAATGCGGCAAGGCAGGGACACGTTGAACCTCCTCCGGATGCAGCGCTTGTTGGAACAGTATTAAAGAGCGCTGTGCTAGTATAACTTCGATATTCACTTCATCGTCAAAAGCCATCACCATGAGCCAGCACAGCGCCGATCTCGTCACTACCGACCGTTTTGTCACCCATGTTTCCACCGTGCCCGCGATCCAGGGGCAGGTAACCGGACTCTTTTTGCGCGAACGCGCGCTCCCCGCCACGCTGGCACAAAAGTCGCCACGCGTCGTGCTGATGGTGCACGGCGGCTTCGCGCCAGCGACCGTCGCCTATGATCTGCAATACAAGGATTACAGCCTGATGGCGGCGTTGGCACGCGAGGGCTTCGATGTGTTTGCACTTTCACACACCGGTTATGCGCCGTCGCCGCGGCCGCTGATGGACGACCCGTGCAACGTCGATCAAGAATTCCAGCACGAACTGATTCCTCATGTGTTGCCAGCGCCGGCCGCCCCCCGCTATGCACACAAGCTGGTCTCGAGCCGCACCGAATGGGACGAACTCGAAACGGTGGTTGAATACATTTGCAAGCTGCGTAACGTCGAGCGTATTTCCTTTCTCGGCTGGTCGACCGGCACACCGCGTGCGGGTGGTTATGCCGCGCTGCATCCGGAGCGTGTCGACAAACTCGTCATGTTCGGCATCGCACCCTTCTTCCAACCTGATACACCGCCGGCACAGATGCCCGAAGCCGGCTCACCGATGATTCTGCAAAGCCGCGAGTTTTTGCTGCACAACCGCTGGCAGGACAATATCCATGACCCGGCGCAGCTCGAAGACCCTGCGGTATGCGACGCGGTATGGCGCGAACTGATGGAAGTCGATACCGTCGGCGCGACCTGGGCGCGCGATGGCAAAGGCATCATGCGCGCACCCAATCGCATGAATTTCGGTTGGCGCGACAATCTTGCGAAGATCAAGGCGCCGACCTTGATGCTGCTGGGCGAGTTCGATAACTATGCCAAACGCATCGAAGCCTGGCACACTTTGGCGGCGCCGCAACGCATGTTTATCAAGGTTGCACACTCGACGCACTTCATG
This sequence comes from uncultured beta proteobacterium, assembly GCA_903913965.1. Taxonomy (GTDB): domain Bacteria; phylum Pseudomonadota; class Gammaproteobacteria; order Burkholderiales; family SG8-41; genus PALSA-1004. The sequence continues at coordinate 3,678 of CAIWNB010000460.1, forward strand.
CAGTTCGAACGCAGTCGCCATCTGTTGATACGTGCAGCCGCTTCGTGGTTTGCCGACGGGGTCTGCGATGGTCATGTCAG
>CAIWNB010000461.1 GCA_903913965.1 uncultured beta proteobacterium
ACCAACTACAACGTCCTCGACAATTACATGAAGGCCGAGGAGAACCTGGTGCGCGGCGGCTTTGAATGGTCGCTGCGCCCGGACGTGGTGATACGCAACCAACTCTATTACTACACGGCGCGCCGCGAGTGGTACAACAACGAGGTGATTGCCTACAACACCGGCAGCGGGCAACTCGATCGCGAACGGTTCTTCGTCAGCCACCAACAGCAACTCATAGGCAACAAGGCCGAATTGCAGTGGGATAGCCGGCCGGGCGGCCTCGACAACCGGGTGGTGCTGGCCTACGACACCAGTAATCTCGATTTCACGCGCCCGGGCGCGGCAAACTTTCCATCCGACACAGTCAACGTGGTTGACCCGGCGCGCGGTCTCTATGGCCAGCTGACGCTGCAGAAACAAACCACCGCCATCCGCAACAACGCCTTGTCCGTGGAAGACCGCCTCAAACTCACGCCGACCTTTGCCCTGGTCGGCGGCCTGCGGCATGAAATCATTGACCTCGACCGTACCTCGGTGAATGCCGCAGGTGCCAATCGCACGGATTTTCCGTTTTCCAAATCATTCCATCCGACTACCGGTCGCATGGGCGCCACTTGGGAGACCCGGCCCGGCCTGACCCTCTACGGCCAATACGCCACCGCCGCCGATGTCGTCGCTGGCGACCTTTTCCTGATGAGCCCCGGACAACCGGTCGAGCTGACCCGCGTGCGCAGTTACGAGGCCGGCGTCAAGCAACTCTGGTGGGAACGCCGCGCCGAGTGGACACTGGCCGCCTTCGACATGACGCGCAGCAACGTCTACGCGGCGGCCGGCGGACGCACGCTCAACAGCGCCGGCGAACAGCGATCCAAGGGGCTCGAACTCTCTGCGGCCGTGCGCCCGGACGCGCGCTGGCATTTCTGGGGCAACGCCGCCTACACCCAGGCCGCCTACGCCGATTACAACTTTGCCGGCGGAACGTTCTCGGGCAACGCGCCACCCAACGTGCCGCACTTCATCGCCAACGCCGGCATGATCTACCGTACCGCCCTACCACAGCCCGTTGAATTCGGCGCCAGCGTGCGCCACGTCGGCGACCGTTATCACAGCGATGCCAATACAGTGAAACTGCTCGCCTACACCACCGCCGACGTGCACGCCTCCACTGACGTGCGTAAAACAAAACTGTCGCTGCGCGTGCGCAACATCACCAACGAGCGTTACGCCGCGTGGAGTGATCCCTTCTATCCCGATCAGATCCTGCTCGGCGCACCGCGTAGTTACGAAGTGTCGGCAGTGATGAAATTCTAGGTATCGCGTTGACGCTCACCTTGAAGCTGCTGCACCGCTGGTTAGGCATCGCCTGCTGCCTGTTCTTCGCCATGTGGTTCGCCAGCGGCGCGGTGATGCACTGGGTGCCGTTTCCGGAACTGAGCGAAAGCGAACGGGTTGCAGGGTTGCCCAGCCTTCCAGCTGAGCCGCTACCGCTACCGCTAACACTGCCACCCGCACAGGCGTTGGCGACATTCGGCCGCGACGATATTGCCCGCCTGCGTCTGGTCACCGCTGGCGGACGAGCCGTCTACATCGCGCTCACCACTGCCAACACACTGCTCGCGCGTGAGGCGACAAGCGGCGCGCCATTGATCGTCGACGCCGCCTTCGCACTGGCCAGCGCAAGCAGCCATGCCGCCACCCGCGGCCTCGACACCACTCAGGTCAAACTAATCGACACCGTCGTTCACGACCAATGGACCGTCGCCAACAATCTGGACAGCCACCGCCCGCTCTTTCACCTCGCGC
>CAIWNB010000462.1 GCA_903913965.1 uncultured beta proteobacterium
GCCATCAGCAGAGCAAGGAGTCGTCTTGGAAACGTCGATGACATTTCATTCAAAATTGATCTAAATGGCAAGCTATAGATTGTGAAGTTCATGAGGCCCAACGTTTGAATTCAGCGGCTGCCGAAGGCAGTCCGCTGGAATGATTTGTTAGGTATGCTCAGTCCACTGCGCGATCACAACCGAACCGAAGGCGTATTGTCATTTCTTTTTTGTCAGCAAAGTTAAGCTGACTCTCTAGTTTTTCAGGAAGATTCAGCATTTTCTCTGCGCGAGTGTCAGTTATGACATTGTTTGGTCGGCAATACCAAATTTTGCCGCGAGAGCTTACGAAATATCTTCGGCACGAAGCACATGCAGATGGCTCGTGACGTGTTTGCTTAATTGTGACCACGCCTGACGGAAGCTGATATTGATGGCGCATATTGCTTTTGCTGAAATAATACTCACTGCAAAGCTCGAATAGACCCGCTTTCAGTGGTTCTGCCGAGATGAAGTGTTCTTTATAAAAATCCGCATTTTGCTCATGGCCCGTTAATTCCATGAATTGAACAACAGCCCCGTTTTTATGCCCAACTTCAATAATTTATTCAACTTCTGAATCATTTATGTTTTTCATTAGGGCGCAATTAATCTGATAGCGCTCAAATAAATTAGCTGCTGAAACAGCAGCGATTGATGCCTTTGGTAAAGTGCTCTTGTATAGGATTTTGTATGTTTCATCCTTTAGTGTAGTTATGCTCTGTGTAACCCACGTTACCCCTGCATCCGCTAATTCTCGTGCTTTCTTTTCTGTTAGTGATTTACCGTTTGTTGCTAGTCCAATTTCAATCATGCCAGCAGCTCGAACTGCTTTCACAACATCCAGAATGTCCTTTCGAACAAGCGCTTTGCCATATGCGCCACCAGATATTTTTGCCTTCGTAACTCCAGCCTTAACAAAGGCCTTAGAAATATTTCCAACTTCTTCAATTGATAGTTCTTGTTCAGCAATGGCATCAGGTTTATAGCAAAATGGGCAATCCATGTTGCATTTTTCGGTAATCAATATTTTGGCCATGTCACAAGTTTCAATGATTTTTATTCTTGATTCCTCTGGTGATTGTTGAGTGAGTGTTGTTGATACCTAACGTCCCGCTTCAAGGGCGCGCCGCTTTTTGGCGCGTCCCCTGCAAGCGGTGGTTAAAGCGCGGGTAGGCCAGAACTACCATGCAGCGCGCATCGGGGCTGGTAGGCTGTGCTTTTCGCATAGGGAGTGCACCTCATCAAAGAAGGGGGCGGGCGCTTTGGGATGGACGAAGACGGAATCCACGATGGCGGCGAAGTGAATGGGCGGAGCAAACACTCGAAACGTGGGCTTGTTTTCAGCCTCGAAGTGATTCGTTCGGAAATGCTGTTGATCAAGGCCCTCGACGACAGGATGCATTGCGACCGCACGAAGCTCTTGCTCGTGCTCGAAGAGAGTGCTTTTGTGCGTGATGTATTCGAGCATGTTAAGTGTAGGCAGCCGATCAACGGCGTAGTCAATGTATCTGACCATTCCGATATCAACATAGGCGGAGAGTGCAGAACGTAGCTTTGTGGGTGTTGTTCGGATTGCGACGGACTCAGAGTCGTCAGCGTAAAGTTTCCACATAGCTGGGTTGAGCGCGTCATTGAGATGCCAGCAACTCACGTAGTAGCGAGTACGAAATGCGGCGGCAAAACGGGAGATCAATTGACGGTTGTGCTCGATCGTCCGCCTTTGCGCCTCGGATGCGGCGTGGTCAACGAGAGATTCCCAGTAGTTCGAGTCGCCTGGTGGTTGTGTACCTTCCAGCGGATCGCCTAGATGCGCGGCGCTTGGCATGAAAAGCCGACCCTCGTTCACCATCCATTCGAACTTGCTTCGCGTCAGGTAGCGCCAGATGGGGGCGTCGGGATTGGCGGGCAGCGGAAAGGCTGGATGATGGACTTGCTCGACCATTTGCACCTCAAACTCTAACGCCCCCTTCAGCAGCGCGCCACCTGTGGCGCATCTAGGTGTTTGGTGAAAGACGCGAGGCAATAGTTTCCCCATGTTTACGTAGAGAATTGCCAGCATCGATCTGCCCCGATTTCATTAAAGCAGAAGCTACCTTGTCACAGGCGCTCTGCAGAAGCTCAATATCTTCTGCACTTAGCTTGGTTGAGGCTTCGGCTTCTCGCAGCGCAATCTCAATGTGATCTTTCGCCCTTTTTATGTCACCGTAGGTTAGCCCTTCAAGGGCGACATTCGCGTTGACTCTCACCAGTGACTTGCTGGGAAGAAACAAGACAACCCCATATAGAGCCAGACTAATTGCAGCTGTAGTAAATCCCCAAGGCATAGAACCAAAGATGAGAGTAACCAGGATGGTGGGGACGCATAGGACAAGTAATTTCTTCGTATTCATTTCGTACCTGCGCGCTCTAACGTAGAAGTCATCGGCGCTGCGCGGCTTCATCGTGCAGCGTCCGTGTTGACTGCCGGGTTGGGCCTCGCGGGGAAAAAGTAACAACGGCGACCAATTTCCCAAAGCAACCTCTTGCGTGGAGGAGCGACAGCCGCATGCTATTTTGCGACGAATATAGCAACCAGTGCGACCGCTGCGCTTAGCACGGAAGCGACACTGGAAATTAGGGCGACTAACCATAGGCGTGCCTCACGACGCGACCGCTCAGCTTCAAATAGGCGGCGCTGAAGCTCAAAGTCTGACGCACGCGGAGAACTGCCGGAGGAGCTTTGCGTTCTCGGCGGCCCTTCAATGCTGATACCGAGTTCGGTGCAGCGTTGCTCTAGTTCGGCGCCTTGCAATAGCTTGGACATGGTAGTCAACCTTAAGGTAACTGCAAATGCGAGAACTATGAGGCCTAACTTTGATGTGGGGAGACAGTTTTGCTGCATAACTTCGCCGCCGCTCTCCTGAGAACAGCAACGAAACAGATCATAAACCCCAGTTGCGACATAGAGTTACGTCCACTAAACTTTATTTTATTCGGCGCTCAACGAACATGAGAGCCGGCACCCCACCGCTGCCCGCATTGAAGTCCGTCAAGTTGCCCGCCCAACTGCGGGAGCGCATCCGCTATCCCCATACCAGCTTACGGACGGGGGGCACGTATGTCCGCCGGGCGCACGCGTTCATCCATTTTCACGGGCTGCGCCATCCCGCAACTCTCGGCGGTGTCGAAGTTGAGGCATTCCTGGCCTGGCTGGTCAATACGCGCAAGATTTTGGCATCGACGCACAAACAGGCGTTGTCGGCTTTGCTTTTCCTCAACAGCAAGGTTTTGGGAATCGATTTGCCGTAGATGGCCGGGATCGGCTGGCCGCGCAGCCAGTGGCGTCTGCCTGTGGTGCTCAGCCGCGAGGAATTGGCGCAGATACGCTATCAGCCTCGAACACATGGTAAATGTGGTTTCCGCATTCGAGGCAATCGTTGATTCGATTGATTCCAGGGTTTCCGTAACGCTCAACTGAAGTGATGCGGGTTTTGTTCCGTTCTTTGAGATATGTCATTCAATGTGAAATCAGCGTAAACAAAAGTCCTTTACCCGCAAAGGCGACGAGACTACCCTGTGTAAGGATGCTCAAACCAGCCTCGGAGACATCCGTTATTGTTGTTTTACCCTTGCGTTGGCGAGGCTGTTGACGTGCTGTATTCACAGACGGAAAACCAACATGACCAACAAGATTACCGTTGCGGCGTCAGAAGTTCGGTTGAATGACCACGTGTATAACGGCACCGGCAGCAACTCCCATCCAACGTTCGCCTGGGAAACTGTCACCGAGGTTCGCGTGGAAGACGGTCTGATCTTCTTGATTACCGGTGATATCAACGGTTTGCATGGAGAATTCTGGTTCGAAGCGGATGAGCAACTTGTCGTGATCCGTTACCCCGCCCCGTCTGCAGGCACCGCCCCCGCCAACAAGGTAAGCGCAGGACACAAGCACTGATAGCCGCATCCGGCATGCCGACTCCAGCATGAGGATCGGCACGTCTTTCTCAATGATAATGACCGCTCACATTGCGCTCGGTCATGTTGATGGCCGTCTGATGGGTGTTGCCGATCTAATCGCTCATTGATAATCGCCTGGTTGGTTGAGATCTCTGATGTCGTAGACCTAAGGCCACCAGACTCGCCTATTCGCGTGCGCCCAATCACGCGAGCTGGTTTTCCTCTAAAATCTCGCGGAACTTGACGCCTGCAACTTAAATACGACTCCGCGGAATACGGGCCAGGACGCAAGATTACAGATGTGTTTTGAATATGGACGTCTCAACTCAATAAAGGTTTTTTATGAAGATATTGGCTACAACTACGGCGATCATCTTGTTCGCTTTCTCGTTACAAACATCGGCGGCCGAAAGCAAAGAAACCAAGACCGCTTCGGGGCTCGTCATTACGATGCTCAAGGATGGCTCCGGTGTGAGCCCGCGCAGTAGCGATACCGTCAAGGTTCACTATCGCGGCACGCTGCCCGATGGTAAGGAGTTTGATAGTTCCTACGGACGCGGCCAGCCGGCGACCTTCCCTTTGAACCGCGTCATTCCCTGCTGGACCGAAGGCGTGCAGTTGATGAAAACAGGCGGCAAGGCGAAGCTGGTTTGTCCGTCCAAACTCGCCTATGGAAGTCAGGGTGTTGCCGGTGCCATTCCGCCCGATGCAACGCTGATCTTTGAAGTGGAACTGCTCGAAATTTTGAAATAGTCAATTACGCTCGCCGCCATGAACCTGCCGCAACCCCGCAATCCGCTGCACGGCATCACGCTCGCGCAGATGCTTGCCGAAATGGTGGATCATCTGGGATGGCAGGCGATGGGGGTGGCTGTTCCGATCCGGTGTTTCACGCACGAACCGAGTATTGCCTCCAGCCTGAAATTCCTGCGTCGCACGCCATGGGCCAGGCTGAAGGTGGAAGAGCTTTATCTGCACCACAAAGCGGCCTGGCCAGCCGCTGTTTGAGCGGGGTTACGCTCCGGCTCAAGGTAAACTAGACCCCGAGGCCTCATGGCCTTGGTTGCTGCTACGTAGCAGTGCATGGAAATTAAGGAGAACATTTAATGAGTATCAAAGGTCGCAGAGTTGTCACTGGCTTTAACAA
>CAIWNB010000463.1 GCA_903913965.1 uncultured beta proteobacterium
ATGACGTTTATTTTTGGTGGTCTTCTTGGTCAGAATGTGACGTTTGAAGGCTTGGCCGCGCTTAACGGTGCCACCTGGACGAACGCGGAAGCGTTTCTTCGCCGCGCTCTTGGTCTTCATTTTGGGCATATTCATGCTCCTTTTTCATTGTGCTCGTGAGGCGTCTGCAAACGGTTTGCAGCCTTGTTGGCCCCGAGCCACTTTTTGGTGATCGGGATAAACCGTTCACCTTCTTGCAACGCAAAGGGTTTTAAACCCCTTGCATCGCAAAATCTTCACGACACAGTGCTTGGCGCTGTGTCGACTACCGGCTTGGCCGCGATCTTCTTCTTCCCTGGCGCAATCATCATGATCATCTGGCGCCCTTCCAACTTGGGAAACTGCTCGATCAGGATCAGATCACCAAGTTCTGCTCGGATGCGGTTCAGCAATGCCATGCCAATTTCCTGGTGTGTTATTTCGCGACCCCGGAAACGGAGCGTGATTTTACACTTGTCACCTTCAGCCAAAAACCTCCGGATATTGCGCATCTTGATGTTGTAGTCGCCATCATCGGTGCCCGGGCGGAATTTGATTTCCTTGATCTCAATGACCGTCTGCTTGGCTTTGGCTTCCGCAGCCTTCTTTTGTTCCTGGTACTTGAATTTGCCGTAATCCATCAAACGACAGACCGGCGGAACCGCCGTGGCAGAGATTTCAACCAGATCAACATCGAGGTCGCCTGCCATTCGCAGTGCTTCCATCAGGCTGACCACGCCCAGTGGTTCATTTTCGACTCCAGAGAGTCGAACTTCCGGGGCCATGATTTCCCGGTTCAGGCGATGTTTGCGTTCTTCGCGGTGACGGCGGTCACGAAATTCAGTAGCGATGGCTCAATCCTTTACAAATTCTGCTACGAAAAACGTAGCTACAAACCCATTGCACACGCAAACCATTTGCAATCCGGCCATTACATCGGCTCAGACAACAGACTTGTTAGTGATATCGGCGGCGATTATTTGCACGAATGCATCGAGGGACATCACACCGAGGTCTTGACCACCCCGGGCGCGCACTGCAACGGTACCTGCCGCCTTCTCCTTATCTCCAACGACAAGGATATACGGCAGCTTCTGCATTGAATGCTCGCGTATTTTATACGTAATTTTCTCGTTGCGGAGATCTGTCACTGCCCTAAGCTCTTGATTTGGCAGTACTTTCTTCAACTTTTCGACAATTTCGCGACAGTAATCAGCCTGCGCGTCGGTAATATTGAGCACCGCCAGCTGCACCGGTGCCAGCCAGGTCGGCAGCGCACCGGCGCTCTCCTCAATCAAAATGCCGATGAAACGCTCCAGACTGCCGACAATGGCGCGGTGCAACATCACGGGTCGATGACGAGCTCCATCTTCCCCCACGTACTCCGCGTCAAGGCGCTCGGTCATGAAGAAGTCTACCTGCATGGTGCCGCATTGCCATTGACGGCCCAGCGCATCCTTGAGTGTGTATTCAATCTTCGGTCCGTAGAAGGCGCCTTCGCCCGGTGTGATTTCAAACTCGCAGCCCGACAGCCGCAAGCTCTCCATCAGTGCGTGTTCGGCCTTGTCCCAGCTCTCCTCGGAACCTATGCGTTTGTCGGGGCGGGTCGCGATCTTGTAAATGATGTTCTTGAAGCCAAAATCGGCATAGACCTTTTGCAACAAGGCCGTGTAGTTGGCGCATTCCTGCAGGATCTGGTCTTCGGTACAGAAAATATGGCCGTCGTCCTGCGTAAAGCCACGTACCCGCATGATGCCGTGCAATCCGCCTGAAGGTTCGTTGCGGTGGCACTGGCCAAACTCGCCGAAACGCAGCGGCAGATCGCGGTAACTCTTGATACCCTGCTTGAAGATCAGAATGTGCCCCGGGCAGTTCATCGGCTTCAGGGCGTATTCACGCTTCTC
>CAIWNB010000464.1 GCA_903913965.1 uncultured beta proteobacterium
ACTTCGGATGACCCGAGCCTCGCCCCGGATCCGGTTTTACTAGAGGTCTTTATCAACACTATAGACGGTGCCACCCCAGCCGGCCTGTAGCGCAAAGCCCGATTCTGCAATCTGGTAAATGTCGATGTTCTTGTTGAAGGAACGTAGCATCGTATGGCTCCCCATGGTCGCCGCCACACCAATGTCGCCGCCCACTCCCCCGGACAAAACGAAGGTGTCCATCGCACTTTTTTCCTTGAATACAAAAATCTGAAATACGCGCTGTTTGCCGGCACCTGGGCCGGTGCCGACGCGCTTGCTCGACATATAGGTAACCTTCTTGCTGGCGTTGTCGACCAAGACGCCTTTGCCCGATTGCCCGACAAACAAAATAATATATACCGCGGTGACATCAAGAACTGCATAGCCCGCAGCCGCCTCCACCGCCTTCTGCACCTCCGGTTGTGTTTTATAGAGCATGGCAAGGCCGTTGTCCCTGATGGCAAGCCGCTCGGCGCGCTCGGCGTCCCGCTCCGCCACCTTTATTGCGGACGTCGAGTCTGAGGCTGCGACTGCGGAAGCAGCGCTTGTCGGAGTCGGGGCGGGGGCCGGTTCGGCGACCGACGTCGAATCCGCGGCCGGCGCCAACGCTGGCGTCGCGGACTGGGCGATGGCGCCGGGCCCGCGCGGGAGAACCAGTGCCAGGAGAACGACGATTACCGGTAATGCAAAAGGAATTCGACGTTTCATTTGATAACCTCTTTATCGGTGTGTAAGTGTGAGCGCTGAAAGCGCCAGATAGTTACCACTTTTGGTAACAGGAAAGGCGAAGCCGGCATCACTACAGATCAGGGAACCAGCGGCACTTCGCGCGCGAATTCAAATTTCTGGATCGCGCGAATCTTGTTTTCGATCTGCAAGTAGTGCACAAGCTTGAGGCCCGGCAATACCGCGCCGAATTTTTGCACATAGGTGTGCTTAAGCTTCACCTCGGCCTCATCCAAGGCCATGTATTCATTCAAGAGTTTGAGGGCACTCGCGTCAGTCAAGGTCTTCGCACTGTATTGCTTGGCGTAACCGACAATCAGTAATGCCAGCCGATCGTTTATTTTGTGCAGCTCGGCCTGATAAGACTCGTACAAGGGCCAGAAGGCTTTGGCTTGTGCCTCAGTTAGATCGAGGTTCTCGGTGACCACCAACTTCTTGTCGCCACTCAGTTTGTCGCGCAGCATCTGCATATTGTCGGCAGGCTTGGCCGCGGCAGCCGGAGCTTGGGCAAATGCGGGTGGTGCGATGATTACGGCAAGCAGTAACACTATCGTTCTAATCGAGGTCATGGCGTCTTTCACGGTGGGCAAGTTTGTCACTTGCCGGGTTATCGAGAATAGGAAATGCGAAAAAGCTACCATCTGACGACCATATCGCCAGGCCAAAAACCGCCCATCGTCGCGGCGTTTTAAAACTAAAAAAGAGCAAAAGAACCGCAGGGCTGGCGCTAGGTCTTTCCAGGCAACAAATCTATCGGCTGAAAACTCTCAGCACCAACCCGATTCCAGTAGGTGCCCAAACGGATGTCCTCGACCGCTTTTCCGTCGATGAGTGCATTCGGCAAAACTTTTGGATAAATCTGATCAGCCAACCTGATCTCGCTGACCGAGACCCGGCGAACAATATGGCGACGAGTCAGGCTATCGGTGTGGCTAAGCCCCGCCGCCCCCAACATCTCAGCCACCGCATGCAGCGTATTGTGATGAAAATTAGCCACGCGCTGCGCCTTAAGATCCACATCCAATACGCGATAGCGCTTCGGATCCATCGTGGCAATCCCGGTAGGACAACGTCCCGACGAACAATCCCGCGCTTGGATGCAACCCAGGGCAAACATGAAAGGACGTGCCATGTTGCAC